>DAOUIX010000043.1:0-2758 GCA_034423235.1 Chloroflexota bacterium | reverse complement strand
CGACGGGCAGGCCGACGTGATTCGCACCTTTGCCTCCGGCGACGGCGTCAAGGATGTTCGGGGGCTGGCGTTTGTGGGCGACCACGTCTATGTGTCCGTCGAGAACAAGATCATTCGGCTGCGAGACGCTTCCGGCTCGGGGGCGGCGGACGAATCGGCGGACATCGTCACCGGCCTGGAACTGGACACGCGGGTGCCGTTCCATCGCAACAACGGCATCGCCATCGGGCCGGACGGATTGCTCTACATGACGCTCGGGAGCACCACGAACGCGGGGGAGATCCGCGAACGACCACTGTCGGCCTCGATCTTGCGGTCGCGGCTGGACGGCGCCGGGCTGGAGAAGTTCGCCACCGGATTGCGCAATCCGTTCGGCCTGGCATTCAGCCCGGACGGCGAGCTCTTCTGCACCGACAACGGCCCCGACAGCCGCGTGCGGCGCATCGACGACCCGCCCGATGAGCTCAACCACGTGATCCAGGGCGCGGACTATGGCCACGCGCGGTTCTGGGGCACGCCGCCGCCCGACTCGGGGACCCGCGGACCCGTCGCGAATCTGTCGGCGCACGGCGCCGCCGCGGGGCTGACCTTCTTCACCGGACCCCAGGCGGGCGAGTTTGACGGCAACGTCCTGATCGCCATGTGGGGGCCGTCGGGGGGCCGCAGCTCATTTGCGCACAACATCCTGCGGGCGCGGCTGCGGCGCGAGGGCGACTCCTACACGGCGCAGGTGCGCCCGTTCGTCAGCTCGCTGACCCGGCCCACGGACGTGGTGGTGGGCCCGCACGGCGACCTCTACATCGCCGACCACGTCGGCCGCACAATCTTTCGGCTGCGCCGCCGCGGCCTGGCGCCGTCAGTGCTGCGGTAGCCACAGCGAACGGGGCTTGTTCGGCCACCCAGTTGGGAAGGCTCGAACGGAATACCGGCGGCTAGCGGCGCGCGAGCGGCCTATCTGGTCAAGCCAGCCGGGCGGGCGAGAGCACGGCTAGGAGCGTTAGCGTAACGAGGCTAGCGGTGATTAGGGCGCTGGTGAAGGCGGCGGGCCAGAAAAAACCACGCCAGAATTGCCGCTGGGAGCCCGCGGAGAGTCCGCGCCACGCCGCGACGACAACTAGCACCCATACGAAGATGTGTACGGTCACCTCACCGAGCCACAACCAGTGCCAGGGGGCTTGCCCAAGCAAACTCTCGATGAATGGGCCATGCGACATGATCCGCATGGCCAGGTCATTCGGTTGGGGTGTCGGTACACCGCTGACCAAAACGTCCCCGGCTGGGTTGGCGTCCCCTCCCGTCAACCCCAGGAATACATAGGGCAATGGGCCGCTCAGCACGCCGACAGCAAGCGTGTAGAACCTGCCGTGGCTGTCGGGGATTGGGTCGAAGTGGAAGGTGGCCGTGGCGCTGCTAAATCGGCGGGCGTCGATTGTGGTGCGGCTCTCGCGAATTGGGTCGTCCGACCCTTCGGGCGTCAGCCGGGCGAAGATCTCGGCGCTCCCGGGAGCAAAGTCAACGTACGCCCAGACGTCGATACGCCGGAGATGATCATGGCTCGCGCGAAACGGCTGCTCGACAAGCGTGATGGGACCGGTATAGGACCACGGACGGGTAGTCGTCACTCGACTGTCCTGGACGATATGCCATGCAACCAGCAAGAAGGCGCTGGCGACCAGCAGCACATCGACTACGGCTAACCTTCGCCCGCCGATGCCGCGTCCCGTTAGTTGCGCGGGTTCAGGCCGCGCCGCCAAGGATTCGATCAGAATCACGACGAGGGTGGCGCCGCCCATGATTTCCGCCCCTTCTTCGGCGAAGTATGTCCAGGCAAGGGGGGTACGACGGAACAGTTCGGTGTCCTGGACGACAGCCCCTAGAAGGAGGATTGCCGCCAGCCCGGTCAGCATCTGGCGCATGGGGTGCCCGCTCTGCGCGGTCCATATAACCCAGCCCGCGGCCAGTAGCGGGACGGCCAATATCGGCGCAACCGCGACCGCCCAGCGGCTGAGCGACGGCACGGCCTGGAGGTATGGCAGCGACTCCATCAGGTCGTAGCCCAATGCCTCCTTGCGACCGGCGACATCCTCGAAGGCAACGAGCGAAGCCACCAGCGCCACGCACAGCCAACCGATTACTCGCGGCCACCTCGGTCGACCGGGGCGGAGCAGTTGCATGAATCCGAGAACCGCAACGGCGCCCCACACGACTACGCTGTAGGTGTTGGCCCAGGTACCCTCGGTATCGGACCACAGTTGACGCATCCACGCTGCTCCTGGATCAATCAGCTGCAGTCGATGCGCGTCGGCCGCCGGCAGCAGAACCAGCACCAGATTGGCGGCGAGGAATCCCGCCAGCAGCGCGGCGCGGGTGCGTGGGCTGATGGCGGGGCAGGCCCGCGCCAGGCGCCCGGCGAACGACTGCGCGCCGCCTGGTCCGTCAGGCGGCGAGCGGTGTTCGGTAGCGGCGGGGGCCTTCACCTCGGTCATTGTGCACACCGTAAGGCGTGGAGGCTGGATGCGACATGCTCACGCCGTGTCGCCGTGGGGTCCTTTCGGGCGTTGACCGTGCGGTACACTGCGGCGTGTGATGGGCGGATTGCTTTCCGTCCCGATACCCGATGCGAGCGCCCGTTGTGGACGCCCGCGATTCTTCTGGAGCCACCGTGGGTTTCGTTTCGCCCAAACGCGAGCAGGTCGACGCGCTGCGTCTGCATAGCGACGACACGGGCTCGGCGCCGGTGCAAATTGCGGGGTTGAGC
>DAOUIX010000042.1:0-35258 GCA_034423235.1 Chloroflexota bacterium | reverse complement strand
GAGCTATCTCTCGCCAGCCCGACCCCCAGAGGGGGTCGGGCTGGCGAGAGATAGCTTGGGCCGGATTTTCCGGCGGGCCGGGGGTGGATGCCCGACGGGGCGGTGACGCGGCGGCTGGTTCGCCGGCCTGGGACGGGCGGAGCGATGGCATCAGTTGGGGCGCGCACGGTTGGCAGCGGATTGGGAGGCCGCGGGCCGGGGACGTCCCGGCGGCACCGGGACCGGGAGCCCAGGCAGGACGCAAGGCGTACCAGCAGGCGGACGACGAGGGCAGGGACGGGAAGGCTCCGGAGGAAGGGAAAGCATGGGTGCGGACCCAGTGTACACAATACGATTACGATTGTCGAATCCCAGGTCCACCACGCGAAGTCCGCACGACCTCCCGGGGGCGTCGCCGAGGCGGCTCGATGGCCGGTCAGCCAGCCGCCGCGAGCCAGGGGCGCGGGAGCGCTGATTGGGCCGGCAGGTGTTCAGCAGGTTCGCGGGGATGTGTTCACCCGGCACCCTCAACGTGTTCACTATCCAGCCGATATCCGTCCAAAAGCGTTCACTTTTCGGACCAATGTGTTCACTTTCCGGGTCGATGTGTTCACTGTGGACGGCGAGGCGCTGGTTGCCCCAACGCCCCGGCACGGGCCGGACCTGAGCCACCGCCGGCGCAGCGGCGTCCGTATAATCGCCCGACGAATTCGCCACCCCCTGGAATGCCGTGTCATCCGAAGCGACCACCAGCGACGACCGCGAGGTCACGTACATCGAGTTTGACGACGTTGAGATTGAGGTCAGCGTCTGGGAGGGAATGTCCGGCTGGAACGCCAACGCCGTGATCGACGGGCGCGACTATCGCGCCATGGGCGCGGCGTCCCGCGAGGACGCGTTGACGCGGCTGACCTCATCGATCCGGTTCAGCACCGAGGCGACGTTTGCGCTGGGCATCAAGAACCGGCGCTACTGGTCGCCGAACCCGTACTGGAAAGGGCGCTAGCCGACCCGCCCGCCGTGGCGTGAGGCACGGCGGATGGCGGTGCCGGCGATTGACGCGGCGGTGGGGATGGGCGTCGGCTGGCAGATGCTGAGGCTGGGCGTCGCCCGGGCCATCATCTCCGGCTACGCCGTGCGCGACGCCACCGCCGGCGACCTGCTCGCCATGGGCTCGGCCAACCGTCGCTTCGCCGACTTGGCTGGCATGGACCAGGCTCCCGGTCGCTCATCGCGGCCGGCAGCCTTCTCTTCCGCTCTCCTGTGCGGAGGTTGACTTTTGACGCGTAGCGGTGGGGCGTGGCGTTGGGGTGATTCCGTGGGTGCGTGTTTCATCGACTCAACCGTTCGGGGTCAAAGGAAGGGAGGCGTCCAAAAACCCATACACGGTAGAGCGATGATATTCAGATAGCCTATCGTCCAAGACCCATGTGATAGCGTGCCGACGTCAACCTTTGCCGGGATGTGGATCCGGCGTACCGCCGAGATTGGATCCGCGTATGCGCCGAGGGACCGGCCGGCGGGCGATGGGATGGCTGAGCCGTGGGTCCACGCCGCTGGCCAGCCATGCGCTGGCCGCGTTGTTGGCCGCCGGTTGCGGCGGGTGGGGGCGCGTGCGCGCCTGGCCGGACCGGCGTGTGGCGCTGGCGGCCCTGGTCGGAGTGCTGCTGCTGAGCGCGGCCCTGCTGGGCCCCTCCAGCCCGCTGCAGGCGCAGGACGGCGACGCAGCGCAAGGCGACGGCGCTGGCGACGGCCCCAGCATCCGCTTCGACGATCTCGTGCCCTCAATTACGCATACGATCGTTCACCTGTTCACGGTGGAGGTGGACGGCCTGAGTTCGTCGGCGGCCTACGAGGTCGTCGTTTTGAGCGACAGCACGAGCCTGGGGATCGGCGGGTGTGGCTGGGCGTCGCAGACGCGCGTGGTGACGGGCGCGACGTCGCAGCACGTGGAGTTCATCGTGTACGCCTGCGCGGTAGGCGGTGGGACGGTGACGGCCGAGCTGCGCCAGGGCGGGGCCGACTCGGCGGAGGCGTCGGTGAGCCAGGACCTGACGGTGCTGCCGATCCCGGACTATGTGCCGGCGGACGAGCGGTCGGCGCCCGGGGCGGCGGGCGCGACGGCGCGCGAGGGAACTCCGGGCGTAGTGCAGAACGTGCGCGTCGCCAACCGCTGGTCCACGTCGTTCAAGATCACGTGGTCGCCGCCAGCGGGCAACGGCGGGGAGCCGCTGACGGGCTATGGGCTGCTGATCTGGCGGCAGGACGTGACGCAGCCGCCGTATAGCCAGGCGGCCAGCATCGGCGTGACGGACCACCACACGTTTAGCGGGCTGCAGCCGAGCACGGGCTATAAGTTCAAGATTCACGCCTGCAACGGCACCGACAGTTGCGGCTGGTGGACGGACGCGACGCAGGTGACAACGGCGGGGCGGGCGGACCCGCCGCATACGATCACGTTCGACCAGGTGCGGCAGACGTCGGCGCGGGCGCGGTGGAAGGCATTGAGATCCAGTACTGGAAGCGGTCTTCGCCGTCCGACAAGACGACGGTGACGGCTGGCGGCAACGACCGGAGTAAGACCCTGCGGGGGCTGGAGGCAGGCACGGAATATGTGGTGAAGCTGCGGGCCTGCAATGATCCGAGCGACTGCTCGGCCTCGGCGTGGTCGGCCGATCACCGGTTGACGACGGCGGATGTGGAGCTCAAGCCAACGCGGCCAACGACGACGCCGAGCCCGATTGCGATCGATCCCGAGTGCCCGGCGACCACGGCCGACACGGTGCCCTTGAGCCAGTTGCGCGTGGATGTTGTCCCGGAGGCCGGACGCCAAGCGACCATCTGTTGGCCCCACGTGCAAAACGCCACGGCCTACGTGATCCGGGCAACCGAGAAAGTTGGCAACGTCCACACGACCGCTGCGAAGGATTGGCATCCGGTAAAGGACACTACGGAAATATCAATTGCGGCCGGCAAGCCACAACGGCATGTCCTCAATCTCGACAAGATTCTCGACGAGGCTGGCAAAGACCGGGGCCTGGCCCATGAACCGGCGTACGGCATTCGAATCGGCGTGAAATACGCCAATGGAACGATCCTCCACACCACGCCGGTCATCATCATCGATACGCCCATCACGAAGGCTGATGGGTCGGAGGCGAGAGCCGAGGTTACGTGGGATCTGGTAGGGGCGCCGGCGGTGCTGAACAGCACGAACTTCGGAACGGGCTACTACGAAATCCGCTGGCGCCAGTCCACCGTCGACCATGTGTTGGCGAGCTGGAAACCGGACAAGGACGGCTTTTTACCGCCGCCGTCGGATGTGTCATTTCGCGTGACCCCCAGCACCCACGTCATTGGAGGACTCACTGCCGGATCGGTGTATGCCCTGCAGCTGATCTACCGCGACGACCCGACCCAGACCAACGAACGAGACGCGGATGTCTTCGCGGCGCGCAATGCCTTCGTGTGGCCATCGACTGCGAAGGCCGATGGCGGGCAACGGGTGGCGGCGTTTCCGCTGCAGCAGCGGCTTGGGGCGCGGACGGCGGACGGCTATCCGCTGTACGCCTACCGCATCTGCACCGAGACCTTCCGACCATCCAGCGACACCCGGATCGCCGCCTGGGTGACGCTGATTAACCACGCCATGCAGCAGTGGCAGACGGCGACGGACGGCTTGATCCGGACGAAGCGGGAAACCGATTCGTCCGGCCAGTTCAAGCCCTGCGCGGACTACGCGGGGCTGAGCCGGGTGATCGCCAACGAAATCGCTGCGTTCATGCCCGAACCGATACCCGATGAAGACCAGCAACTCCAGCAGCTCGTGCAGAACTTTCTGAAGCGATTCAAGGAAATGGGGATCATATTGGACGACAAGAAAATTGAAGAAAAATATGGCGATGAAGACCATACGCTGCGCGACATCGACGCCAACGAGATCATCATGTTCAATGAGGGCCACCCGATTGACACGATTACTCGCGTCGCGGCGTTTCCGGAATTCGCCGCGAGCGTTCGGCTCGAGGAGTCGTGCTGGTATTTCCCGAATGGCACCCTCGATCCCGGCGCCAAGATGTGCGTGCCCGGCGGTGACACGGGCCCTGATGGAACACGGGACATCTTTATTCGTCGCAGTACTTATGAAGGTGACGGTGGAAATCCAGTCTATCCGCTGGCCGTCCCGGCTGCGAATGCCAGCTTCAACAAGTGCCGCAACCAGGGAGATGATGTCGACCGCAGTGCTTATGGAGATTTCCTGCACGAAGCCGGGCATGTCCTGGGCATCGGAGGGGCTGGTTCAGGTCATCCGGGTGATCCGACGCCATCGCAGTATTTTGACTCGGTGATGGACTATAACTCTGACGATGCACAGCCTAGTTGTGCGCCGTACCCGCTGGACATCATGGCGATTTATGCCTTGTACCAGATCGTGGTTCCATGAGAGATTCGGGGCTCGGTGGCAGATTCGCACGCATGGTGGGGCCGGTCTGGAATCGCGTTCATGGGCAGTATTCGTCGCTTGCGACAGTCCGGCGCTTTTGCATGCTGATGTTTGGTCTGATCTGTATCGCGACGGTTTCCGTATCCTGCGAATATCCAGCGGAACCAGTTGAGAATCAGCCTGCGAAGGAACGAACTGAGAACGCCGAGCTCATCGAAAAAGAGGTTGCTGAGGAATCACTTGAGACAGCGGACCAAAAAGCGGATCTACGCGACAAAGAGAAACCTGAGGACTCACATCATAAAGTGGAGCCAATTGAGAAACTTGGACCCCGAACGCATTGTCACGGCGTCGGATGGGACCGTCCGAGAATAATGATACGGGGGACGTCGTTGGCGTGGCGTATGAATGGGTCGGAGATCATCTTTAGCTTCGGTCCTGACATCCACGCGATATCGCCAGACGGGCGTCAGTTGCGGACGCTTGTACAGGTGTGGCCGCCAGGTGGCGAGGCGCCGCCATGGGACACGACGACGGCCTTTAGCCTGTCGGCCGACGGATCGCAAATGGTCTACGCAACCTGTGAGTTTGCGCGGACGCAATTGTGGCTCGACTACCACGAACTGGCGCTCGTGGACGTGGATACGGTCGATCGGCTCGGCGCGGCGCCGCGACGACTGACGAGCAATACCGCCTTCGACTACTTCCCCGCGTGGTCTCCGGACGGCCTGCAAATCGCCTTTCTGCGGGGGTTGCCGCGTAGGAGATATGTATCAAATCCTGGTCTAAGCGGGGCTATTGATCGCACGTCCGGTTCACTTCACCTGATGCGCGCTGATGGCACGGACGTGCGATCGATCGGCGGCGGCCACGAAGATGCCCTGATCGGGCCGCCGCGCTGGTCGCCGGACGGTCGCTGGCTGGCGTTTGTCAACGACGACGGCGAGTCCGGGACCGGCGTCGCCGACGCCTGGCGAGGGTTTCTCAACGACGAAGGGGAACCCGGATTCGGCCTCTATATCGTGAACGCGGACGGCAGCGTGCGACGGCGTCTTGCGGACGCGGCCAGCGAAGTGGCCTGGTCCCCCGACAGCCGGCAGCTGGCCTACATACGGCTCGACGGTGAGCGTCGGGCGCTCTACACCATCACAGTCACGGCGGATGCTGCGGTGGAGCAGCGGGTTGCGGACCTCGACCGCGTGGTCGTTGCCGAATATGCAAGGCCGCCGCCGCGCCTGCCGCTGGTGGCGTGGTCGCCCAAGGGCGCGTACATCGTGTACGAGTGTGCGGATGACTCGCTCTGCATCGTCACGCCGGAGGGAACCCGCATCGTCGGGCCCCTCTACGGGCAGGCGGTGGCCTGGTCGCCGGACGAATCACGGCTGGCGGTGGTCGTCGGTGACCCGGGGATCCGCGTTTTTCCAGCCGGATTCCTCAGGCTGTGCTCCAACTGCTGGACGGCGACCGCACCATCAGGGTGTACACGGTGGCGCTGAACGGGGGCGACCTTCGAGTCCTGGTTCGCGAGCAGGAGGACGGCGGCCTGGTGGCGGCCGCGGCAGGCTAAGAGGCAATTTGCATCATCCAGATATGTGCGATGTGCACGCGGCATCGTTCGACCTTGTGATGGGCTTTATTGCGAGGGCCGTGAATCAGCAGACGCTGTTGGGTCAAGAGATTGAGACGCTGCAGGCCGATGACCGGGACGCCAATGAGATCAAGATGTTCGATGACCTTGCTGGCTCGCAGGGATATCTATACCGGGCGTTTGTGTTTCCTGAAGTCGCGTCGAGTATCGGCCAAAGGACGCGGTGCTGGTATGAGGCCTTTGAGCCGGTACCGGGCGTTGTGGTTTGGAAGTTTGATCAGAGAGTTCTCATGTGCACCTATCCAGTAGTGAGGGTGAAAAAAGATGATACATTAGAGCATTTGTCATCGGATATATTTATCCGTCGATCGCACTTTACGTCCGATATGCTAATGCTTCCTGAATCGGATTCGCTGTTCAATGAGTGCGGAAATGACTCGGACGACCCTGGAAGTGCCTACCCGTCCTTTATCCATGAAATAGGTCCTGCGCTAGGACTGGGCGGAGGGATGAGAGACGTAGTAGGTGGAGGTCCGGATACCGGCAGGTTCGAGTATCCGGGGCATCCTGAAGACACGGTGCTTTCGACGGTCAACAACGCGAGGGCTGACTGTTCGCCACAACCAATCGATATCATGGCTATCCACGCGTTGTATCAGTCACGATGACGCCGAGCGAGGTGTGCTGGTCGCTGGCGTGGAGGGGATTGTGTGGATCGTTGGTTGTCGGTGCAGTCTTTCTAAGCCTTGCGGGCTGCATTGGGGGACGAGAACCGGTCGTGACCAAGGTGGCAATACCACAGCCACTGGACCATGCAGATAGTTCCAGATCACTAACTTGCGCCAGGCTGGAGTTGTATTCGTTCGGGGCAAGCCACAGTCAGGTCACGTGGCGCGAGGATGGTGCCGAGTTGTACTTCAACGATGGCCCCGATATGTATGGACTTAAGGCGGACGGGACGAAGCTCTGGTTGATCGCCTCAGCCTCACCGGAAGATCCCGAGGAGCGAAAGACGAGTAATTCCGGTACGCGTGGGCGAAGCGGGCGTCGCATCGGTTTAAGGACTGCTTTTGACTTGGCGCGGGACGGAAGCAACCTAGTTTATGGCACATGCGTGTATGGGCGCATCTATCCAGACGGTGACGGTCGTAAGCGGATCGCCAATGACTTTGAATACGAACTGGCCCGGGTCGCGCGTGACGGCGGCAGCGTCACTTCGCTGACCATGAATGAGCACTTTGACTCATATCCCGCTTGGTCACCCAACGGGCAGCGTATAGCGTTTCTCTCCAACCGGTTCAACGCCAATCTGTCCCACTTAGATAGGGTCAGCACCGGGGCACGTATTGGGCTGTACACGATGGCGGCGGACGGGTCGGATGTGCGGCCGGTGTTCGAGGAAGGAACGCCGGTGGCGCACCAGCCGCCGCGCTGGTCGCCGGACGGGCGGGAGCTGGCGGTGGTGCGGTATCGGGACCCAGGCACGGACTTTCCCCTGCGACCGGAGGGCCGCGACCTGTATGTGGTGGGCGCCGACGGGAGCGCGCCGCGCAGCCTGGCAACGGACGTGGTGAGCGGCGCGTCGTGGTCGCCGGACGGGTCGCGGCTGGCGTACGCGCAGGCGGAAGGCTCGGGGGTGGCGCTGTACACGATCGGGCGCGACGGGGCCGACCCGCGGCGGCTGACGACGGTTGAGCGGTGGTGGCGGCGGAACGACGACGAAGATCCTCGATCAGTCTGGATCGACACGGTGGCGTGGTCGCCGGACGGGTCGCGGATCCTGGTGAGCGCGAACGGGAACCACCCGGCGTTTGTGGTGGGCGTCGACATCCCCAGCCGGACGGAGGTGGGCATCGTGCGGCGGGAAGTGGGGCCCTCGCGATCGCCCCGGCACGAGTTTCAGGGCATTCGGGCGGCGGCCTGGTCGCCCGACGGCCGGCAGATCGTGATGGTGGGCCCGCTGCGGGACTCCTTTGGGCCGGCGACGGTGGTGGCGATCGTGTCGCTGGACGGTGAGGCGAATCCAGTGCGCCGCCTGGCGGAGCGCGCCGAGGCGGACGCGCCGCTGCTGGCGATGCATGCACGCGCGGCGTGATCCCGCGGGACGGGCGGCGGAGGTGGCGCCGTGCCTAGCCAGGCAGAAGTCTCGAGGCCGTTGGATACGTGGGACGCGAAGTCGCGCCCAATTCGGGGGGTTGCTGCGGTACAATTGCGGGCCGAATGTCGGTGCGCCGCCGCGCGCCGCTGGGCGCGCTCCGCCCTTCCCATTTGACCTAACCGCTGGAGTGCGAGACCGCCACGAAGGAGTCTGGCCGGCATGCCTAAAGACCTGATTTTTGATGAGACCGCGCGCAGCGCGCTGCTGAACGGCGTGAATTCCGTTGCCGATGCGGTGCGCGTGACGCTGGGGCCCAAGGGGCGGAACGTGGGGCTGGCGCGCAAATTCGGGTCGCCCATCATCACCAATGACGGCGTAACCGTGGCGCGCGACGTTGACCTGCCGAACGCTTTTCAGAACATGGGCGCGCAGCTGATCAAGGAAGCGGCCACCAAGACCAACGACGTGGCCGGCGACGGGACTACCACCGCCACGGTGCTGGCCCAGCGCATGATCCAGGACGGGCTACGCGCAGTTGCCGCCGAGATGAACCCGATGATCATCAAGCGCGGCATGGAGAAGGCCGTGACCGCCGTGGAGACGGCGCTGAATGAGCAGGGCCGCGCGATCAGCGAGCCGCAGGAGATGGAATGGGTGGCCGCGATTTCGTCGGGCGACCCGGCCATCGGCAAGCAGATCGCCACGGCGCTGGACCGCGTGGGCAAGGACGGCGCGGTTTCGGTTGAAGAGGGCCGCACGAACGCGCTGGAACTGGAGTTGGTGGACGGCGTGCAGCTGGACCGCGGCTACATCTCACCGTATCTGGTGACTGACGAGACTTCGATGTCCTGCGAGTTGGAGAACGCGTCCGTCTTCATCACCGACGACAAGCTGAGCAACGCCCAGGACATGCTGCCGCTGCTGGAGAAGATTGTGCAGTCCGGGCGGCGCGACGTGCTGTTCGTGGCGGAGGACGTGGAAGGCGACATGCTGGCCACGCTGATCGTCAACAAGGTGCGCGGGGCCATCAATGCCTGCGCGATCAAGGCCCCGGCTTACGGCGACCGCCGCAAGGCGATCCTGGAGGACATTGGCATCCTCACGGGCGCCCAGCTTATTTCCAAGGACCTGGGTCAGGACTTGAAGGAACTTGATCTGGACGTGCTGGGGCTGGCGCGCCGGATCGTGGTTCGCAAGGACGACACCACGATCGTGGAGGGCTCCGGGGCGCGTCGCGACATCATGCGGCGCATCGAACAGATCAAGTCGCAGGTGGAGACCACGGACTCGGACTACGACCGCGAGAAGCTGGAAGAGCGCGCGGCCAAGTTGGCGGGCGGCGTGGCGGTGATTCGCGTCGGCGCGCCGACCGAGGTCGAGTTGAAGGAGAAGAAGCACCGCGTGGAAGACGCCTTGTCGGCCACGCAGGCGGCCGTGGCCGACGGCATTGTGCCGGGCGCGGGCACGGCTTACGTGCGCGCGATTCCAGCGGTTGATGACCTGCTGGAGACGTTGGATGGCGAGCAGGCCATGGGGGCGCGCATCGTGCGCGACGCGCTGGCGGCGCCGCTGCGGCAGCTTTCATCCAACGCCGGTGAAGTTGGCGACGTGATCGTGGAGCGCGTGCTCACGGCCGACGGCGCCCAGGGCTGGAACGGCGACACCGGCCAGATCGAGGACCTGCGTGACGCCGGCGTGGTGGACCCGCTGACCGTGGTTCGCGGCGCCCTGCAGAACGCGGCCAGCGTGGCCATGATGCTGCTTTCCACCGAAGTGCTGATCGCCGACGCGCCCGAAACCAAGAAGCCCGCCGCCGCGATGCCACCAGACCCTGGTATGGGTGGCATGGGCGGCATGGGAGGTATGGGTGGCATGGGCGACATGGGAGGCATGGGCGGCTTCTAGCCCCTACCCACCGAAACACACGCAAGCCCCGCCGGCCTGTAGCCGGCGGGGCTTGTTGCGTCAGGCGGAGATTCCGCCCGCGTCTAGGTGAGGAAGTCCTTGAGCTTGCGGGCGAGGCGGGGGTGGCGGAGGCGGCGGAGGGCCTGGGACTCGATCTGGCGAATGCGTTCGCGGGTGAGCCCGAACTCCTGGCCGACCTGGTCCAGCGTGCGCGGCGTGTCGTCATCCAGTCCGTGGCGCATGCGCAGGATCTTCTGCTCACGGGGGTCCAGCATTTCCATCACGCCTTCCAGGTGCTCGGAGAGCATCTGGGACGTGGCGGCTTCGACCGGCTCCACCGCGTCGTCGTCCGGAATCAGGTGCCCGATTTCGGTGTCGCCGTCCTCGCCGATGGGGGTTTCGAGCGAGATGGGCAGGCGGGCGGCGAGCTTGAGTTCGCCGATCTGCTCCTCGCTCATCTCCATCTCGTGGGCGATTTCGTCGTCCGTCGGCTCGCGCCCCAGGCGCAGCTGCAAATCGCGCTGGACCCGGTAGGACTTGGTGAGCTTTTCGTGCACGTGCACGGGCAGGCGGATGGTGCGGCTCTGCTCGGCGATGGCGCGCGTGACCGCCTGGCGAATCCACCAGGTGGCGTAGGTGCTGAACTTGTAGCCGCGGCGCCAGTCGAACTTTTCGGCGGCGCGCATCAGACCGGCGTTGCCTTCCTGGACCAGGTCCAGCAGCGGGATGCCGTGGCCGGTGTATTTCTTGGCCACGCTGACCACCAAGCGCAAATTGGCCGTGATGAGGTGCTGGCGAGCCCTCTCCTCACCACGCTCGATGCGCTGCGCCAGGTCAACCTCTTCTTTGGCCGTGAGCAGCGAGATGCGGCCGATCTCATTCAGGTAGCTGCGAACGGTGTCCTGGCTGGCGGACTCGAGCTCCAGATCGCGCTCGCGCCGCGACTGGATGGTGGTGACCTTGGAGGCGTCGTTGCCTTCGGTGTCTTCCGGTTCCTCATCGCGCAGTTCGATTTCTTCCTCGGCCAGTTGCATCCGGAACCAGGTCTCGACCTCGGGCGTGATGTGCGCCTCGTCCGGCAGGACCTTCTTGAGTTCGGACTTGTTCAGATAGCCCGGGTCCGACCCCAGGGCCACAAGCTCGGCCAGGGCGTTCTCGAGCGTTTCCTCGTTCAGATGTAGTGCGACTTCAACAGCCACGAATCATTCACCATCCCCCTGCTGCGGCAATCGCAGACGCGCGACCGGCCCGTCCGTTGCCTGGCGCTCCCCGAATCCAACCCTCGGTCCCGCCAGCTATCCAGCGGTCACGAGACGTGCAAACCCATCGCGCGGGCTTGCGCGTTCCCCGACGGTCTGATGTCGCGCGGCTGCGTTTTGGAAGAGGACAGGGATGGTTCGCCTGTCGAAGCGGTAGGCGCTTACACCGAAAACGCCCGCGCGTGGCATCGTCTGACCCAGCGGTGAGCGAGCCACCGCTTGCTTGAGTATACGCCGGTGAGACGGTTTCGTCGCAGGCAGGTTCAGACGGACCGAGGCAGGGATCATCCGGCGATGGTCGGATGGCGTTGCGAGCCGCGACGCTGGCTGAAACAATCTGAGAAATCGGGGCGGTTTCCGGGCGGGAATGGGGATCGAGGCTATGACCGCGGACACGGGGCCGCTGACTCGCGACGATCTGCGCGCCGAGCTGGACCGGACACTCCAACACTATTCGACCAAGGCTGACTTGGCGAATCTGAAAGCCGAAATGGTCAAGTGGTTCGCTGGCGTCTTGGTTCTTATCTTGGTCAATGTGATCGGAACGCTCGTGACCCTCGTCGTGGCGTTGGCGGCATGACCCACCGCAGCCTGCCTATGTGAACGAGTGGGAATTCCGCATCGTCAAGGCCGCGACGGCCGAGGGCCTGGAGCATCCGTGCCAGGACTGATCCAAGCCGTTTTTCCCGAATAGTCGACCATCTATGTCACCCACTTCCTGTTGCGGCGGGGTGGCGGGCTTCCCTAAGCTTTGCCGTAACCCCGAATCGCCACGGATCGTTGTTTTTGCATGTCCCGAGTCCGCGCCCATGCCCCGCGCCTGATCGTGCTGGTGGCCGCAGCCGTGATGCTGGCCGCCTGCGAAGTCGGCGCGATGCAGACCGCTATCGATAACCCGACGCCCGACCCGGTGACGGCGCTGCAGACCACCTGCACGCCGCCGAGTTGCGAGGAGCTGGCGGTGCAGATTGGGGACTTTGCCATCCTGCCGCCCGTGATTCGTACGAGCGCGCCGCGTGTGCGATTCGCGATCACCAACATTGGGGCCTACACCCACAGCCTGGAGGTTCGACTGCCCGGTGGCGTGCTCAACTCACCTCGGATCGGGCCGGGACAAACCGGGTACCTGGAAGTCGACATGGAACCGGGCACCTATGAGGCGCTGGATCCGACGCCTGGCCACGCGGTGCGCGGCGCGCGAGCGAGCATTGTGGCAGGGGCTGGCAGCTAGCCTCGTCGCGGGGCACGCCCCAGCAGTTCGCGTTCGCCCGGCGTCTCCGACATCCAGCGGAAGAACTTGACGGTGATGACCGTCCACAGCAGGGCGGTGCCGCCGAGTTTCATGATGAGGCCGCCGATCCGCTGATCCTCGAGGGCCGAAAGTCCGCCCGGGTCGGCGGCGAGCAGGTAGGCCGGATAGAGCGGCTCGCCGGCGAAGACGAACAGGGAACTTAGCAGGCCCGAGGGCAGGGTCAGCAGGAACAGGTAGAACATCTGGATGGGCACGCTGGCCGCGGGAGCGGCCGGCACGCGGCTGACGACCGGCCACCACATGAGCAGGGCCGTGAGCACCATGGTCACGTGGGCCGCGTCGTGCAGGATGCGGTCGTTCAGCGCGCCCTCGTAGAGGGTCGGGAGGTGCCAACCCCAGAACACGGCCACGCCGGCAAGCCCGGCAATCAGCGGCCGGGTGATCCAGCGGAACGCGACGCGCACCATGGGCCGGCGCAGCAGGGGCGTCACCATCCAGGCGGGAATGCCCAGCAGCAACAACGGCGGCGCCATGAAAGTCACCATCAGGTGCTGGACCATGTGAATGCTGAAGAATTCGGCGCTGAGGGTGTCGATGGGTGGATGCAGGGCCGCGAAAAAAATCGCCGCTCCCATCACGAAGAGGCTGATGCGCCAGGGGTCGACTCGGCCCGGCCGGTCCGGGTTCCAGGGGCTGACCGCGTAGGCGTAGGCGCCTATCAGCACCACCACGCCCAGGGTGATTTCTGGGATGAGGTAGAAGGTCAACTCGGTGCCTCCTCACCTGCGGTGTCCGCCGATCGCCACGTTGCCCACATGTTCGATTCGGTTGCGGTCAGCGTGCGCTAGTTCCTTGCTTCCAGCCTAGCCGCCCGTCAGGGAGAAGAAGAGGAAGAGGATGAGCACGATCATGGAGGCGATGGAGAACGGGAACATGAAGAGCGCGGTGAAGAGCCGGCTGTCATCGCGCAGGTGCATGTAGTAGGCGACCACGCCCGCGCCCTTGGCGAAGGAGAGCACCAGCAGCGAGCCCACCACGCCGGGCCGCGTGAAGGCATCGGCAATAGCCGGGATGCTGGGAATCATGATCTCGACGATGGTGATGACGGTGAGGATGACGCCGACGACGACGTACTTGGAATAGCCGTGGCGATGCTCGGCGTCGTGGGCCATGTCCCCGCCGTGATCCGCCTGCGCGGTGTGCGAGTCGCTCATCAAATCAGGTAGATGAGGGTGAAGATCGCGACCCAGACCAGGTCCACGAAGTGCCAGTACAGCCCGACCAGCTCAATGCCCCACATGTCCATGCCGGGCTGAAAGCGGCCGCGCCAGGAGTAGATCATCGCGGTGCCGAGCCAGAGCACGCCGATGGCCACGTGCGCGCCGTGGAAGCCGACCAGGGTGTAGAAGGACGCGCCGAAGAGGTTGGTGGAGGGCGTGAGGTCCTTGTGGGTCACGAATTCGGTGAATTCGTAGACCTGCCCGCCGAGGAAGATCAGGCCCATCAGCATCACCATGCCGAGCCAGATGCGGCCCCAGAGCAAGGACCCGTTCCGGAAGGCGGCCAGCGAGAGCACCATGGCGAGGCTGCTGGTGAGCAGCACGAAGGTGGTGAACGAGGTCAGGACCAGGTCCAGCACTTCCTGGCCCGGACCGCCCAGCGTGTTGTGCTTGTTGATCAGCATGACCAGGATCAGGCTGCCGAAGAACATGGTCTCGGAGCCCAGGAAGGCCCACATGCCGAGCTTGCGGTTGTCGAGGCCGGTGGAGCTGTGGTGCTCCTCGTGGTGGCCGTGAGCCTCCGCGGTCATGCGGCGGGTTCCTCGATCCAGCCGATCAGCGAGATGCCAAAGAGCACCGCGCCCAGGAGAATGAAGGACTGGTGGAAGATCAGGCCGCAGGCGGCAAGCACCATGCCGGCGGCCATCACGATCGGCCAGTAGGAGGGGTTGGGCATGTGGATGTCCGGCTCGTCGGCTTCAGCGTCAGCCTCGGGGGCCGTGGCCACCGCGCCGGTGTGACCGCCGCCGCGCTTGATGTCCCAGGCGGGGTAACGGCCGTCGACGACCGGAATCTCGGCGAAGTTGTACACGGGCGGCGGCGAGGGAATCGTCCACTCCAGGGTGCCGCCGTCCCAGGGATCGCCGCCGGACGGTTCGCCGTGTCGGATCGAGCGCAAGGCGTTGATGATGAAGATCAGGAACGACAACCCGATCATCAGGGAGCCGACCGTGGACATCATGTTCCAGAGGTCGAAGCCCATGTCGGCGGCGTAGGTGTGCACGCGGCGCGGCATGCCGTCGATGCCCAGCATGTGCTGCGGCAGGAAGGTCAGGTTGAAGCCGATCAGCATCAGCAGCCAGTGCACCTTGCCCCAGCCGTCGTGCATGAAGCGTCCGGTGAACTTGGGGAACCAGTGATAGATGCCCCCGAACAAGCCAAACACGGTACCGCCGAACAGCACGTAGTGCAGATGGGCGACCACGAAGTAGGTGTCCTGGACCTGTGAGTCAATGGGCGGCGACCCCAGCATGACGCCGCTGAGCCCGCCGATGATGAACATGGAGACCATGCCCACGGCGAACAGCATGGGCGATTTAAGGCTGATCGAGCCGCCGTATAAGGTGGCAATCCAGTTGAAGATCTTGACCCCGGTGGGCACCGCGATGGCCATGGTGGAGATCGCGAAGGCGGTGTCGGCGATGGGGCCCAGGCCCACGGTGAACATGTGGTGCGTCCAGACGCCGAAGCCGACCAGCGCGATGGCTGCGCCCGAGTAGGCCACGACCGCGTAGCCGAACAGCGGCTTGCGCGAGTAGGTGGGCAGGATTTCCGAGACGATGCCCATCGCCGGAAGGATGAGGATGTAGACCTCGGGGTGACCGAAGACCCAGAACAGGTGCTGCCAGAGGACGGGGTCGCCGCCGCCTTCGGGAATGAAGAAGCTGGTTTCGATGTAGCGGTCGAAGAGCAGCAGCACGAGGCCGATGGTGATGGCCGGGAAGGCGAAGATGATCAGGAAGGCCGTGATCATGCTCATCCACACGAACATGGGCATGCGGTTCAGGGTCATGCCCGGCGCGCGCATGTTGATGATGGTGACGATGAAGTTGATCGAGGCGAGGATGGATGAGACGCCCAGGATCTGGAGGCCGAAGGCCCAGAAGTCGATGGCGTGGGTGGCTTCGAAGGCCGTGTCGGTGAGCGGCGCGTAGCCGAACCAGCCGGCGTTGGGCGCGCCGCCAGCCACGAAACTGATGTTCATGAAGATGCCGCCGAACAGGTAGATCCAGTAGCTCAGCGCGTTCAGGCGCGGGAACGCCACGTCACGAGCACCGATCATCAGCGGCACCAGGAGGTTGAAGAAGGCCGCGCTGAGCGGCATCAGCGCCAGGAACACCATGGTGGTGCCGTGCATGGTGAACAGCTCGGTGAACCGTTCAGCCGAAACGACATCGGCCTCTGGCGTGGCCAGCTGCAAGCGCATGAGCAGCGCCTCGAGCCCGCCGAGCATGAAGAAGGCGAGGGAGGTGACCAGGTAGAGCACGGCGATCCGCTTGTGATCGACCGTGGTGATCCAACTCCAGGCGGTGCCGGCAAACGTGCGGGTGTCAGGGGCGGTTGCCGTTACCGTCGCCATCTGGTCACCCTCCGTCCGGCGCTTGAACGCCGCGTCGCGTGCGCATGCTTATTTTAGGCCCTGCAGGTAGGCCACCAAGGCGTCCAACTGGGCACTGGTGAGTTCGGGGATCACCATCGTGTTGCCGGGCTTGACACCCTGCGGATCGCTCAGCCAGGCGCGCATGTTCTCCGGCGTGTTCTCCAGGATTCCGGCGGCGATGTGCTTGCGGCTGCCCATGTGGGTCAGATCCGGACCGAGGATGCCGGCCGAATCGGTACCGCGAATGGTATGGCAGGCTACGCAGCCGCCGAGGGTCAGGTTCGCTTCGCCTTCCCTGGCCAGGGCGGTGGCGGGCGGAACGCGGTCGGTACGTTCATTCTGGAGCCAAGCGTTGAATTCGGCCTGCGTCTCGACGACGACGTAGAACTTCATGAGCGCGTGGGCCGTTCCGCAGAACTCGGCGCACTGGCCGGGGAAGGTGCCGGTGACCTCGGGCTTGATGGTGAATTTGTTCTCGCGGCCCGGCACCATGTCCAGCTTTCCACGCAGGCTGGGGACCCAGAAGCTGTGCAGCACGTCGTTGCTCTCGAGCTGGATTTCCACCTCGCGGTTGACCGGCAGGTGCAACTCGTTGGCGGTCACTACCCCAAGGTCCGGGTATTGGAACTCGAACCACCACTGGTGGCCGATGGCCCGCACCTTCAGGGCGTCGGGGCCGGCGGCGCGGGCGTTGGAGAAGATCGCGGGGACGGTGAGCACCACGATAACCACGACCAGAATGGCTGGTGCGATGGTCCAGCCGATTTCAAGGGGCGTGTTGCCGTGGGTCTGGGCGGGAATCCCGTCGCCGCTACGGCGACGGAATCGAATGAGACAGTAGAGCAACGCGCCTTCCACAAGCACGAAGGTCACCACCATGGCCCAGAAGACGAACATCAGGAGGTCGCGCGCGGTGCGCGCCGCCTCGGTCGTCGGTTCCAGGGTCGTTTGCGGCGTCGCGCCACACGCAGCCATGCCAAGGGCGACCACGGCAAGCGCCACGGCCACAATCGCGGTGTACATGCGGCGGCGGTGGGTCAAAGGTGTGGTGTGCTGCCCTTGCGCGGGACGGCTCGCGTCCCCGTTTGCGAGAGTCACGTTTCGCCGGGCTTTGTGCACCGTTTCACAATCTCGTAGGCGGCGGCTAGCGTAGCACGAGGGCTCCGTCGTCCTATGTCGAGCGGTTGGGCGAGTGATCCTCAGGATGGTGTGGAGACGTCCAGCACATGAGCGCGCGCGCGATTAATGACGGCCACGGTTTCCTCGGCGGGTACGTCCTCCGTACTACCCCAGATGAACGTGAACATGCCGAAGTAGTTGCGCTCGTCCAGCATGGCGGTCAGTGCCCGGAAGTCGACGGTGCCCTGGCCTGGCGCCTGGTCCTCGGCCGGCCCGAGATTCCCCGCGTCCTGCATGGCGGGGCTGACGCTCCAGAGACAGGTATGACCGACGCGGCCGTCGGCGGCGTCGGCCACGGCCCGCAGGGTGGCGCCGGCCAACCGCACGTGCGGAGGCGTGAGGCTCAGTTGCACGCGCGGGTGCCCAACGTCGTCCAGAAAGCTGGCGATTTCGGAGGGTTCGTCCAGCCAGGTGCCAATCTGATTGGCCAGGGCCAGGGTGACGCCCAGGTCCTGGGCGACGCGGCCCAGCGCCCGCACGTCGTCGGCGGCTTCGCGTCGTTCGTACTCCCGAACCGGCGCGGTGCCGATCACCAGCGGGGCGCCGATGGCCGCCGCGAACTCCAGCCGCGCGACCAGCTCGTTTCCGAAGGTGGCGTAGGCCGAAATTGACGAGGGGCGCAGATTCTTGTCCTCGACCTGGGCTTTTACCTCGGCCGGGGAATCACTCAGGGGATCCACGTGCTCCAGCACGCCCGGCGTGGCCCAGAGGTCCACGTAGGTCAGTTCGGTTTGCGCCAGCGCCTTGAGCGCGTCGTCCAGGGACAACGACCGAAAGAGCAGGGTGGAACCTGCGAATCGGGTTGAGATGTCAAAGGCGAACATGAAGGTCTGGTCGTCGCAGGCATACCGTGGGTGAAGCGCTCCCCCTATTCTCGCCTATTTAGGTGAAGTTCGGCTATTCGCGGCTCACGCTGCGAAGAAGGGGTTGTTCGCTCGTTCCTCGCCGACGGTTGTAGGCGGTCCGTGGCCGGCGAATAGTCTCGTGGTTTCGGGCAGCGAGAGGATCTGCGAGCGAACGGCCGCCAGGTGGTCGGCGTAGGAGGCCGGCCCCAACGAGGTGCGGCCCAGGGAACCGGCAAACATGGCGTCGCCCACGAGCACCAGGTCGCGCAGCAGCAGGGAGGAATGGCCCGGGGCGTGCCCCGGGGTGCGGCGGGCCTCAACCTCGAACGGTCCGGCCTGGAACCGCTGGCCGTGGCCGTAGGTGCGGATGTCCGCCCCTTCGAGCGCGGGCAGCCGGGGCTGTTCCTTCGGGTGGATCCAGATTGGGACGTTGAGCGCCTTGTGAATCGCAGGCAGCGCGTCGATGTGGTCGGCGTCGGCGTGGGTGACCAGGACCGCGGCCGCGGTCCACCGCTCGTCGGCCAATGCACCGAGAATCTGGTCCGGCACAGCGCCGGGATCCACGACAACGGCCTGCCCGGTTTCGAGGTCCCCGACCACGTACTGATAGACGCGCATGGGCGGATAGGGGATGACTCGAATGCGCACGCCGCCGTGGTCCAGCGGTACGGGGTCGGGCACGTAGGCGTCCTGGGCGACGGCCAGCAGGCACGCCGGATCCAGGTTCAGCACCGCCGCCAGGGCGTCGTTCTCGGCCCTGGTCGGACTGCGGGCGCAGTCCTCCAGCACCTCGAGGTCGTCGGTGGAGATGCCGACCCGCCCGGCCACGTCCTCCGCCGAGAGATTCAGACCGAAACGGGCCTTGCCGATGATGTCGCCGAATTCGTCTTCCAGCAGGTCGGTCATTGGGTCGTCAACCGGGGTGGCGGGGTGACCACCCTGAGCTTCGCACGAATGCCGGATGCCGTGCGTCAGGGTGGCGGGGAATCGGCACGCGGAGCGGACTGCAGCGGGCTCTGCCGTCGTTGCTGGTCCAGCCAGGCACGCACGATCCGAAGTTCTTCAAAGGAGACGTCGTCGCCGAGCAGCTGCCTGACGGGCGTGAGGGCGGGGGACTGCGTGCGCGCAAATGCCTCCGAGATCCGCGTCACTCGCTCCGGGACCGGCAGTTCGCGTTCAAGCGGCAGCGTTTCGCCGGCGGCGATCAGATGCTCAACGTGGGACATGATCGTCGCCTCGGTCAGGCCGCGCCGCTGGCTGACTTCGGAGATCGACAGCCCGCTCAGCAGGAGTTCCAGCGTCTGGCGTTGGGTCGAACCTTTACGGGGAGTCGAGCGGGTGCGCTTCGTCCGACCCTGCGGCCGCGGCCGCTCCGCCAAGCCTTGAGACTCGGCGTAGTCCCCGATGACCTGCAGGAAGTCGTCAGCGAAATCGTGCAGTTTCACGCGGCCGACGCCGAAGATATTCGAAAAGCTCTCCCGGCTCCGCGGCAGGCAATAGGCCATTTCCTGCAGCGATCGGTCGTCGAAGATTACGTAGGGCGGCACCTTGCGCGCCTGGGCCAGCTGGAAGCGCAGGTCGCGCAGGCGGTCGAACAGGTCGCGGTCGAAGTCGAGTTGATCGACTCCAGGCTGCGGTTGGGGCGCGTCGACTTCCTCTTCCTCCGGCTTGACGCGCGTGAGCGTGAGCGGCTGGCGCTGGCGCAGGAAGTCGCGGCCGTTGCCTGTGACGACGAGGGATCGGTACCGGTCGCCGCTGTGCCGAACCAGCCCGGCGCCTTCCAGCAGGCTCACGATGTCGTAGAGCTCGACCCGATCATGGTCGCGGGCGATGCCGTGGACCGACAGGCGGTGGTGCCCGGGTTCGAGCACGCGGCGCGCGCGGCTGCCGCGGAGCACCCGGATCACGTGCGCGGCGCCGAAGCGTTCGCCGGTACGAATGATGGCCGAGAGGATTTTCTGGGCGATCTCGGTAGCGTCGAACTCTTCGCGCTCGCTCAGACAGATGTCGCAGCCGCCGCAGGCTGTTTGGTCGTAGTCCTCGCCGAAGTATTCGAGCAGGTAGGCGCGACGACAGGTTTGCAGTTGGCCGTACCTGACCATCTGATGCAACTTGCGTCTGGCGCGCTGGCGCTCAGCCTCGTCGTCCATGCGCTCGATGAATCCCGCCAGGGCATGACGATCGGACGCCCCAAAGAACAGCACGCAGGTGCTGGGCAGACCATCCCGACCGGCTCGACCGGTCTCCTGGTAATAGCCCTCCAGGGTCTTTGGCAGGCGGTAGTGGACGATGAGTCGAATATCCGGTTTGTCGATGCCCATGCCAAAGGCGATCGTGGCCGTGACGACCGATACGTCATCCCGGATAAACCGGTCCTGCGTCGTCCGGCGCACGGATGGGTCAAGGCCGGCGTGGTAGGGCAGCGCCTGGATGCCCTGGGCGGTGAGGTCGGCCGCCAGGTCCTCGGTGTCCTGGCGGGACAGGCAGTAGACGATGGCCGATCCGTGGGCGTGTTGTCGAAGCAACGCCAACAGCGCCTCGAACGCGTCACGCTTGGGCCGCACGATGTACGTCAGGTTCTGTCGGTCGAAGCTCGCGACGAAGCGCCGAGCCCGGGGAATCGACAGTTGCTCCACGATGTCGTCCCGCACCTGCACGGTTGCCGTGGCCGTCAGGGCCATCACCGGCGTATCGGGGAAGCCTTCGCGCAGGACGTGCAGGTTGCGGTAGTCGGGGCGGAAGTCGTGGCCCCACTCGGAGATGCAGTGGGCCTCGTCGATGGCGATCTGGCTGACGCTGACCGATTCGAGAAACCGGCGAAAGCCAGGGGTAGGCAGCCGCTCAGGTGCGATGTAGAGAATCTTGAGCTGGCCCGCCCGAGCGGCGGCGTAGACGCTCCGAATCTCTCGTGGCGGGACCGAGCTGTTGACGTACGCCGCCGCCACGCCATTGGCGCGCAGGGCGTCCACCTGGTCCTTCATCAGTGCGATCAGGGGTGAAACGACCAGCGTCAGACCATCCAGGCACAGGGCGGGTAGCTGGTAGCAGAGGGACTTCCCGCCGCCGGTGGGCATCAGCACCAGGGCGTCACGTCCATCCAGAACGGTCTGGATGATCTCGGCCTGGAGCGGGCGGAACTCGTCGTAGCCGAAGCGCGTCTTCAGCAGGTCGTGGATGTCGGGCGTTTGCATGGCTGGCCAGCCGCTCGTTCAGGGTCTCCCGCGAAGAATCGAGCCCGGGTGCGTTCCGCCAGCCCTGCCGGCCCTGTGTCTCCAACCATCCGGCGGAGACAGAACGGGCACAAGACCGCTACCGTATGGGCGCTGCGCGGCGGGGCGCGCTACGCGCGCGTATTTTTCCACGGCGGGCCGAGATGCAGCGCTCACGGTGTCTTGAGCGCGCCGGACCCGGCCAGCTTCACGCACAGCCACCCGGCGAAGAGGAGGGTGACGGCGGGTGCGCGTGTTGGTGGTCGGTCATACCTACCTACGCCGCTACAACCAGCGGAAGTGGGAAGCCTTCGCCGACTTGTCGCCCAACCATGCGGCGCTCCTGGTCGTCCCGAACGGCTGGCGGGACCCGTATTTCGGCGGGGTGACTCCCGAGCCGCCGAGGCATCGACGCGTGGCGTTGCAGGCGGCGCGGGCCGTGTTCCGCGGCCAGGGCACGCTGACATTTCACATCGATCCACGGCTCGTCCAATCGGCGCGGCGCTTCCGGCCGGACGTGGTGCTGGTGGAACAGGAGCCGCACTCGCTGCTGGCCCTGCAGAGCCGCTGGCTGGCGCGGCTGCTGCCAGGCTGTCCGCCGTTCACGTTCTTCACGTGGGGCAGCCCGCCAAACCGTCCGCGAGCGCTGCCGCTACGCATTCTGGAGCGCGGTGCGCTGCGCGCCGCCCAAGCGGCCTTTGCCGGCAACCAGGCGGCCCGCGACCAACTGCGCGCATCTGGTTTCGGCCGCCCGATCCAGCGAATCCCGCAGGTCGGCGTCGATCTGCCGGATCGGCCGGACGCGACCGGACGCAAGGTTCGAGACGACCTTGGGCTCGACGGAGCCGTGATCGGCTTTGCCGGGCGACTGATCCCTGAAAAGGGGCTGCTGGACCTGGCGAAAGCGCTGACCGGACTCGGGCATCTGAAGTGGACTTTGCTGGTGATGGGCCGGGGACCGCTGGCCGCTGCGCTCAATTCGCGCTTCAGGGACGCGTATCTGCCCGAACGCCTGCGGCTGGTGGGCGACGCCGATCACCATCGGGTAGGCGCGCTTCTGACGTCGCTGGACGTACTTGTCCTGCCGTCCTATGCCACCGCGGTCTGGGCCGAGCAGTTCGGGCACGTGCTGATCGAAGCCATGGCGGCGGGCTGCCCCGTGGTGGGAACCAACTCCGGCGAGATTCCCCACGTAATCGGCGACGCCGGCATCGTGGTGCCCGAGCGCGACGTCGGTCAGTTGCGAGCGGCCTTGAAATGTCTCGTGGAGACCCCTGCCCTGCGCGCGCAACTGGCCGCGCGCGGGCGGGCCCGGGTCCAGCGTCACTACACCCACGACGTCGTGGCGCGACGCCTGGCGCGCTGCCTGAAGCGGATCCGGGCCCGCGCGGCGTACGGGCGTCGCGCGTGACTGGCCGGCCAGCGGCCCGAGTCCGCAAGCGCGTGTACTACTCGAATACGGGAGTCCCCTCCCCGCTGGCACATGAGTACTTTCGCCGGCTCGGGGCTGCCTCCCTGGTGCTGGACCTGGGCTGCGGCGTGGGGGACATGTCGCGCGCGGCGCCGCCCGGCGTGCGCGTCATCGGGATCGATCATGACCAGGGCGCGCTCGAACTCGCCGGTCGATACGGCCAGGTCGTGGCCTGGGACGCCGGGACGGGACGGCGACTGCCCTTCCCACGTAGCCGCTTTGACGCCGTAATCGCCAGGGACGTGCTGGAACATCTTGACCGTCCCTGGGACACCCTGCGCGAGATGCGCGCGGTCCTGCGGCCCGGCGGGCTGGTGCTGGCCTCGGTGCCGATGGCGCGGCCGCGAGTGGTCTGGAACGACTACACGCACCGCCGCGGCTTCACCGCCGCGGCGATTCGGCTGCTCGTCCTGGACGCCGGATTCGCCGTCATGCGCGTGGATCGCATGGGTCCGCTGCCGCTGCTGGCGAGGCTGGGGCTGATCCGCGCGGTGCCCTGGCTGCTGAGGCTTCCGGTCCTCGATCAGGCGTGGGCCAGCAGTTGGGAAGTCCTGGCCCGCCGGCCATGAGCGTTCAGCGTCCGTCTGAGGAGGTTGGGAGCGCGCGCCCGCGCGTCAATCTCTATCTCGTCAATCCCAGCGAGTGCCGGCCGTCCATGGACCGCTATGGCCGGACGCTGGAGCGGGCTCTGCGGTACCTGGACCCACCGCTGGATGTCCGCACCGTCACACCGCCCCCATGGCCGCAGCACGACGACAGCCCGTTCGGCCGCCTGGCCGAGAACGTGGGCAAGTACCGGGTGCGCTACGCCGACTACCCGCGCCGAGTGTCGGGCGGGTCGGCCACCGTGCATCACGTGATCGACCACTCGTACGCCCACCTCCTACGGGCACTGACTGCGCGGCACACGGTGGTGACCTGTCACGACCTGATGCTGCTGCGCATGGCGGACGGCGGGATTCCGGGCGCGCGAACACCTCGCGTAGCCCTCACGGCCTTCCGCTACGCGGTCCGCCATCTTCCAAGGGCCGCCGGCGTCGTCTGTGTGAGCCGGGCGACGGCCAATGACGTGCTGCGCTATCTGGACTGCGATCCGGAGCGGTTGCACGTCGTGCATAGCGGTGTCGCGGACCACTTTCGGGCGCCGCCGCCGGAACGGGTCGCGCGACTGCGCGACCGGCTCAATTTGCCTCGGATCCCGTTGCTTCTTCACGTCGGGGGCGCCGATGCGTACAAGAACATCGAGGGCGCCCTGCAGGTCGTCCACGTCCTGCGCCGGACGCACGGCATCAATTGTGGCTTCGTCAAGGCCGGCGAACGTCTGACCGCCGAGCAACGACGGCTGGCGCGAGGCCTCGGTCTGGAACCCTGGATCGTGGAGACCGGCTACGTGCCGGAGCCCGACCTGCCCGCGCTCTATGCCAGTTGCCAGGTCCTGCTTTCGCCTTCGCACTGGGAAGGCTTTGGCTGGCCGGCGCTGGAGGCCATGGCCTGTGGAACGCCGGCCGTAACCTCGAACTGCCCCGCCTTTCGCGAAACCGCCAGTCCAGCCGCCCTGCAGGCGCCCGCCACCGATACCGGCGGACTGGCGGCGGCCGCGGCGCGGCTGCTGCGGGACGCCGAGGTGCACCGTGGCGCTCAGACCGCCGGCCTGGCGCTGGCTCAACGTTTTCACTGGGACCGAACGGCGCGGGAGCTCGCCGAAATCTACGCCAGGGTGGCGGCAACGGCATGAGCGCGACCCGTCCGCGCGGTATGTTGCGCCACCCCACGCCGAGGAGGTGAACACCGCCCCATGGCTACCGGAACCATCGTGGTGACCGTGCATCGGCCGCTGCGCGAAATGACGTTGAAGCCCGAGGACGAAGCCCGCCTGGAATCGCTGGCCGCGCACGTGGTCAGCAACGACGGCGACGAACCCTGGACGCAAGACGACCTGATGGAGCACCTGGATCCCGACGTGCGGGCCGTCATTACCAGCTGGGGGAGCCCAACGCTGGACCGTGAGGCGCTGGCCGCCGCGCCCAACCTGGAGATCGTGGCGCACGCCGCTGGATCCGTTCGGCCTTATGTCGACGAGTCAGCCTGGGACAGCGGCGTTCGCGTAACCCACGCGGCCGACGTGATTGCCGAGGCGGTGGCGGAGTACACCATTGGCGCCATCCTGTTGGCCCTTCGCGGCTTCATCGGTCACCAGGAGACCCTTCGGGCCGGCGCCTGGAAGCAATCCAGCGGCGGTTCGAACGTTGGTGGGCTGTTGGCTGAGCGGCGGGTCGGCGTGGTGGCCGCCAGCATGGTGGGGCGCCGCGTGATTCCGCTGCTACGGGCCTTCACACCCAACGTGGTCCTCTACGACCCGTTCGTCGACGAGCAGGAAGCCGCCGAACTGGGCGTTGAACTGGCGGACCTGGCCACGTTGATGCGCACCAGCGACGTGGTGACCCTGCACGCGCCGATCCTGCCGGCCACCCATCACATGATCGGCCGGCGCGAGCTGGACCTGATGAAGCCCGGCGCCCTGTTCGTCAACTGCGCGCGCGCCTGGCTGGTGGATCAGGACGCCCTGCTGGACGTGCTTTCCGCCGGGAAGATCGATGCGGTGCTGGACGTGTTCGACAAGGAGCCGCTGCCGGCCGACTCGCCGTTCCGGGAGCTGCCCAACGCCGTCCTCACTCCGCACATCGCCGGTTTCACGCTGGAGACGCGGGCGCGGCAGATGGGCCGGATGGTGGATGAGATCGCCCGCCACTTCGCGGGCGAGCCGCTGCGCCACGAAATCTCGCGCGCGCAGGTGGAGCGAATGGCCTAGCCCGCAGGAGGCGCCCCATCGTGCTTTCCAGCCGGGCGGATGTCGTAGGCGGGCGCCCTGCGCCGGCTCCGGACATGGGCCTCTCGAGCCGGCGCCTGGTCGCCCTGTCGGCCGTCGTGGGCGCAACGGTGGCGGGGTCGGCTGCCGCGCTCCTCATCGACTCGTTGCCCAATGGACTTGCAGTTCCGGTGCTGGCGGTGGTGCTGTCGGCGCTGGCACTGTGGCCGGCCCTGCAGGCGCTGATCCGGGGCGGCGACCTGTTCCAGCCGATCGTGCCGATCGGGCTGTTTTTCTTTCTCGACTTCGGCATGCGAACGCTGCTGGTCGAGGCCGGCAGCGACCTGGCGGACCCGTTCATCTTCGTGAACATCGACGAAACGCGGGGGCCGGCCGTGGCGCTGGCCACATTGGCACTGGGATTGATCTACGTGGGCTACTACGCGCCCTGGTGGCGGCGGGCCGTTCGGCGTCTGCCGCGGGTCTCCCTGGCCTTGCCAACACGCGCGCCGTGGATGGTCCTGGGCCTGGTCTATTTCGTGGGCGTGGTTGCCCGCGGCGTCTTGCTGCTGGATCGCGGCGCTACTTTCGCCAGCCTCGACCTTCAGGACCGGCTTTCCGACGACTTCAATCTCCTGCTCCAGATCGGCAGCCTCAGCCAGTTCGCCGTGCTGCTGGCCGGCGTGTACGCATTTCGACCGGGCCGCCACCGCTGGGTCGTCGTCGCGGCGGTCCTCGCCGTAATCGCGCCAATCGAGGCGATCTTCACGGTGGCGTTTGGGGCCAAGCACGTGTTCGCGTATCTCGTCGTGGGCCTGGCCGGTCTTTACCACTACCGTGTGCAGCGGCTGGGCGGATGGCGTTTTGTCCTGGGAGCCGCGGCGGTCGTAGTCGTGATGTTCGGCGCCGTCACGATTTATCGAGACCGGATCCACAAGGGCGTACTGGAGCGACCGACCGATCCGGCAGGCATGGCGACGGCTCCGGTGGAGCTGGCCGGCGAACTGATCGCGGCGGGCCCGGGCGAGTTTCTGCAGGCGGCGCTGCGGACGCTGACGAACCGGCACACCTCGGGCGAAACCGTCGCGTCGATCCTGGCGTACGGCGACTCGGTGGACCTGGAGGTCACTGGCGCCGACCTGGCGCTCATTCCCGCCTTTGCATTTGTGCCCCGCGCAATCTGGCCGGACAAGCCGGCGCCGTTTTCACCCCAGGTGAGCCGTGCGTTTCGAGGCGTGGAGGGCAACCGGACGTCGTTCGGCATCACGCACACCGGCGACTTGTACCTGCGCCATGGCCTCGTGGGCGTAGTGATCGGGAGCCTGGCGCTGGGGGTGGTCTATCGGCTGCTGTACGGCTGGCTGGTCGATCGACCGGGGGCAACGGCGGTGGGCGTGGCGCTCTACCTGGCGCTCTTCTGGCGGATCATTTTTGTGAATGCCGAGATAATCCCGGTATACGTCCAGGCCATTCGGTCCCTGGTGGTGGGCGTGGGCGTCTTGCTGTTCATCGCCTTGGCCGGGCAGCTACTCGGTCGCACCGAGCCGCGTCGGACCTAGCCGGCACCGCGTTCCAGCTCAGCGCGGGCTGTAGGCCCCGGTCAGAACTTCCCGGACGCCCTGCCAGACGCCGACGGCTCGCGCTGCCCGTGCCGTGGCGTCCAGCACGGTGAAGCTCGCCAGGTCGGCTGGTCCTCGAGGCGAGCGTCTGGCCAGGTGAACGGCGTTGTGCAGCGGAATGACCAACGTGGCGATCTCCACGACTGTCAGCAACGTCCGCGCCAGCGCCGCCGCCAGAAGGTGGACGGCACCGTGACCCCGAAGGTTTCGGCGGGAGTAGGCGAAGTTCCGGCCGCGGCGGCGCTGAAGGGCCAGAAATGCGCCCCAGGTTCTCGGGCGGTCGTGCATGACTTCCGTGGTCAGGTCCTCGAGTCGCCGAAAGCCGGCCGCCATCACGCGCTCGCCGAACTCAGAATCGTCGCCACGCGGGAGATCCTCGCGAAACGGTCCCACACTCCAGTAGACCTGCCGCCGAACCGAGAAGGCCTGCGAGCTGCGCTGCAATTCCGGTTTGGCCAGGTCTATCTCGTGTTCGCTCTGCAGGTAGCGTGACGGCGCGCAGGACCGGTCGGCCACGCGCGACCCCACCAGCACGTAATCGGCCCCGGCGGCATAGTGCGCCAGGATGCGGGAGGCAAAGTCGTGCGGCAGGGTCAGGTCCGCGTCCATGAACACCAGGATGTCGCCGGCGGCGGCGCGCGCGCCGGCGTTTCGAGCGGCGGCGACGCCGCGCGGCGCCACGTGGCGAATCGCGCGCACCGGCCGGATACTGGCCGCCCTGGCCAGCCGCTGGAGCGTCCCATCTGTTGATCCGTCATCCACGAATACGAGCTCCACGTCTTGGTGGGCTTGACGATCCACCGAGTCAAGGATGTTCGCGACGCGCTGGGCTTCGTTGTAGGCCGGAACGATGAACGAGACCTGCGGACGCGCCAGGTCGCCTGGTCCAGGCGCCGGCACGCCGGGTCGCCCGGTCAGCGGTCGATCCGTGCCACGACGGCGAGCGTGAAGGCCGTGGCGCCGCTGCTGCGATAGTTCCAGAAAAAAACCTGAACGGCCTCGGTGTCGCTGGGCAGCCGCACCAGGCGCGCTTCGCGCCGCCATCCGTCCGGCTGGCCGCCCTGCAGACCGAAAACCGCGCTGTCGGCGCGTCCGGGCGTCCGCAGGTACAGCCCAAAGTGCGGCTGGCCGCCGCCGACCCAGACCTCGCTGGCGAACAGGTAGCACGCGCCGGGCGTCGCCGGGATCCAGTCGCTGCGGAGACGCGATGTCCTCGGCGGCCCGTTCAGGTTGTCGATGACCAGAGCCGGCACCGGCTGGCCGTCCAGGTCCGCGAAACCGATATGGATATCGCCGGAAGGCGACCCGACGCTCGGGGACGGTTCCGGATGCGCTGTATACCCCAGGGGGAGGTTGGCTTCGGAAACGCCCCAGGTGAACGCGCCGTTGGGCGCCAGGTTGCGCAGCCGGCGTGTCGACGTTCGCTCGCTCCGACCGTTGGTGTCTGTCCACTCCAGGTCCACCCGCATTGAGCCGCCGACCGCGACATCGCGGCGTTGCAGCCGCACGTGGACGAGGCGGCGGCCGTCGCCGCAGGTGTCGCGGCGCGGGTCGACGGCGAGGTGGATCGTGGCCAGACCGGGCTCGAATGGCCGGGCGGCCGCTTCGCCGGAGAGATCCTCCAGCAGTTGCAACGCCCTCTCCGGCGCGTTGGCGCCGGCCCGCGTGACCGACTCGCGGATCAGGGACAGCGCCCGCGCCGGGTCCCCTGCCCGTTTAGCCAGGATGGCGTCCAGGTGCAGCAGCACGCTGGACGTGGCGGCGACACCGCGTGGGCTTCCGCCGAGTGCGCGCAACCTGGCGAGTTCGTCGGCCGCGGCGTCGAAGTCGTTCCGCAGGAGCGCCTGTGAGATATGGAAGGTGCTCGCGGCCTGCGTTGCCGGATCGGCATTGGTTGCGGCCTCGAACGCCGAGGTGGCCAGGTCGTCCGCGCCGTGCAGCACGGCCAGGTTCCCGACGTTGACGAAGAGCGCGGCAACCGCGCAGCGAGCCGTGAAGCCGATGACCGCTCCCGCCAGGAGCAACAGCGCCCCGAGCGCCAGGCGGCGGCGAGCCGACGAGCCTGGCTCGCCGCGATCAACCAATGCGGGGCCGCCCTCAGCCACGCTCCGGCGGTTCCAGGTCAGCAGCGCCGCCGTAGGCGTAGTCACCGTAGAACTCGGCGGTCACCCTACTGGCGGCGGCATTGACGACCACGCCCAGCAGCACGACGTCTGTCTTGAGCAGCGCGTCCCGCGCTCGAAGCAGCGATCGGGGCCTGGTGACGCCGGCCTGAGCCACCAGCAATGCCGCTCCGCCTGCGGCCGCGAGGATGACGGGATCGGACACACCCAGCACCGGCGGACTGTCCACGATCACGATGTCGGCCAGTCCCGACAGATCGTCCAGGACAGCGCGCATTCGCTCGGAAGCCACGAGTTCGGCCGCGTTCGGCGGCGCGGCGCCAGCCGGAACGAGACGAACGGTCGGGAACGCCGTGGAGCGCAGCGTTGCGTCCGCCGTGGCCTCGTGGTTCACCAGCAGGCTGGTCAGCCCGCGTGAGTTGCGCAGGTCGAACAGCCGGTGCAGGTGGGGCCGCCGCAGGTCGGCATCCAGCAGAATCACGCGTTTCCCCGCCTGGCCAAACGCGACCCCCAGATTGGCCGCGGTCGTGGACTTGCCTTCACCCTGGCCGGCGCTCGTCACCAGCAGGCGCAGGGGCGGTTGCAGACCCCAGAGGTCAACGCTGGTTCGGATCTTTCGGTAGGCCTCGGCGGCGGGCGGAGGCAGCCTTCCAGCGGCCGGGGCACGGCCTTTGCCCGAACCCAGAACGCCAACCACGCCGAGCGGGGCCAGTCCCAAAACCTCCAGGTCGTCTGGTGACTTGATGGTGTCGTCGCGGTATTCGAAGAGCGCCGCGATGCCCGCGGCTGCCAGGAGACCCGCCAATGCGCCGAGTAGGGTGTTGAGAACCACACGCGGAGCAATGGGGACCCTTGGAAGGATCGCGGGCTGCGCGATCCGCAGCGTCTGGTCGCCGCGTCCGGTTGGGAGGAATGGCTGCTGCTGTTCGATGAAGACTCGTGCTACAGCGTTGGCCAGGTCGCGTGAGAGCGCCGGGTCCCACGTCTCGGCCCGGATTTCCAGTAGCTGCGTCTGCGAAATGGCTAAGCCGCTAAGCAAATCCTCCAGATCAGCCAGACTGGCGGTCAGGTTGAGTTGCTCGGCAACCTGCTCCAGCACCACCCGCTGCGTGGCCATGCGGGCGTAGGTCTTGACGAGTTGCTGGCTCAGCAGGGCGTCGCTGTACGTCACGGTTCCTGGCGACGCGGACTGGTTGACGACGATGGTGGCCGTGGCGCGGTAAGTGGGGCTGACCAGCTTCGAGACGCCCCAGGCCGCGGAGCCGCCGGCGGCCAGGCCGATGAGCAGCACCCACCACCAGCGCACGACGACGGCCGTCAGCCAGCGGGGCTCCACACCACAACCTTTCGGGAAGAGCTGCGCCCCGCCCGTCAGCTGCGGCTCGTGTTGAATGTACGCCGGGTCCGAACGCGGCCTGGGCACGCGGCGAACCGACGGACAGGATACTCATGCGGTCTTCGGACTCGCACGGCTCGGCGCGTCCGGAGCGGCCGGGAGCCGAAGCGAGAGCGGCCGACGCTTGACGCCTCGCGTGCGCGGCGACTAAACCGTGACCGACGGGGCGCGCCCGCGCGCGAAGAAAGGCGCATCAACATGACCCTCTGGACCGGCGATCTCAACTACGTGGCCGTGATCGTGGCTGCCCTGATCCCCATGGCGCTCGGCATGTGGTGGTATGCCCCGAGGTACGGCCTGGGCGACATCTGGCTGCGCCTGATCGGCATGACCGAAGAAGAGATTCGCGAGGGCGGTGGCGGGCAGGGACCCCCGATGGGCCTGATGCTGATCAGTGCCCTGGTCCAGTCCTACGTTCTGGCACTGCTGGTCAAAATGACCGGCGCGGCTGGATTCGTCGAGGGCGTGGTGCTGGGCATCTGGCTCCTGGTCGGGGTGGTCGCCACGACAAGTCTGGGCGTGTACCTGTTCGCCGGGCGCGGCGTGCGCCTGTGGGCGTTCAACAACGCCTACCACCTTGTCGGCATCGTGTTGATGGCCGGACTGCTCGCGGCCTGGTCGTAGCCGACGGCACTTCGTCCGTGTCCGATCGGCTCCGCTCGATTCGCGATGCGACGTTCTATGGTCTGTCCCTGCTGGGGACCGGCCTGGTGGCACTCGTTCCCGCGGGCCTAGTCGATGCGCTCGCCGCCCGAATCGGACGGATGGTCTACCAACGCGCCGGCGACCGCGCCGAGCGTCTGCGCGCCAACCTGCGCGTGGTCGTCGGACCAGATGCGCCGGACTCGCAGATCGAGTCGCTGGCGGAGGGCGTCTACGCGGCCTACGGCCAGTACCTGGCGGAGTTTTTCACCATGCACTGGCCCGACCTCTGGGGGCGCCGACGCCGGTTGGTGGTTGACGAGACCACGCTGCGAGAGGCCAAGCGCCAGGGAAACGGCGTGGTGCTGTTTGGCATCCACGCGGGGAACTGGGACCTGGCCGCCTCGGAGTGCGCGCGCCGCTACGGCGCCTTTCACAGCGCCGGCGAATCGGTGGAACCGGCCTGGCTGGGCCTCCTGACCAATCGCGTTCGCCGGGGCGCCGGCACACGGCTCTACGACCCCATGAACGCGGCCCGGCCCTTACTGCGAGCGCTTCGAAACGGCGAGATCATCGGTCTGGTCGCCGATCGGCCGGTCGCGGGCCCCGGTGTGGACGTGGAGTTGTGCGGCAGGCGGGCCCGCCTGCCGGTCGGTCCGGTCTGGCTGGCCCTCCGCAACGGCGCCCCGCTGCTGCCAACGGCCATCGAGCGCCAGCCCAGCGGTACGGTCTTTGTCGAGTTCCTGGACGAGGTCGAACTCTCGGATCTCAAGCCCGACGCCGAGGGTATTGGCGTCGGCGTGCAGCGCATGGCTGACGCGTTGACCGTCCTGATCCGGCGTGCCTACCCAAGCTGGTTCGCGCTCCAGGAAGTCTGGCCGGACGAGGGGTAGCGGGCATCGGTCCGTCCGGCGCTGCTTGCGTCACTTCACCTGAACCGGCCCAAGTGCAACAGCTTTAGGGTATGGTTGAGACATATCCAGCCATCGCGCGCAGAAGAAAAAACGAGTGCGCGCGAACATCGGAAACCGCGCGCCTATCGCCATGTTGAGCTTGCGTGCCTGATCCAGGGAGCATCCCCCATCGCTAGTTTCATTGACCTCGGAGTTCGCCAAGACCTCGCCGACGACCTCGAAGACCAGTCCATTACCGAGCCCACACCAATTCAAGCGTCCTGCATTCCACTTCTGCTCAACGGTCATGATGTCGTGGGCCAGGCCCGTACCGGTTCCGGCAAGACGTTGGCCTACGTGCTGCCGCTGCTGGAACGCATTGACGCCGACCGACCGGGGCAACAGGCCTTGGTCCTGGGGCCCACCCGCGAGTTGGTGGAGCAGATCGCGTCGGTCACCGAACCGCTGGCCGCCCGCCTTGGCATGCGGGTCGTCCGGATCCTGGGCGGCGTCAGCTACGGCCCGCAGCGCAAGGCCCTGGACGCCGGCGCACAGATCGTGGTCGCGACGCCCGGCCGGGCGCTGGACCTCATCGAGAGCGGCAGCCTTCGCACATCGGCCATGCGTGTGGTCGTGCTGGACGAAGCCGACCTGATGTTCGATATCGGCATGGCGCCGCAGGTGGAAGCCATCCTGCGCCATACCCCCACGGACCGGCAGACCTCGCTGTTCTCGGCAACCGTGCCCGAGTGGGTGCGACGTATCACCGAGCGTCAGCTCAGTAATCCCAAGTGGATCGAACTGGACACCGAGCCCGAAGATCGGCCCGACATTGACCACGAGGTCTGGATCGTGCCGGAGGTGGAGCGCCTCGCCGCCGTGCAGCACATCCTGGACGAGACGCGCGGCACGCCCACGATCGTCTTCGGACGCACCCGGCACCAGGTGTCGCGGCTAGGCGCGCGGCTGAAGAGTACCGGCATACGCGTCGACTCGATCCAGGGCGCCATGGCGCAGCAGGCGCGCAGCCGCGTGATCGAACGCTTGCGCAGTTCCCGCATCGACGTGCTGGTGGCCACCAACGTGGCCGCGCGCGGACTGGACATCGCCGGCCTGGGACAGGTGATCAATTACGACGTGCCCGAAGACCCAAACCTCTTCACCCACCGCACCGGTCGTACCGGCCGTATGGGCGGTCTGGGTCGCTCGATCACACTGGTCAGCGGCGCCGATCTGGGTGCGCTCAACGCCATTGAACGAATCCTGGGCGGCAAGCTGGTCAGGCGCACGTGGCGGGAGATCCAGGGAGAAAACGGCGCAACCAACGGCCATAGCGTCAGTGACCTGGCCGCCGCCGCGACGGTCGGCGCGGGCGGGCATAAGGTACTGCCCGGCGAGCGCCTGAGCGCCAATCGCCGCGCGAGCCGGCCGCCCGCAGACCGCGAGCGGACCCCGGCGGCCAACGGCGAGTCGGAAAGTCCGCGTCGTCGTAGCCGGCGCCGGCGCCGTTCCAGGGTCGCCGCCTCGCAGTAGACGAGAGTTCGCCGCACGCGGCGTCCGCTGCCGACAACCTACAATCCGGCCTCACCGCCATACCCGAGACTTCGCTATGTCCGACACCCTTCGCGTTGGCCTGATTGCCGAGCCGGCCGGCTGGCATCTGGACGGTTTGATCAATGTGTGTGCCGAGCATCCCGAGGTCGGTGAAGTCGCGGTTGCCGACGCCACCGGCCAGGTCGCCGGCGTCTTCCGGCCCATCACCGGGTCCTCGCCCGATCCCCACTGGCAAGCCCGCGAGCACGAACCGGGCTCCGGTCCGCCGCCGGGTTGGACCAAGTACGGACGCGAAGTCAACACCGCGGCCATCCTGGGCGACAAGCTGGTCGCCAGCTTCACCGACCACCGCCGGCTGCTGGACGACTTCAAGCCGGACGCCGTGCTGGTGACCATGGAGCCTCGCAAGATGCCGCCGGTGCTGATCGACTGCCTGGAAGCCGGCGTGCACGTGTTCCATGAAAAACCGGCCTGCGGGCGCATCGAGGACTTCCGTCGCGTGGTCGAGGTGGCAAACCGCTCATCGGCCCACCTCTGCGTGGCCTTCAACATGCGCGGTCTGGCCGCGGTGCGTGAAGCCCGCGCGGTGGTGCAAAGCGGCGCGCTGGGACGGCTGTTCGGCATGCAGGTGCACTACGTGGCCGAGCATCCGCGCACCTGGCTGTGGGAAGAGCTGGCCGACGGCTGGATGTACGACCGCGACCGCGGCGGCGGGCATCTCATCTTCCTGGGCTGCCACTACCTGGACCTGATGCGCTACATCACCGGCGCCAACGTGCGCCAGGTGGCGGGCTTCGCCGACAACGTGGGCGGCGAACCGATCAACGCCGAGGACGCCTACGCCGTCAGCCTGCGCTTCGACAACGGCATGGTCGGCACGTTTAGCGGCGGCTTCATGACACCTTCGTCACAGAAGCACGACGGCCTGCAAATCTGGGGCAGCCGCGGCTGGTTGCGCTTCGAGCCCGAGGCCGACGACGGCTTTGAGTGGTTCACGCGCGAAGGCACCGGCGTCACCGCGCCCCAACGCCGGCTCAACTTCACCGACACCGGCGTCAGCGGCGGGTTTGACCAGTTCAAGCACGAGTTCTTCCAGGCCTGCCTGGGCAATGGCGAGCCGCCGGTCAGCGCCGACGACGCCCTCTGGATGCACGAAACCGCCTGGGCCGCGCGGCGGGCTTCCGATACCGGCCAGACGCAGACGGTGAGCCTGGGAGGCGAGTAGCGCTCTGTCTTGAGCGGTCGATGGTTTGGGCGGCTGGCGTTCGCTACCCCAGGCTCTTTGTGCTTGACGCTAATAGCGCATCGCGCTAACATCCCAAGTGATACAGAGTTT
>DAOUIX010000041.1:0-12541 GCA_034423235.1 Chloroflexota bacterium | reverse complement strand
CCCCCACGGTCGCCGCCCCAACGGCCATTCCTACGCCCGCGCCAACGCCGGATCCGTTGCGCACGACGAGCGACGTTGTAGTGGTGGGGACCTCGGACGGCGGAGTCCTGCTCTACGACGGCGTTACCTGGCAGCAGCTTGATGTGGACCGGTCGGTGCTGACAACCAACCGTGTCCAGGCTGTTCTGGTGGACAAGGATGGACAGGTCTGGGCTGGCACGGATGCCGGTCTGTTCCGGTTCGATCGGAACGGCCAGGGCGCAGGCTTCAGAAAGGCGAACACGGGGAACGGGATCGGGTCGGACATGGTTACCGCGCTGGCCGGTCGGCAGTCGTCCAACATTCTGTGGATGGGCCATGAGCAGCAGGGCGCCAGCCGCTTTGATGGCCAGAACTGGGGCCGGTTCCGCCCCGACAACTCCAGCCTCCCAAGCTCGGATGTCCGCAGCCTGCGCATGGTGTCGGAATCGCAGGGCCGCCTATGGTTGGCAACGGCGAACGGCGCCGCACTGTACGACCGGGATGCCGCGACCTGGGAGGTCTACAACACGGGGAACTCGGAGATAGCCAGCAATGACGTGACGGCGGTTGGCGTAGACGCGGCCGGCGCGTTGTGGTTCGCCACGGCCGACGCCGGCGTGTCGCGGACGCTCAACCTTGTGGCTTGGGATCACTTCGCCACGGCGGAAGGGCTGGGTAGCAACGAGGTCCGCGACATCCTGGTGGCGAGCGGTGGCGCGGTCTGGGTGGCGACCGCCGGCGGCGTGAGCCGGTATGAGAATGGCGTGTTCTTCACGTCCAACGTCGCGAACTCTGGAATCCCCTCCAACGATGCCCGGGCCCTGGCGGAGGACGGTCAGGGCCACATCTGGGTGGCGACCGGCGGCGGGGTGGGTCGCTTTGACGGGACGACGTGGAGCGGATTTACGGAGGCCGACGGTCTGCCGACGAACAACGGGAGTTCGATAGCGGTCGGCCCCGTGAAGAGCGGCTAGGGAACGGTTTCCGCGCGCGCCCCGGCGGCTGCGATCAGGGCGCGCAGGCCGGAGCCAGCAGAAAAATCAGCGAGGCGTGACGGGCGCGGGTGGCCGGGGTTAGTCGAGTTGGCCCGGGATTTGGCGGCTGTGACGGTCGCGAATCCGCGCCAGGCGGGCGAACTCCAGGGTCATCCGCCGCGACTCTGTGGAGAGGACGATGTCATCGGCCAGGTACTGGCTGAGACCAACCTCAAACAGCAGATCGTCAACCTCGGCTGGCGCCAGCGCGTAGCCGCGGGTGAGCGCCTGCGAGACGTCGGTCGGCGCGGAGGGTTCGCGCCCCGCCTCGAGATCGGTAACCACGCGTACACGCACGCCGGCCTTGCGGGCCACTTGCCGGGTTGTCAGTCGGGCCGTGCGGCGATGCGCGCGCAGGCGTTCCGCCAGGAGCGCCCAATCCACGTTGAGCGGCTCCTCGTCGCTATCAGCCTGGTCGGGATTGAGCGTGGTGCTCACCGTGCGCGAGATGGAGCGAATGGCTGATTCGGCCACGCTGGCAATGGTCTCTTCGGCAAAGCGGCGGCGCGTGATGGCCATGTCGTCCGGCACGTAGCCCGCCAGCACCAGGAGTTCCCGCGGGTCAACCTCCAGGCCCTGGGCCAGCGTTACCAATGTGGCGACGGTTGGACTCTTGTAGTCGCCGCTTTCGAGCCGCGAGAGGTACGAGGGTGCAAGCCCGCAACGCGCGGCCAGCGCCGCCTTGGTGAGGCGGCGTTGCTCGCGTAGTTGTCGAACGGCGTTGGCAAAACCCATGTCGGGGGCAGGCACTATAGTGACCCGGCCAGCCGCATCCAAACCATGTGGCGGCGCGTTGGCCGCCAAACCTGTAACGACGGCGGTGGAGACGTACGCTGCGGCGCACGGCACGCGCTGCGTGTGGTAAGCATGGCCGGAAGCGGTGACAATTCGCGACCGATTACTCCGGTCACGGAACTGAGAGGGAACGCAATGGCGGACATCGTTCGACGAGCTGATGTCGTATGGCGCGGCAACTTGATTCAAGGCAATGGAACGTTCGACGTGGGCAGCGGCGCGCTGACGGCCCAGGCCGTGAGCTGGCCGGCGCGCACGGAGGGGCCTGGTGGCAAGACCAGCCCGGAGGAATTGCTGGCCGCCTCGCACGCCAGTTGCTACGCCATGGCCTTCTCGCACACGCTGGCCGAAGCCGGGCATCCGCCGGAGGAACTGCGCGTGTCGGCGTCCGTGACGTTCGAGCCGCTCCCGGCCGGAGGATTCAAGGTGGGCAGCAGCTCGCTGAGCGTGGAGGGCGTCGTCCCGGGACTGGACCAGGCGGGGTTCGCGGACCTGGCCGCGCAAGGCGAGGCCGGCTGCCCGATCTCCAACGCCATCCGCGGCAACGTGGACATCTCCGTCGAGGCCACCCTGGCCGGCTGACCTCCGATGAGTGACAGCCGCGCCGAGCTGACCCAGGCGCTGGAGACGCTGCTGCGGGCCATCGGCCCCCCGCCGGGCCCACCCGCAGAACTCCAGGCCGCGCTGCGCCGCGTGGACGGGCTGACCCAGGCCCTGGGCCCTGACACCCCGCCCCAACTCCGCCACTTCCTCCAACGCCGCAGCTACGTCAAGGCCCTGGAGTACCTGCAAGGCGCCTGAGGCAGCGGGTGGCGCTTGGGCTTGGACCCGCGGCGGTTAGCGCACGTCGGCCGCGATTTGGTCGACGAGGCGCATGGTTTTGGCGGCTTCGGCGAAGTTGGTGAGGGGTTGGGTGCCGGCCTGGATGCTCTCCATGAAGTGGCGGCTTTCGGCCAGGAAGCCCGAGACGTGGTGCTGGGCGTCGTCAACCAGGTCCGCCCCGCGTACGACCTCGGGCGTGGTCGAGTCGTCGCGGTAGATCATGCCCTCGACGCCGTCTTCCCAGTAGGCGGAGACGTCGCCGCCGTGGATTTCGAAGGTGTGGCGGCGGGCGCCGGCGCGGCGGCTGGCCAGCAGGACGCCAGAGCAGCCGGTGGAGAACTCGATCAGCGCGGCGTGCACGTTCATGTAGGGGCGGCCCAGCGCTCGGGTGTGGGCGTGCACCTCCACCACCTCGCCGCCGGCCAGAAAGCGCAGCGCGTCGATCGCGTGGACGATGTCCGAGTTCAGGTGACTCACGGAGCCCCGGTAGAAGCCGTACTGGTCGGGCCACGTGTCGAACTTGTGGAAGCGCGCGGCGGCCATGTGGATGGGGCCCGCGGCCTCCACGACAGATTTGCAGTGGCGTAGCAGGGGGATGAAGCGGCGGTTGAAGCCGGTCATGGTCAGGCAGTCGTGCTGCTCGGCGTACCAGGCGAAGGCTTCGGTCTCGTAGGTGGAGACGCCGGGCGGCTTCTCGATAAAGACGTGCTTCCCCGCCTGCAGGCAGTCAATCACGATGTCGTGCAACAGGTGCGGGGGCATGACCACGTAGACCGCGTCCAGGTCCTCGCGCTCCAGCATCCGGCGGTAGTCGGTGTAGCGGCCTGGCACGTCGTACTGGTCGGCGGTCGCGGTCAGGCGGTCCTCGTCCAGCTCCGAAATCGCCCGCAGGTCCGTCGCCTCGATCTCGTCCAACGACGGGTAATGCACCAGGCTCGCCAGGTTCCCCGCCCCAACAAATCCAACCTTCACCGGATCACTCATGTGTTGCTCCCTGACCGCACGCCATCCGCGGTGATCCTACGCCCCGCCGGCCGTGGGGGCGTCTGCCGAGCGGGCGCTGACTCTAGCGCATGCACATGCACCGACGGAAACTGTTCGGGCCACTCCCCCTATACTCCGCGTTGGGCGGAACCGCAGCGCGCGGCCTGAACCGGGCGGTATGGGTTGATGACGGACGCGGCCTCGGGCTCCAGGCGCCCGCTCGTGTTTCTCCCGTTCGCCGGGCCGCGCTTTGAACGGGCGATCAGGCGGCTACGCGATTCCCGCCTGAAGCGGCAAGCGTTCAGGACGATCAAGCGGCTCTGCCAGGATGACCGCAGCCCGGGCCTGAACAGCGAGGTCCTGCGGTTGCTCGGCGACGCGTTGGAATCCCGCTCGGCGCGCGTAACCCAGGGCCAGGGAGCACCCCGGTTGATCTTCGTCCGGGACGATGACCGGATCGTGGCTCTGTGGGTCGATTACCACGACGCAGCCTATGACTGGGAGCGGCGCAACCGCGCACGTATTCCGGAGTACGCCAAAGCGGCGGCGCCGCTGCGCCTGGAAGGTACGCCCCCGCCGGTTCCACGCACCGTGGCTGGCGCGGAGATCCACGTGCCAGACCCGGACCTGCTGGGCGACTTGGAAGCGGCCAGCTACGAGGAGTACTTCGCGGCTCTTGACGGCCAACAGCGCGCCTATGTCTACAGCGAAGGGGTGTCGTTCCTCACCGCCGGCGCGGGCACGGGCAAGACCTCGATCGCGATCCGGCGCGCACTGCACCTGGCCGCACAACCGGAGCTTGGCGGTGGGCGCGTGCTCTATCTCTGCTACAACCGTGCGCTGATGCTCACCGTCCGCCGCGCCATCGATGCGCTCGGCACGCCGGAGATGGCGCGGGAGGTTGAAGTAAACACAGTCCACGGTTGGGCGGATGCGTACCTGCAGAAGCGGAAGCCCGGGTTTTCCGTCGAGGCGTCCGTCGACATCGATGGCGCATGGCTGCGGTCAGCGATTCCCCAGGAGGTCCCGCGACTGTCGGAGGAGGACCGACGCGCGCTCGCGGGGTTGTCCGCACGTGACGTCCTCGAGAACGAGATCAAGCACGTGCTCAGCCCCAACCAGTTCGACACGATTGAGCCGTATCTGAGCCTCACGCGGCCGGAGAGCCAGGGGCTGGTACGGCTGCGCCGTCCGCAGCGGCAGGCAATGTGGGCCCTGCACCAGCGCATCCGCCGCCGGCGCGACGCCAAGGGGACGTGGGACGACCTGATCGAGCGGGCGCGCGCCGTCCTGGCGGCTGACGCCGAGCCGCCGCGCTACCGCGCCGTGATCGTGGACGAGGGGCAGGACTGCTCGCCGGCAATGGCAAGGCTGGCCAAGGCGTTGGCAGCCGACGACGCGCGGCGTCTCCTCGTGTTGGCGGATCCGGCGCAAGAACTTTATCCGGGCACTTTCCTCTGGGCGCGGCGAGAGTTCCGCCCTCGCGGCGGACGGGCCCGCGTATTGCGTCGACCCTATCGATCGACTCGGCAGATCCACGCCCTGGCCGCTTCCCTGTACGCCGGGGTAGAGGAGACGCGGCGTGAAATCGATGAGATGACCGAGGCCGCACGCGAAGGCCCGCTGCCGCGGCTGGCCAGGTTCCCGACGGAGCGCGAGGGCCTTGAGGCCATTGTTGGCTGGATTGACGCGGAAATCGCGCACGGCCGACCTGCAGGCCAGATCGCGGTGCTTACGGGTAGCAACCGCCAGCGAGACGAAGCGTCCGCCGCGCTCGACCGCGCTGGCGTGCCCGTGAGTTCCGTGGACCGCGCCGCGCCGCCAGACGGCGTATCCGTTTCGCTCGCTACGGTGAATGCCGCGAAAGGGTTGGACTTCACATCGGTCTACCTCCTGGACCCTGGTCTGAGGTTCGGCTCGCCCAACAGTCGTCGGGCGCGGTTCTACGTGGCGCTTACGCGGTCCAGCCGCTACTTGTGCATCGTCTGCTGCCGAGAGGCCGACTCGCCGCTGCTCGACGACCTCGACCCAGCGTGCTACGTGCCGATTGGCGAGGCAGCGACCTAGACCATCCGGGCTGCCTGCCCGCCAGACCGCCGACACTGAACAGGCTGAGGAAAGTCGGCGGGACTAGATTGCGGTGGCCTGGATGAGGGCGCGGAGGTAGCCGACGCACCAGGCGCGGGCGCGTTCGCGGGCTTCGTTGTCGCCCAGCAGGCCGGGATAGTGGTCGGGCATGACGAAGCCGTCGAACCCGACCTCGTGCAGGGTGCGCATCTGGTCGGCGGCGTTGTAATCGCCCTCGTCCTGGAAGACCTCTTCGAAGCGCGGAATGATGCCGCGCACATTGCGGAAGTGGATGTTGAAGAGCTTGCCGCGCTCGCCAAACCTGCGCAGGGCGGCGGGCATGTCCTCCCCGGTCTCCTGCATGGTGCCCAGGCAAAACAGCAGGCCGACGTTGGGGCTGTCGTAGCGATCCAGCAGCTGCGCCAGACCGTCGGGATTGATGAACGGCTGCTCGACGCCGCAGTAGAGCGGCAGGGGCGGGTCGTTGGGATGGAAGGCCAGGCGCACGCCGGCGGACTCGGCGGCGGGCAGCACGCGCTCCATGAAGCCATCCATGCGACGCCAGACCTCACCTATCGGCACGCGCACGGCCGGGTCGCCGGTGTCGATGCCCCAGGTGACCAGATCGGACTCCTCGACCCAGGCGGCGTCGAAGGTGCGCAACTCGGTGCCGGCACGGCCGCCCGGCAGATCCTTGTAGCCGCGCCAGGCCTGGATGTGCTCGTCGGCATGGGCCACGGCAAAGCCGCAGGTGACCAGCGGCGCGCCCTCGCCGCCGAGGACGCGGATCGTCTCGCACAGGTCGTCGATCTCCCGCGCGCCTTCGGGGTCGCCACGCAGGACGCCGGCGATGCGGGCGCGGCGCAGTTCCATGCCGGCCAGTTCGAGGTCCAGGGCGTCCAGGCGCTGTAGCAGGTCACGCAATCCGGCGGCGTCGACCTTTCCCGTTTCGGCCACGCCCGGCAGTTCGTCGGTGCGCAGGGTGCCGCCGTCCACGCCAATCTGTGCCGCGTATTGCAGGTGGTCGTTCGAGAGGTCGACGAGACGCAAGCCAATCTTGATCATGCGCGCAGGGTACCCGCGGGGACGCTGAGGCGGCCATCGGGTTGGCTCCAATGTTTCACGTGAAACATTCGGATTTCCATTCGGTTGGTCGTGGCCGCGTAGCATGGCGCCGATGGTCTCCGGGGACTAACGCGTGACGGCTTTCATCGACGGGCTGCCGGACTTCACGATCGGGGTCGAAGAGGAATACCTGATCGTCGATCCCGACACGCGGGACCTGGTGGCCAACCCGCCGCGGGCGCTGCTGCACGAGTGCGAGGCGGCCGTTGCACCGGAAGTTGGCAGCGTCAGCCCTGAACTGCTGCGCTCGCAGATCGAGGTCGGCACCAGCGTGTGCGGCTCAATCGCCGAGGTTCGCGAGCGGCTGGCGACCTTGCGGCGCACCCTGGCGGCGACGCTGGCGGCGCATGAACTGCGAATCATGTCGGCCTCCACCCATCCGTTCGCCCTCTGGTCGCGCCAGTTGCCCACGGACCGGGAACGCTACAAGGCGCTGACGGAGGACATGCAGACGCTGGCGCAGCGGATGGTGATCGGCGGGATGCACGTGCACGTAGGCATTCCGGATCCGCAGGACCGGATCGACGTGCTGAACCAGGTGACGTACTTCCTGCCGCACCTGCTGGCGCTGAGCACTTCGTCGCCCTTCTGGCAGGGTCGAGACACCGGACTGCGCAGTTACCGCCTGACGATCCTGCACGAACTGCCGCGCACCGGGCTTCCGGAGCGGTTCGAGAGCCACGGCGAGTACCAGCGGATGATCCGGAGCCTGCTGGACGCCGGGCTGATCGACGACCCGACGAAGGTCTGGTGGGACGCGCGGCCGCACGCACGGCTGCCGACCCTGGAGATGCGGATTACCGACGCCTGCACCAGCCTGGACGACGCGGTCTGCATCGCGGCGCTGTACGTCTGTGTGGTTTCCCTGCTGGCGCGGATGCGACGTGCCAACCAGCGCTGGCGGATGTACCCGTTGGCGCTGCTGGCCGAGAACTCGTGGCGCGCGCAGCGCTACGGGATCGACAACGGGCTGGTGGACTTCGGCCAGAACCGGATCAAGCCGCTGGACGTGCTGATGGAGGAGCTGCTGGACCTGATCCGCGAGGACGCCGAGCGGCTGGACTGCGTGGCCGAAGTGGAGCACGTGCGCACCATCCTCACCCGCGGCACCAGCGCCCACCGCCAGCTCGCCGTCTACGAATCCCAACGCCGGAATGGAGCAACCGAACAACAAGCCCTGGAGGCCGTGGTGGACTGGCTGATCGAGGAGACGACGGCGGGGACTGGTTAGGGGCGTTCTCTGCGGCGAAGGCGGGGGAGCCGGCGGCCGGTTGAGGCCTTATAGGCGGCGTATTCCTCGCCGAACTCCTTGGCCAGGTGGGGCTCTTCGTGGCGTTGGACGAAGAATGAGTAGAGGGCGAACAGGACGACGCCGTAGATGAGGAGGGCCGGGGCCTGGAACAGGCTGGCCCAGCCGGCGACGGCGATGAGGACGGCGACGTAGATGGGGTTGCGCGAGTAGCGGTAGACGCCGTTGGTTACCAGGCGCTTGGGGGCGTCGATTGGCGCGGGGGTGCCGCCGCCGGATACCGCGAAATCCCAGACGCAACGCAGATAGAGAATCGTTGCAAGGGCGAGGAGGCAGACGCCCAGCCAGAGGGTTGGGCCCTCGGCGACCGGGCGATCCCACTTGATCAGTAGCGGAACGAGCACAGCAATCGTGCCGGGCACCACCAGCGTGAAGAGGCAGACCTTGAGGAAGAGGGTCATGCGTCAGCCGAAGAGGGCCGGGACTTCGTCGAGGCCGGTCACGGTGGCGGTGGGGCTCGGCAGCGACGCCGGATAGGTGTCGCCGTCGCGGTTGAGCCAGATGGCGGTCCAGCCGGCCTGGGTGGCGCCGGCGGCGTCGTGGGCGGCGGAGTTGCCGATGAAGACGGCGGCCTGCGGCGGGATTCCAAGGCCTTCGAGGGCGGCCTCGAAGATGCGTGGGTCGGGCTTGAAGGCGTTGATGTCGCCGGCGACGATCACGCGATCGACGCGGTCTTCCAGCCCGACGGCGTAGACCTCGCCCCACTGCACGTCGCTGGGGCCGTTGGTGATGATGCCGGTGACCTGGAAGCGGTCGTTCGCCCAGCGGATGGAGGCGTCGGCGTCGGGGTAGAGCTCCAGGTTCTGGCGGGTCAGAAGGTCGTGGTCGTCGGTGAGTTGCCCGGGGTCGGCCAGGCCGGGGGCGCCGATGAAGGCGAGCACTTCGTTCCAGATGCGGATGCGGGTGCCCCGAAAGTCGCCGTCCTGGGGCATGTCCGTCCCGCGCCGCGTGCGGTCCTGGACGATGCGTGCCTGGAGGTCGCGTAGCTGGTCCGGGGACTGATTCGGAATTCGGGCCGCCAGCCGGCCGGCCAAGGCGATGAGGGCCTTGCGGCGGGCCTTGCCGAAGTCGACCAGCGTGTCGTCGAGGTCAAAGAAGAAAGCCTGGGCGTTCAGCATCAATTGCTCCAAAAAGCCTGCGTCGCCTAGCCGGCCCGGTAGCGCCAGAGGACGCCGCCGGCGTTGGGGATGATGAGGCGGTCGTCGGTGATGGCGTTGGGGGGCGTGGCGGTGATTTCGGCGGCGACGGCGTCGGGGTCCTCGTAGCCGATGTTCATGCGGGCGCAGGCGTCGGGCGGAATGGCGGTGGCGATGCGCACGTCGATGCGGGGGACTTCGCGGCCGTCCACCATGCGGCCCTCGCCTTTCACCAGGGCGCTGCCATTCAGAGCCAGCGGGGTCGCGCCGGCGCGCTGCCAGGACTCTGGCCGCGACAGGAAATAGGCGTAGGTGTGGTAGCCGATGGCGCTGATGAGCTCGCCGTGGGCGTCGGAGATGGAGTCGATGTTGGGCGCCCAGACCACCAATTCGCCCCCGTCCGCCACGGCGTCCTCGGTCTTCAGCACGCCCTTGGCGCCGGTCCAGAAGTCCGGATAGAGCCAGCTACCGTCCTTGCGCTGGGGCAGGGCCGCGACGACGCGACGGACGCGCCGCGGGACGTAGCGGATGTTGACGACAGCGCTGAGCTCGGCCGCCTGTTCCACGCACTCGCGCCAGCCGTCGGGCTGCACGAAGGCGCCGTTGATCGCGTCGCTGTCGTCGTCGATGACCAGCCCGATGGAGGTGATGGGCACCGGCAGGTTCAGCGCCATGTCGTCAATCAGGTCGCGCACGGGGTTGGGCATGACCCCATGGATACCGCGGTTGGTGCGGAGGCTGCCGATGGCGTGGAGCAGGCTGATCATCTCGGGGCCGGAGACGCCGGGGAATATCTGCTTGGCCCCGCCCGCGAAGCCCGCGACCTCGTGCGGCTGCACGCGGGTCAGCAACACCAGGCGGTCGTACTCCAACAGCTTGGCGTTGACGCGAATGCGCATGTCGGTGTCGAAGCCCAGCAGCGAGGCGTACTGGCGGTTCTCGCCGAAGCGGTCCAACTGATCGTCCAGCGGGACCACGCCCAGGGGCGTCAGGGCGTCCGGGTTGTCCCAGTCGTGGTCGAAGACGGTGCTGCGGGGATAACAATCGCCGCCGAACACCCAGGCGGACTTCTCCGCTTCGGACATGGGGCCGTGGGTGCCCTGGGCGATCATGGCGTCCACGCGTTCGGCACGGCCGTCGACGGCGTCGTGGATGGCGCGGAAGACCTCGGCCACGGGGGCCTTGCGAGTCGAGTCGGGGACCAGCACCAGGAAGCGGCGCTCGCCGGCGGGTGAGGCGCGCAGGGCCTCGGCGACCACGGCGCAGGCATCGACCATGCTGATGGCGGGGGCGCCGACGGCTTGGAGGACGCCGTTGGGCATCGTCACCTCCCGGCCTCCGCGGCCATGGCTTCGGCTTCGCGGACCAGGTCGCCCAGGACGCGGACGCCGCCGTCCCAGAAGGTGGGGTCGGCCAGGTCGATGCCGAAGGGTTCCAGCAGCGCGTTGGGGCTGACGGAGCCGCCCCTGGACAGCATTTCGATGTAGCGCGGTTCGAACTCGTCGCCCTGCTCCTGGTAGCGCTGCAGCAGGCCGAGCACCAGCAGGTCGCCGAAAGCGTAGGCGTGGACGTAGAAGGGCGAGCCGATGAAGTGGGGGATGTAGCTCCACCAGATGCGGTAGTCGTCGCGCAGGGTGACGGAGCCGTCGAACATCTCGCCGTTGGCCTCGAACCAGAGGTCGCTGAGGCGGTCCGACGAGAGCTCGCCCTCTTCGCGGCGGGCCTGGTGGGCGCGGAACTCGAAGTTGTGCATGGCGATCTGGCGGAAGACGGTGGCGAAGTGGTCCTCGATCTTGCTGGCCAGCAGACCCAGGCGCGCGGCGGCCGTGGGCTGGGCGTCGAGCAGGCGGCGGAAAACGATCATCTCGCCGAAGACCGAGGCCGTCTCGGCCGTGGTCAGCGGCGTGTGGGCCTGCAGGTAGCCGACGCCGTAGGAGAGGTACTGGTGGACGGTGTGGCCGAGCTCGTGGGCCAGCGTCATGACGTCGCGGACGGTGTCGGTGTAGCTGGCCAGGATGTAGGGGTGGGTGCTGGGGGTGCCGCCCATGCTGAAGGCCCCGCCGCGCTTGGCAGGACGAAGCTCGGCGTCGATCCAGCGCTCGTCGAAGGCGCGCTGGGCGATGCCGCCGAGGGTCTCGGAGAAGGCGTGGTAGCTCTCCAGCACGACCTCTTTGCCGGTGGCCCAGTCGTAGGACGGCAGGTCGGCGCTGAGCGGGGCGTAGCGGTCGTAGTCGAAGAGCTCGTCCAGGCCCAGCAGGCGCTTTTTGAGCTGGTAGTAGCGCCCCACGATGGGGAAGCCGCGCACGCAGGCGGCCACCAGCGCATCGACCGACTCCTGGGTGATCTGGTTGGCCAGGTTGCGGGACGACATGGCGGTGGGATAGCTGCGCAAGCGGTCGTCGGTTGCGTGGTCCTGGAGACGGACGTTGAAGACGTAGGTGAGGGGATGGAGGCTGTCGCGCAGGGCCTGCGTCATGCCTGCGGCCGCGGACTTGCGGGTGTCGCGGTCGGGGTGGTAGCTGAGGGCCAGGGTTTCGGCCTCGGTGAGGGTGCGGGTTTCGCCCTCGATGGTGACCTCGCAGGTCAGGCGGCTGGTGAGCTCGCCGAAGAGACGGCTCCAGGCGCGGCTGCCGGTGTTGGCCTTCTCGTCCAGCAACTGCTCTTCGCCCTCGGATAGCCGGTGGGGCTTGTAGCGGCGTTCGAGGCGCAGCAGGTAGGCGAAGTCCTTGAGGACCGGGTCGGCCAGCAGTTCCTCGGCCCGCTCGTCGTCCACCTCAATCCACTCCAGGTCGAAGAAGATCAGGTGCTTGTTGATGGCGGTGCCGCGTTCCTGGGTGAGGGCCACCAGGCGGCCGTGGGCCGGCTCGTCGGTTTTGCCGGCGTGCAGCAGGTGGGCGTAGATGGCCGGGTGGTCCATGGCCTCGTGGATGTCCTGCAACTCGGTGACGGCGTCGCGCAGGCCCGCCGCGTCCAGGCCGGCCACCTGCCCCCGGTAGCGCTTCTCAAACGCCGCGGCGCGCTCGGTTACCGCGTCCAGGTCCGTCGCGATTTTCGGATCGTCGGTGCTGTCGTACAGGATGCTCAGATCCCAGGTCACCCCGTCCGCGCTACTGGTCGGCGCCGTGGCCGTCGTAGTCATCCGTGCTCCCTAGCTGGCGGTCGTGAAGTCGGCGATGGCTGCATTATCGGCGGTTTTGGGGCGGGTGCGCGCGGCTGTCGCGACGGCGTGTCGGGTTGGGGGTTAAGGG
>DAOUIX010000040.1:0-12128 GCA_034423235.1 Chloroflexota bacterium | reverse complement strand
GGCGGGCGGCTGGGTCTCGTTCCAGGGCCGCCACCTGCGCCTGCCCAAGGCCCTGCGCGGCCAGCCCGTGGCCTTCCGCCCGACCGCCACCGACGGCTGCTGGGCCATCCGCTTCCTGACCGACGATCTGGGCACGCTGGACCTGCGTGCGTCGGCCTGAGGTGTTCACCATGTCTCCGAACACCTGTCTACCATGTCTCCGGTCTGGACAGGGAGAGGGTTGGGGTGAGGGTCTTCCGGGCAACCTCTCTCGCGTTTCGCAAAGGTCTCTAGTCGATCACCTCTGCCATCACCCGCATAAAGTTCTCGCCCGCGATCGCGTCCACCTCGCGCCCGCTGTAACCCCGCGCCTCCAGCGCGTCGAGGAACTGCGGCGTTTCGTGCGCCCCCGCAAACCCCTCCACCACGTCCTCCAGGAACTCGAAGTCCGTCCCGATCCCCACGTGCTCATACCCCGCCACGTTCACCATGTGATCTACCACGTCAACCAGGGCCTCCAGCCCGACCGTCGAGAACGACGTCCACAGCGGCTTCGCTTCACCCCCGCGCACCCCGGCCTCCGCTTCAAATGGATCCAGTTCCCCCGACCGGATATCGGCCAGCAACTGCATCCCCCGCACCCGCTCTGACTCGTCGAAGCCCGGTCCGGATCCGCGACCGTGCTGGCAGGCAATGTCGACAAACGCTGACGAACAGTGAATCCCGACCACCCCGCCCCCATCCGCGATCCGCCGAATGTGCTCGTCCGAGAGATTCCGCTGCAACCCGCTGATCGCCTTCGGGTTCGAGTGCGAGGCCACGATCGGGTCGCGGCTCTCGTCCAGCACGTGGTCGATCGCCCGCTCCGACGCATGCGATACGTCAATCAGGATCCCCAGCCGGTTCAACTCGTGAACCACGTCCCGCCCAAAGTCGGTTAACCCGCTTGGCACTGACTGCTCGCTATCGCAGTCAATCCAGCTCTGCGGCGCCGCGTGCACGAGCCCTGTGACCCGCAGTCCAACCTCGTGATATGCCCGCAGCATCGCCAGGTCCTCGGCCATCAGCAGATTCTCGGTATGGATCAGCACCGCGATCTTCCCCGCGGCCGCCACTGCTCGAATCTCCGGCGTCGACGTCACGAACTCCAGGTCGTCCGACGCCGCGCACAAACGCCGAACCGCGTCGAATCCACGCAGCACCCGTTGCACGCCTGACGCTCCCTCAAAGAACGTCCGCCGAAACAGCTGCGTACTCGGGTTTTCGGAGGCATGACGCGCCGGCGTCGGATCCGCGGTGAATTCCCCGGGCGCCCCCTCCGAGAGCCAGATGCAATCAACCCCGCCTCGCTTCAGCTTCGGAATGTCCACCTGCCGACCCGGAACGTCCGCCATCGGCTCCCGGTACTCGATCCCCTCCAACGTAAAGTCCCGCTGCATGTGCAAGTGCGCCAGCAGCGTCAGGCGCACGTCGGATTCCCCGGAGCTAGCGAGTTGTTCATCTGGCATGGCTTCGACTTTGCACGAGCGACCTCCACGAGAGTGTCTGCGCTGACCAGTTCAATGGCCGACGGATGGAGTGGGGCGAGAGTCCATCAGTCAAACCTCGCGGAGTATCCGTGGTACCAGCGAGTAATGAACTCATCGGCGGTGGCTGCCGCGTGGGGTGTTGTGTCTTGAGTAAAGGCGTACCGCAAGTAGCACAGGCCAATCTCTATCCCCTCACAGCTCTCCGGACCCTCACGGCCTTGTGTGGCGTGATACAGCCGCTGAAGTCCGACTTGGAATAGATCTTCGCCCAGAATGAAGTAGAGATCTTGCAGCATCCGTCCACCCAGAAAGTATTGGCAATTTGAACTGTGCTCGACGGTGATATCCTGAATACTTGTCTGTGAGCACTTATGTGCAAGATCTTGTAGCCTTCCGGAGCCTAGGACTCCAGCTCTGAGTTCCACAAAGACCGCACCCCCCTCGCACAGCCAGCTTGGGCAGGAGTGCCAATAGTAGTGAGCCACTTCATGCGTAAGAACTGCTTCAAGGAATTGGGAGAAAAAGTGCGAAGAGTCATCATAACCAGGTTGAACTGTGATATGAGTCCCGTTGTAGTACCACCCGCCGTACGGCTGAACGGTGTCAGACACCAGCAGCGCGATATAGTTTGCTGGGAACGGTTCGTTCATGATGTCCTCGGTCTGCCGTATCGCTCGCTCGAGAAACTCCATTGTCTTTGACCATCCCGGCTTGAGGCGGATTATGCCTATGTGCATCGTGCCGGAGCGCGGGAGCGTGATAGTTCGATCTTCAAGAGATACGCCGTCTTCGTTCAGGAATCGAGGCACAAGCGAGTTGTCGCGAGCGACGATCTCGTCCAGCACGGGCACGATTTGAGCGTCGCGATCGGTGATTCCGCCGCGATTCTGGTAGTGCGAGACAATAAATGCGAAAAAGTTGTAATCCCAATATCGGATGTCTAACAAGCTTCGCAGCGCAACTTGGTCATAGCCTTCGATTGACTGTAGAAACGGCATGTTGATGATGCCGTGCACGACAGAGGCTACGTGGTCGTCTTCGGGGCCCTCGTGCTGAATTCTTACCATCTCGCCGAGATGACGGAAGATCAGTTCTTCGTCTCTGTCCAGGCCGTCCTGGGCCCAGGGCTTGGTGAGTAGGGACCGAAACTGAGAAGTCCAGCCGTGACTAAGCTCGTGGTAGCGTAAGAGTTGGCTATAGTCGCCTGCCGCCAGGCTGCTCCTGATCAGCGGAATCTCGGCAATATCCACGAGCAGTTCTAGATTGGCGATGTTCTCCTCTGTGGGCTGACTGTGTATCCCCTCCATCCACACATTACGAACAATATGCACGAGCAAACCGTCGGATAGCTCCGCCAGCCTTTCCAAGTGTGCAATTGCGATCTGTTCAATATGGGTGACTCCGTCTTCAACCCAATCCCGGTCGTTAATGGCCCGAATGCCCGCGATCCGGGCATCATAGGTGTCTTGAAGCAATTCATGCTCGTCGTCGGCGATCCCATCCTGTATCCACGGTAAGTCAGCCATTTGTACGAGCACTCGCAGGATCGGTAGATCACGCTCGGTCGGCGGGCTGTGAATCCCATAAACCCAAACGTGTTGAAATATATGGAGCAAGAGACCCGGGGACACACGTCCTAGCACCGTCAACTCGTCGAGTGCTTGCCGTTCGATGGGCGTGACGCCATCCCGCACCCATTCGATTCTGGCGATCTCCCGCTCGGCCCGCAGGGCAAGCGTGGCCGCTGGGTTGGAGTCGGCGGCGCTTGTCGTGGCGGAAGGAGGGACAAATGCCCCGAGCGGACGCTTCGCCGCATTGGGGATGATCACATTGTCCAGCTTCTTGACCTTGTCGGGAACGTTCTGAAACTGCACCCGTCCCTGTGTCGTACCTGGGGCTGGGACGTTCCAGATTTCGAACACGGTGCGCTGCGTGCGCAGCACCTGCAGGCCATTCGGGTTTCCCTCGACTTCGCGGTTCTCATAGCGAATCGGCAGGCCGTAGAGGTTGAGCCAGTCGGGCTCTGCCAGAAACCGTGCCTTGATCTTCGCGTTCGCCTCCAGGAGCGCCAGGTGGTTTCTTGTAACCGTGGCAAAGTCCTGGCCGGTGTCCTCGGCCAACACGTCGTGCGCGGGCACATTAGGCAGCGCAATCTGGGGATAGCGGTTCGCCAGCACGTCCAGCGTGTTGTAGTAGTTCATCCGCTCCCGGCCCGGATCCCATTGCAGAATCACCTTCTGAAATGCCTGCAGCGTGAATGGTTCGTTGGTCCAGCGCTGGCTGATCGGGTAGCCGATCGCCTGCAGATCCTTGGTCCGCACGAAGTCCCAGAGCGGCACAGCGTCCACGTTCGTTACGGCAAACCCGTCGTCTGGATCCGGCGTGTCACTGCCCGTGATGGTGAACAAACACCCGTCAGACAAGACGACCCCGACCTCCGACCCGCAGTCCAACCCCCCAACCGGGGTAACAAGCCCGGCGATTAAAAGGCACGCGATTCCTGCGACTGCCAGCAGGCGACTCTTCCGCACGCGCCTCACCAACGGATGTCAGTCACGTCGCCGATGTGCCGGCATGGTACGCCCACTCCTGACGAATCTGCGTGTCGGCATGCGCGACGCGGAGTCGCGCCGCCGTCATCCACTCAGCCTCAGCGTGCAATAGGCAATAGCTCCGCCAGCGACACGTAGCCACCATCTCCGAACGTCTCACTCATTCGAACCGTAAGCACCGTCACAACGTCGCCGGGCATGTCCACCACGTTCTCGATGTCCGGTCGTAACGGCTGCCGCCGGACCCACTCGGGATTCCCGCTTTCGCGCTCGATCGCAATCTCAACCCACCGCGGCCACGATTCCAGCGGCTCCTCGCCAGCGTTGTAAAAGACGACACGTTCCAGCGCACGCGGCGGATTCAGCCGAATCGTGATGTCTTGCGGCATTCCGGAGTCCGCCGACCGCCACGCCGGCGTTGTCCCGTCCACCACGCTGTCGATGAGCAGCAACGCCGGATGCCCTTTCCGCCTCGCTCGTCACCGATTCAATGCTCCCGCCAATCGAACCGATGCCGAAGACTCTGTGCAGGGACGGGTCGTCGATGATTCGCGGCTCGTGCTCGGCGCCCACATACCGCTGCTCAACAATGCCGTAACCGATCACCGCTACCGGCAAGGCCAGCATGAGAGCCAGCGTAAGTAGCGGGATCGGCGCGGTGCCGCGCTCGCGCGTATGCACCAGCACAAGCACCAGCGGCGTCAGCAGAAGTACCAGCATCAGGACGATCGGTGTGTCCAGAATGCTGTCCACGCCTCGCGCCCTCAGCAGCACATAGGTCACCGGCAACGCCAGCGCGGCCGGCAGCAGGATCAGCCGGCGACCCAGGTGCGCAAACGCGATTCGCTCGTGCGGAAAGATCACCAGGACCACAAAGCCAAGCACGAATCCCGCGAATGCCGGAATGGGATTCCGAACGTCGATCGACCAGACGCCCAGCCACGCCAGGATCAGCACAAGCGAAGCGAGAGGAGCCGAATTGCCGGGCGGCCGCTCGTGGTCGAGCGTCACCGGCTCTTCCTCGATCGAGCGCCCGGCCGCGTACCGCCGCGGCCGGTACAGGCCCTCGTGCGGTGGACGGGTGGCCGGCGGTCGCTCCGTCTCACCCGTCATCTGGACCGTCGCCTCTCACCCTGACAGCTACATTGAGTCGGCAAGCGTAGCGAAGCCGGTTCCGAGCCTTCGCACGTCGGATCAGTCCCATGAGCGAACAGAGCAACCTGTCCATACTTCCCGGTCCCCGGGAATTGCCTGTCGACCTGCCCGGCCTTAGGCCCGGCAACATCCCGCTCCCCGCCGACTTCGGCCTCGACACATTCATCCACGCAATCGCGGCGGCCGAGTCGAACGCCGCGCGAACCAATCCGCATACGGCCGACGAGCGCATCCGCACAGCGCTCCGAAGCTGGATCCTCGGCTTCGAAACCGATGTCGCCACTATCCGTCAGCGGCAGGACGTCGTTCGCACCTTCTGGGACCGACCCGCGCTTAGTGAAATGGTCCAGGATCTCGACATCGCGCCGTACGACTCCAACCAGGAATCGCGTGGTGGCTACCATTACAACCTCGAACGCTTCGAGTCCTACGCCCAGGCTCTAACCAGCCTGTGGGCAGCGCTCGACGGCGCCCTCCCCGACTGGCTCATCGGCGTCCGCACTGCCCTGGACGACGCCGCAGCCGAAGCGTCCAGCGCGGCCCGCAAGCTCAATCCCCGCCTGGCTCTCGAGGTCAGCCTGTCTGGACGCGTACATATCTCCAAGCGCGAAAGCCTGCTTGGCGGAAGCACCCAGCAAGGTCGACTCAGCTACACCTACACGCTGATCAACGAATCCACCGGCGAATCCCTTGAGCGCGGCACGCCCGGCGGCTTCGGCGTGGGTGACGTGCTCAACCCCTGGGATCCCGCGCCGCAACGGCGTTCCGCGTTCGAATACCAACTGGACAGCGAAATCTTCCGCCAACTGACCCGCGTCGTGAAAGAGTCGATCTTCACCCGTGTCTACCACCTGTCCGGCGTGATCGGAGTTGACGAGTCCGCCGGCGTCGCCAAAGGAACGGTCTTTTTCCGTCGCACCTCGCGCGAGCCGTTGCTCAAAGTCATCGCCAACAACGCCCTCGGCTTTATACCCGGGGCGCCGCGACTTGGGTATGCCTGGGAGAGCCTCAAGCCGTCCGTCGCGGAAGGGACTCTCTACGTCGAAATCTCAGCCGAGCCCACCGGCGCCATGCAGGACGAGAACACCCTCTTCCGCATCCTCGAAAAGGTCCGCTCCGATCACAACCTCTATTACCTCCGGCAGTTCCCGCCGGCAATCAGCCGCTTCGAGCGCCTGCTGGTCACGCTCAAGGCCGTTGCCACCGCCGTTCGCTTCTTTCGAGATCTCGAGGACCGCGGGAACCCCGTCACCTTTCCCTCGGTCGTAGATCCAGCCTCGGACAGCTCAACCCACGTCCGGGGTCTGGTCCCGCCTGAACTCGCCGTTCTGACCGATCACGCGTGCGTCCCGAGCGATGTCGAATTCTTCCCTCGGCAACCCACAGTCCTCATCACCGGCGCCAACAACAATGGCAAGACCACCTACCTGGACTCCATCGGCATCACGCAGGCGCTCTTCCAGGCCGGCCTCCCCATCCTCGCGTCCGAGGCCGCCCTCGAACCGCGAGACAAGATCCTCTCTCACTTCATACGCCCCGGCGACGTCCAGGCCGGCGAGTCCACCTTCGCCCACGAGTGCTCCCGTGCGGTCCGTTTCGTCGAGCAGCTCACCCACCGCAGCCTGGCCCTCTGCGACGAGCTCTTCCGCGGCACCTCGCCGCAGGACGGCTTGGTGGTGTCCGATCTGGCCCTGCGCTGCTTCATGCGCTCCGGCGCCGCCGTCTTCTTTGTCACCCACTATCACGGCCTCGTCGAGCGTCTCAACGGTGAGGACCGGCTGCGATTCCTGGCCTGCAAGCTCGACCACTCCGTGGAACCCGCCCGCTACACCTACCGCATGCAGCCTGGCGTCTCGACCGAATCCGACGGCCTGCTCGTCGCCGCCCAACACGGCTTCAGCGCCGAGAGCCTCGACCGGATCCTCGCCTTCAAGGCCTCGAAGGGCGAGATCCCCGAGTCCGTCTGACCTCTCGCACTGATCAGGCCCGCCGAAGCTTTGGAGCTAGCGTCAGCACCACCAGGCTCGTCGCCATCACCACCAGTCCGGCTCCGCCAATCGCCCAGCGCACGCCAAAGGCCTCGCCCACCGCGCCCATCGCCAGGTGTCCCACCCAGCCGAAGCCGATGGCAAACAGCCAGCCCCCCACCACGCGCCCCCGCATCTCGTCCGGCACCGTCGCTTGCAACAGCGTCAATTGAATGGCGTCAAAGGCCGCGGCCATGGCGCCCACCAGCGTCACCAGCGCGATCGCAACTGCCAGGCTGGGACTCAGCGCGACGCCCACCAGACCAAACCCGTACACCATCGTCACACCGAGCAGTAGCCGGCCCTTGCGCCGGAAGTCACCCAGTAGCGAAAGCGCCACCGCCCCGCTCACCGCCCCCATGCCCGCGGCGAACTGCAACGTCCCCAGCCCCGACTCCGTGACCTGCAACTCGCCGCGCGCCATCGCCGGCATCACGGACTGGTAGGCAAAACCAAAGATCTCAACCGCAATTGCCATCAGCAGCAGCGTGGCCACCACTGGCAGCCCCGCCATCAGCTTGATGCCGTCTGCCGTGTCGCGGAAGACCATTCGCAGTGGCGTCTGCTGATCGCGAGTCGCGGGCTGCACACTCGGAATCAGCGGCACGATCGCGCCGCCAAGCAGCACCAGCACCGCGGCCGCCGCCAGCGCCGCCGGAATGCCCAGCAGCTCCGCCGTGATTCCGCTGGCCAGCGCGCCAATCGCCCCCACGGCCAGGCTGCCCACTGCGTGCAGCGAAATTGCATTCATCCGCACCTCGCGCGGCACCAGGTCGGTAATCAGGCCCTGTCGACCCGGCATGTCGAACGAGTTGACCACCCCGCCGAGCGCGATCAGCAGAAAAATCGGCCAGGGATTCGAAAACCCTACCCAGGCGATCAACGCCAACAGCACCTTCAGCACCGCTCGAATCACGGCCGTGATCGGCAACAACCGCGTTCTCGGATAGCGGTCGGCCACCGCGCCCCCCAGCGGCGCGGCGATGATCCCGGGAGCGCTGCGCACGGCGAAGGTCGCCGCCGACAGCAGGATGGACTCGGTCTCCACCAGCACCAACCACCCCACCGCCAGCCGTTCCGCCCACGTCCCCAGCGCCGTCAAGGTCGAACTCAGCCACAGCACCCGGTATGCCGGATAGCCGAAGGCCGTCAGCCCGCGTGACATTCTCACGAGAGTTCGATCACGTCCTGTTGGCCGGAGTCGGCGATACGGTTATGGTCGAGCGTCAAGCGACGCCAGTCCACATCGGCGGAGACAGCCCGCCGTTCGGACGGCCGCGTCGGACGCACGCGGAGGTTTGCGGAGCGGTGAATTCCCAGTCCCAATTGACGAGTCAGGAGCTAGAAGCCGGACTCGACCACATCCGCCAGTCGCCCACCGACGCCGGCCCCCTGTGCATGATCGTCCAGCGACCGGGCGTGGATCAGCGCGAGGTCGTCGCCGAGGGCACGCTGGATGTCGATGCCGGTCTCGTCGGCGACAGCTGGCTTTCCCGCGGCAGCACCCGCACCCCCGACGGCGGCCCCAACCCCGCCGCCCAGGTCACCGTCATCAACGCCCGCCTCATCGCGTTGCTCGCCCGCACCGAAGACCGCTGGCCGCTTGCCGGCGATCAGCTCGTCATCGACATCGACCTGAGCGAAGACAACCTCCCACCGGGCGCCCGTCTCGCCATCGGCGACGCCGTGCTGGAAATCTCAGCCGAACCCCACACCGGCTGCGCCAAATTCGCCCAGCGCTTCGGCCACCCGGCCCTCCGCTTCATCAGCACCCCAACCGGCCAAGCCCTCCGCCTCCGCGGCGTCAACACCCGCGTCATCCAATCCGGCCCCATCCACGTTGGAGACGCGGCGACCAGGGTCGGTTCCTCAATCGGAAGCCGGTTAGACGAGGTGCATAGCGTCCGGCTGTGACGTCCTAGGTATCCCCCAGGACGTTGCGAAGATCCACCGGCACCGGCACCCCCTCGCTCCACACAATCCCGCCCAGGCACAACCCCTGCAGCGGCCCGATCATCGGACGCAACCGCGTCGACGGCTGCCCAAACGGACGCAGCGCGTGCGTGATGAACCACCGATCCTGCTCGTCGCTGAACACGCTGGCCCCGTGCCAGGGCCCCAGCACCGTCCACTCGCCAAAGTGGAACGGGTCGTCCCCGCTCGCGTACTGCGTGCCCCAGAAGTTCATCACAAAAATCCAATACCGGCCGTCCTTCTTGAACACCCGCGGCACTTCGAACCCCGAGGGACCTTGAAACTTGTTCTCGATCCGCTGAAACGTCATCAGCGGCCCCCGGTCCTCCCAGTGCACCAGGTCCGCCGACTCCGCCAGCGCCAGGCACGAGTCCCCCCAGCGGTTCTGGCACACGAAATACATCAGGAACCGGCCTTCGTACGCAATCACCCACGGGTCCTTGCACTCCAGCACCCCGTCCTCCGTCCACCCCGACCATTCCCGCAGCGGAATGAACACCGGCGAGCCGTCCCCCGGAATCTTCTCCCAGTGCCACAGGTCGTCCGAGACCGCCACCGAGAATCTCCGGCTCGCCTCCGGCCGCGGGCGGCATGCGTACACCATGTACCAGCGTCCGTCGTGCTCGATCACGCTTGCCTCGCTGACCTCCGCGTGATCGCAGTCCCCCGGCTTACCCCGCAACAACACCGGCTCCTGCTTCGTCCACACCACCAGGTCGTCCGACGTCGCATGCCGTTTCTCGAGGTTCTGACCACCCGGCCACGCCCCATAGAACAGATGCCAGCAATCCGGCCCCCGCACAATCGTGTGCGGATTCACCGTGTCCTGCCCCGCCCCATACACCTCCTTCATCGCGCTGCGCTGCGCCAGAATCTCCCGCCTGCGATCGCCGTTCGTCATGTTCAAAACCCCTTCCCCACGCGTGCCCGGTCCCACACGTCGCCGACCCGCCGCCAGCCTAGCCCCGCCACCAGCCGTGCCCATCTCCTCGGTCCCGTCTCGCCGTCACGCTCGTAGCCCCGGACCCGGATCACTGCCCGACATGCTTGGTGGCGCCGCGCCTTCGCGGCAAGATGGTGCGTTCCCGAACCATTTGATGACGAAGGAAATGGGATGGATCCGAAGTCACCAACCATGACACGGCGTCGACTGCTTGCCGGGGCCGTGGGCGCCGCCGGCGTGACCGTTCTGGCCGCGTGCGGTGAAACGCAGGTCGAAGAGAAAGCCGTTCCCACGGCAGCGCCGGCCCAGCAGGCCGTTGCGGTCGAGAAGGTCGTCACGGCCGATACGCCAGCCGCGGCCAGGGTCCAGACGGCCGCCCCGGCCGAAAAGGTCGTCACCGTGGAGCCCGCCGCGCTGCGGGCCGAGCTTGAGGAGATTCGATTCGCCACGGATCACGCGCCAGGCCGCGCCGGTCGGATACACCGCCACCTCCAGGTCATCGCGCGCGACATCGATGCCGAGAAACACGGGGTCGGACATTCCGGTACCCTCCCAGTGGCGCTGGCGTCCCGCCCGGCCTCGTGAATTCGGGCTCGCATCGACGGCCCCGGCAACTGTTCGGGCTCTGCGCCAGCGGAAGGGCCGGGACGCCCACGCTACGCAACGGTCTTCCTGGACCTCGGGGCGGTCGGGCTGTCCCGGCCCTACGAATTCCCCCGGACGATCCGAGGGTCCTGCAACATACAAGGGGCGAGTCCCCGACCCGCCCGTCTTCCGCGCAACCATCGAACCCCGGCCGACCCCGTCTGCGGCTCATCCGTCTCCCGTGGTGGCCAGCTTCAAATCGGCCTCGTCCGCTCCCATCCCAACTCTTGCGAATCCCCCACCGTTCGCGACGAGCCTGTCCCCCGTAGGGGCATTCCCGAACCGCCCTCTTTTGCTTACAATCTAGCCAGACTGTCTAGCCAGGAAGGGGCATGTCATGGACACGTGGGCCTTGCAGGACGCCAAAAACCGCTTCAGCGCGGTCGTCAACGCCGCGCTGGACGGCGAACCCCAAACCGTCACCCGCCGGGGCGCCCCCGCCGTCGTGGTTCTGGCCGTCGAAGACTACGAGCGGCTGTGCCGGGCGGAAAAAGCCGGCGCGCCCGACTTCATCCAGCACCTCCTGTCCATCCCCGGGGGCGGACCGGATGACCTGGACGATGGCCCCTCGCTGAACCTTCGCGACGTCGCCTGGTGATGTATCTGCTCGACACCAACGTCGTCTCCGCCCTCCGCCGTCCGGACCGCCACCCCGAGCCGGCCGCCTGGCTGCGGGACCAGCGGCCATCGGACGTATATCTCAGCGTCGTCACCGTCGCCGAGATCGAACGTGGAGTCGCCCGGCAGATGCCCCGAGACCCGGACTTCGCCCGCGAGCTGGCCACGTGGATGGAGCGCACCCTCGCCGGGTTTGCCGACCGGCTGCTCGGCGTGGACGTCCCCACCGCCCGCCGCTGGGGCCGCCTCTCCGCCACCCTCGGCCACAGCGGCGCCGACCTCCTCATCGCCGCCACCGCCCTCGAACGCGGCCTCACCGTCGTAACCCGCAACACCCGCCACTTCCACCCCACCGGCGTCCCCATCCTCAATCCCTTCCTACAGTCAGAAGCCCAATGACCCAGGCGGTCGAGGCCCTTACCCGTTCGTGGTGAGCCGGGCCGCTGTCCCCACCGGGCCGTGTCGAACCACACAGCCCTCAGCACCCAAGCCTTCAATCTGTCATCCCGAGGTCCCCCGAGAGCCTGCCCTGAGCCTGTCGAATGGGGATCTCGACTTCCGCTCGTGCGCTACTCAGGCACTCTCGCGAAGCCAGTAGCAACTCGCCCAAGCAGTCCGTACCCCCCTCCGCATCCCCATCTGACGTAGGGGCGGCGTCTTTGACCCGCCCGTCTTCCGCGCAACCCCCTCGGCGGCCCCCCCCCGT
>DAOUIX010000039.1:0-4722 GCA_034423235.1 Chloroflexota bacterium | reverse complement strand
GGCCTGCGGCAGCCAGGACAACACGGTGCACTTCTGGCGTCGCTCCACCGAGGAGGACTCCATGATGTCGGGCTATCCGGCCAAGCCGTCGGCCCTGGCGTTCGATGACACCGGCACCCTGTTGGCCACCGGCGGCGGGCAGGCGGTCACGGTCTGGAGCTTTCGGGGAAAGGGGCCCGAAGGCACGCGGCCCGGCGTGCTGGACGTTCATGTAGAACCCGTCTCGACGCTTGCCTTCGCTCCCGGCGTGACGCGCCTGGCATCAGGGGCACGCGATGGTGGCGTGGTTGTCTGGTCGCTACGGAAAAATGGGCACGGCGGCGCACAAGGGGCTGCGGTTGTGGAGGGCGCCGTGGCCGAGGTGTGCTGGCGGCCGGACGGGCGCGCGCTCGCGGCGCTCGACGCGTGGGGCGGCGTGACGACCTGGCGGATAGGACGCTAGTCGGGCCGGATTACTGGCCTCCGCACTGGTCCGCCCCGCCGTGCGGCCATCGGCTGCTTACTCCCACAAGCAGTGCAACGGTGTCCCACCGAAGATCACGAACGCGAACTCAAGCAGCGCTGCAAGGCTGAGCCCGCCTGAACAGGCTGGTACACATGGACTCTCGTCCTCGGCAGTCAGCGCGCGAGACGCCGGATACGGGGGTCCAGCAGATCCCGCAGGCCGTCACCCAGCAGGTTGAACCCCAACACCGCCACGAAGATGGCCGCTCCCGGTAGCAGGATGAGATGCGGCGCGGTCTGCAGGTGCGGGCGCGCGTCGCTGAGCATGGCGCCCCACTCCGGTGTCGGCGGCTGCGCGCCCAGCCCAAGGAAGCTGAGACCGGCGATGCCCAGGATGATCCAGCCGATATCCAGGGAGGCGAGCACGACGATCGGGCCGAGGATGTTTGGCGCGATGTGCCGGAGGATGATGCGCCGGTCACTGGCCCCGGAGGCCCGCGCCGCCGTCACGTACGCCATCTCTCGCTCCCCCAGGGTGATTCCGCGAATGATGCGGGCGTGGCCCACCCACCACACCGCGCCGACGGCCAGCAGCACATTCAGCAGGCCCGGGCCCAGGGCTCCTGCCACGGCCAGCGCCAGGATCAGCGAAGGAAAAGCCAGTAGCAGGTCCACGACCCACATCAGCGCCGTGTCTGGCCAGCCGCCGTAGTATCCGGACAGCATGCCCACGGTCACGGCGATGGTCATGCTGAGGACCAGGGTGGCCGCGGCGGCCAGCAGCGTCGCGCGCGCTCCGTGGACGAGCCGGCTGAAGATGTCACGGCCCAGGTGGTCGGTGCCCAATAGGTGCTCCGGCGACGGCGAGAGCAACCGGTCGGGCAGGTTGATCTTGGTGGGATCGGCCAGCGGGCTCCAGGGCGCCAACAGTCCCGCCAACAGCAGAGACACCACCAGGATCAGCCCCAGGGCGGTCCCTGGTTCCCGCAGCAGCGCATGCCACTGACCGCGGCGGCGAGGACCGGTGATGGCCGGCCGGCGAGGAAGCTGTAGCCCAACGCGTTCGGCGGTGCTCGCCATCGGCCGCTACACCCCGACCCGTTCGTAACGCAGGCGCGGGTCCGCAATGCGTAGGGCAATGTCAGTCGCCAGGTTTGCCAGCAGAACGATGACCGCAAGGTAGGTGACGAACCCCTGGACCACGGGGTAGTCCCGGGTCAGGGCCGCGCCCACGATCAACTGACCCAGACCTGGCCACGTGAATATGGTCTCGATGATGACGGCGCCCCCGAGCAGGTGCGCCAGGATCACGCCCGTGGCTCCAATGGCCGGCAGCAGCGCGTTGCGCAGGGCGTGCTGCATGACGACCATCTGTTCGGACAGCCCCTTGGCCCGCGCCGTGCGGATGTAGTCCTGCCCCAGAACATCCAGGACGCTGGCGCGAATCAGCCGCGTCAGCTGAGCCATCGGCGCGAGCGAAAGCGCGATGGCCGGAAGCACCATCTGTGCAACCGAGCCGTAGCCCACGGCGGGCAACCAGGACAGTTTCACCGCGAACAGAATGATCAGTCCGAAGGACAGGGCGTAGGACGGCGCCGCCGAACCCACCAGCGCCGCCAAGCGGACGATGGCATCCCCGGCGCCGCCCCGGCGCCGGGCGGACAGGATGCCCATCGGCACGGCGAGAAGCAGCGCCAGGCCCAGAGCAGCCACCGTGAGCACGACCGTTGGAACGGTGCGGCGCGCCAACTGCGCGGCCACGGGCTGTTCCGTCACGTACGAGCGGCCCAGGTCGCCCGCTAACGCCCGGGACATCCAGCGAACGTATTGCGCCGGAAGTGGAGCGTCCAGGCCCAGCTCGGCGCGCATCGCAGTCACTGCGGCCGGACTGGGCATCTGGCCGGGGTTGCGCTGGTGCAGGACAATCTCGGCGGGATCGCCCGGCGCCACACTCAGTAGCGCGAAGCTAACCGCCGAGATTCCCAGGAGCAGCAACGGCAGCGTGGCCAACCGTCGGACTACGTATGCCCCCACGCCGGAGAACCGCTCTCCGCGCCTGCTATCCCGCGACCACGCTCACGCTTTCAGACCGATGCGGTGGTCGAAAAAGTAGAGATTGGCCGGGTGCGGCTCGAAATCGGTTACCCGCTCGTTGACGCCGTAAATCAGGTAGGCGTGCGCCACCGGCAGGAGCGCGGTTTCGGATGCAACGACGTCCAGCGCCCGGCAGGCGATTTCCTGGCGCTGCTGGGTGTCGGCTACTTCCGCGGCGCTGCTGATGATGCCCTCCAGCTCGGCGTTGTGGTAGTGACCGTAATTGTTGGCGCCGCTGCCGGAGGCGTCGGCGCTGACCCCGACAAACTTGCCGATGTTCTGGATGGGGTCTCCGGCCTCAACCACGTTGTTGTACCACCCGAAGAGATCCCAGGCGGGCTCCTTCACCACCGACCATTCGGTGATAAGCACCTTGGCCTTGATGCCCACGTCGGCCAGCATGGCCTGCGCGGCTTCGGCCATGATCGGCAGTTGGAACCGCTCGGGGTACCCGCCGATGACGATCTCCAGCGGTTCGCCGTCTTTGTCCACAAACCCATCGTCGTCGGAGTCAACGTAGCCGGCCTGCGCCAGTAGGTCGCGGGCCTGCGCGGGTTCGTAGCCCGGCGCGCTGACGCCGGGGCAGGACGCCAGGGCATCGGGCAAGAGGAGTTCGGCAAACGATCCGGAGCCGGCGGGCGCTATGAGTCCCGCGATGCTCTCGCGATCAATGGCAAGGCTCACGGCCTGGCGCACCAACGGATCGGACAGCGCTGGCCGCTCGAAATTGACCCACCAAATCACCGCCGCCGTGCCTATGCCGGCAGTGCGACTCGCCAATTCGGGGTGGGCGTCGATGGTCTGGGCACCTTCCGGGGATATGTTGACCGCAACGTCGATGTCGCCTGCCTGCAGGGCCAGTTCCCTGCTGTTGATGTCCGGAATGGCGAGGTGTTCGATGCCGGCCAGCGGCGGAGCGCCGCCCCAGTAATCGTCATTGGCGACGCTGCTGAGGCGTTCCTTCTGGATGTACTCGGTGGGAATGTACGGCCCCGTCAGGGCGCCGGCCTGCAGGAAGTTGCCCTCGCCGGCGGCGTCGGCCGCCGCGGCATCGGTGATGGCCACGGCCGGTCCGGCCAACAGGCCAGGCAGCGTGGGTCGAGGTTCCATCGTGGTGATGGTGATGGTCTGTTCGTCATTCACCGCAATGCTGTCGAGCCCCAGCGCCTCCGCCGACGCTTCCGACAACCGGATCGTTCGTTCCAGCGACGCCTTTACCGCTTCCGCGTCCATCACCGCGCCGTTGTGGAATTTCACGCCCGAGCGCAGCTTGATTCGCCAGGTCAGCGGGTCCACGTCGGTGGCTTCCATCGCCAGCCATGGCAAAGGGCTGAAATTGGTGGGAGACAGGCGGAAGAGGTTCTCGGACATCCCGGACTGACTGGCAACCCAGCCGCCCTGCACCGGGTCCAACGGGCTGTCGAGCCAGATGACGCCTGCCTTCAGGGTGGGGCGTGCCGTCTCGGCGTCAGCGGCCGGAGCTGCCGGCTGTTCAGAAGTTCGGGCCGTTGGCGACGGCGCGGGTGAGGCCGTGGCTGCTGCCGTCGGCGGCGCTGCGGTCGGCGTGGTGGCCGCGGCAGTCACCGGCGCGGGTGTTGCAGCCGCTGGCGGCCTGTCGTCGCGTTCCCCGCAAGCTACGGCCACTGGCAATGCCAGAGCCGCCACCAGCGTAATGGCCATTCGTCGAAGCATCTCCTGGTCACCCTCCGTGTTATTGAGACCTTGTCTCAAAAAGGAGCGTGTCACATGCAAGAAGGTCTGCGCAAGTCTTTAAGGCAAGTGACCAAATGCGGTCATCAGGGCAGGCCCGCCAAGCAGGGAGAGCGCCCCTCACATGTCAGGCGACGTACGCCGCCGCACCCGGCGCGGCGGCGTGGCCAAGGAGGTGGCCCTCGGCGGTCCGGTACGGTCTGGCGTGAAGCTTGGTAGGCCTAAAGGGACTGTACTGCGAACGTTCCGTTGGGAAGTCTCAATATAGAGGCGGAACCGAGTCGCGCCACACCGACTAGAACTCCAAGAAAGCTGTGACTAGCCGGAGTTAGCATGTCGGAGCAGCAACAGGGTGCGTTCGGGTGCGGGCTATTCGGGAAGGTGGCGCTCTGTCAGCGGCGGTGCAGTCCCCGATGGGAAGGGGCGGCACGAACGCCATCCACACCGACGCGGCCGCCGCGCCGCCAGTTTCGA
>DAOUIX010000038.1:0-3844 GCA_034423235.1 Chloroflexota bacterium | reverse complement strand
CGGAATGAGTCACTTGTGACTTACGGCTGCTACACTCACGCGTTCGGCAACCCTGGGAGCACCGCTTGCGGTAGGTGACGACCTGCCACGGTCGGTGTCTCGAACCGCTGCCCCGCCAGAATCTCGTCAACCGTGAGGATCTGCATCCGCGGATAGTCGATGCCGAGCACGCGCAACGTACCGGCGTCGGCCATCTCCTTCTGGAAGTTGCGCGTCTGGCCGGCGCTGCGCGGTCGCATCAGGATCAGTCCCGCCATCTGCGCGTCGTCACGCTCCAGCACGCCGCGGAGCGCGCGCACGTCGCCGATCTTCACGTTCACGCCGCCCTTCACTTCAACGGTCATGCTTTGCAGCCGATCCTCGCCAGGCACGTGGAAGTACAGGCGGCCGTCGATTCCGCCGTCGCCCGTCCGCCGCGCTGTGGGAAACGCGTCAACCGACTCGATGGCCCATTCTTGGAACTCGAACTTGTTATGCCGCCACTTGGCCTCCGCCGCTTCCAGCGTTTCCGGCACGCCGTCGATGGTGAAGTCGCGGTCTTCGATGAGGCCGCACCGCTCGCCCAGGCGGAGACGCACGACGCGGTTGACCGCGTGATACGCGCGGTCGATGCCGATCCAGCGCCGTCGCAGCTTGTGCGCCGCTTCAATGGTGGTGGCGCATCCACAGAACGGGTCGAGCACGACGTCGCCGGGGTTGCTTGACGCTTCGATCAACCGCTCCATCAGCGCGAGCGGCTTCTGTGTGGCGTAGCCCATGCGTTCAATCGCCTGCGAACCGATAGGCGAGATATCGGTGAGCACGTCCTGGGCGGCGACGCCTTGCATCTCGTCCAGATATCGCTTGAAGCGTGGTACGCCGCCCGTGCGCTTCGGCCAGTAGATTCGCCCTTCAGCATCTAGGTGCTCTAATCCATCGATCACGCCTGCTGGCATGGACTCGCTGCCAGGAAACGTGCGCGGGATACCCCAATGCCGTCCGGCGGCCGTTGGATCGTAGCCGCCCCACGGCCGCCCAGACTCGCCATCGCGCGTGCCAGCGCCAGTGAGATCACCCGTCCGGTACCGCCGCCCATCGTCGTCTTTGTAGCGATAGTGACCGTCCACGTACTCGCGGTCGTACGCCTGATAGACGCGGTTCCACGTGTAGCGGTCGGACTTCGAGTAGAACAGGATCACGTCGTGGATCGGCCCGTAGCGCCGGGCGCCGCTGTGGGCGGACGTGCGCTTCCAGATGAGTTCGTTGCGAAAGTTGCCGTGGCCGAAGAGGCCATCCATCACGACTTTCAAGTAGTGACTGGCCGTTGGATCGCAGTGCAGGTAGATCGATCCCGTGTCCTTCAGCACGCGGTGCATCAGCAGCAGCCGCTCGGTCATGTGCACCAGGTAGGCGAGCAAGCGCGGCTGCGTGTAGCGCAAAGCCCGCAGCCACAACTCCCACAGCTTCACGGTGGCGTCGTCCATGCCGGAATGCTGCATCAGGATCGGCATCTCACGCGCCGCGCGTTCGGTTTCCGAGTTGTACTCCCACATGTCGGCGAACGCGTTCACTTCGTCCGGCAACGGTTGGCCAGTTTCGTCCTTGTAGATCGAGTTGTACTGCCGCTGCGAGTTGAACGGCGGGTCCAGGTAGATCAGGTCGATGTAGTTGAGCGGGAAGTTCAGCATGACCGTTCGGCAATCGCCGTAGTAGAGCTGGTTCGTCCAGGTCATGCGGCGGCCATCGCGTCGCGCAGGAACACGTCGAACGCTTGCGGGTTGTCGCGCACGTTGAACTTGTAGCAGGCCTCGGTCACATAGGCGTGCGCGTGTCGCTTCGAGTAGTGGTGATGCGCGCCCCACCAGGCCCGCTTCAGGAGCGCCCAGAACGATTCCATCGTGTTCACGTGGATCATGCCGTCCACGTAGCGGGCGGCGTGGTCCACAACCGCATGGCGCATCGTCCGGCCAACGCGCCGGTAGGCCGGCCACTGGTCGGTGATTAGAACCGACGCGTCCTTGTCGACGTGCCGCTCGATGAATGCTTGCAGGTCTTTCCCTCGCACGCGAGCGGACGGTTCGGCTGCGACTTTGCCGCCGCGCTCCACCACGCCGATGATCGGTTGCTTGCGGGTGCCGCGGCCGCGGGGCGCGGGCGGCTGATCGTCATCGCCGTGGCGGTTGCGCTTGCGCGGCTTGCCGCCGATGTACGCTTCGTCAGCTTCGACGATGCCGACCATCAGGTCGTGCTCGTCAACCATCGCGCTCCGCAGTTTCATCAGCATGCGGTACGCGGTCTTCTGTGGGACATTCAGGTCGCGGCCAAGCTGCGGACTCGATATGGACTTCTTCGCGTTCAGCACCAGGGCAATCGCCAGAAACCACTTGCGGAGATCGGTTCGGGTCTTCGAGAAGATGGTGCCGGCCAGCACGGTGAAGCTGTAGTGGCACGCGTGGCAGTTGCGGCGGCCGATGCCGTCCGCGCGATGGCCGATCCGCTCGCTGCCGCACTTCGGGCACGTCGGGCGGTTGCCCCAGCGGACGCGCTCCAGGTGCTCGATGCACGATTCTTGGTCCGGGAACTGGTCGAAGATTCGGATGAGGTCCATGCGGTCACCTGTCTCGTTGGCCGTGCCTAAGTATAGCACGCCCAGTCACAAGTGACTAACTCCGACTCCCTATTTGTGGAACGCGCCCTTCGGTTGGTCAAGTCCCGCGGCCTTGTTGGACTACTCACGCCTTCCGGCATCTACGGTGACAAGACCGCTGCCCTTTTCTTCAAGTCGGTTTCGACCAGCGGCCGCGTCGCTGGCATCTATGACTTCGAGAACCGCCGCCTGGGCAGCGACCTGCCGCCATTCTTCCCGGACGTTCATGCCCGATTCAAGTTCTGCGCTCTCATCGTCGGCGGCGAGCAACGCGCTTTCGCTGAAACGCGCTGCGGTTTCTTCCTGCCCGATATCGCCGCCATCACCGACCCCGACCGCAGCTTCACGCTGAGTCCCGATGACTTCGCCCGCGTAAATCCCAACACAGGAACGGCTCCCGTATTTCGCACACGTCGTGACGCCGAAGTCACCCGGGGTGTCTATCAGCGTTACCCGGTGCTTGCTGACCGATCGCAGGGAACAGAGAGCAGGACTTGGCCAGTTCGGTTTTTGCAAGGACTCTTCAACATGACATCCGACTCTGGTTTCTTCCGAACTACCAAACAGCTAGCGGACGCAGGCTTCTACCCGGTGCGGGGCAATCGCTGGAAGCGCGGCAAGGATCAGTATCTGCCGCTGTACGAGGGCAAGATGGTGCAGGCATTCGACCACCGCGCGGCTAGTGTGGCGATCAATCCGCGAAACGTTCATAGGCCCGCCCAGCCGCAAACAACCACATCAGACGAGCACGCCGACCCAAACTGGTTGCCAGATTCTCGGTTCTGGGTTGCCGAAAAAGACTTGGATTGGCCCGGAGAACTGGGCTGGGCAGTAGCATTCAAGGACATCACGTCGCCTACGAACGCGCGAACGGTCATCGCCTCAATCGTGCCGCGTGCCGGTTTTGGACACACATTGCCGCTGTTAATGCCCGACTCGGACGACCTGCAGAGTTTCAAAAGCAACGCCTCCCTATTGCTTGCATGCCTAAACTCATTTGCGCTTGACTTCGTTGCTCGTCAGAAAATTCAAGGACAGCACTTGACTTGGTACTCCGTAGAGCAGTTTCCCGTCCTACCCACCTACGCTTACGACCGATCGTTTGGCAGCCGCACCGCCGCTGATCTCATCCGCCACCATGTTCTCCGCCTCACCTACACCGCCCACGACATGGTCCCCTTCGCCCGCGACCTCGGCCACCACGGCCCACCCTTCCCC
>DAOUIX010000037.1:0-15931 GCA_034423235.1 Chloroflexota bacterium | reverse complement strand
GCGTGGAGGTCGCGGTAGGGGCCGGGTTGGGCGATGAGGTGGGTGTGGGCGCCGCGCTGGACGATGCGGCCATCGTCCAGGACAACGATGAGGTCGGCGTTGCGGATGGTAGAGAGCCGGTGGGCGATGACGAAGCTGGTGCGGTTGCGCATGACCTGGACCAGGGCCTGCTGAATCTCGTATTCGGATTCGGTGTCGATATCGGAGGTGGCTTCGTCAAGCACGAGTACGGCCGGGTCGGCGAGGATGGCGCGGGCGAGCGCCACGCGCTGCTGCTGGCCGCGTGAGAGCCGCAGCCCGCCGTCGCCGACGATGGTTTCGTAGCCGTCGTCCAGTTGCTCGATGAATTCGTCGGCGCGGGCCAGCGCCGCGGCCGCAGCGACCTGGCTGTCGGTTGCGTCGGGGTTTCCGTAGCGGATGTTCTCGGCGATGGCGCCGCTGAAGAGGAAGGTCTCCTGGGGCACGAAGGCGAGGCGCGAGCGGAGGCTTTCCATGCGCAGATCGCGCAGATCGTTGCCGTCGATCAGGATCTGGCCCGACGTGGGGTCGTAGAAGCGGGCGATGAGGTTGACCATGGTGGTCTTGCCTGATCCGGTGGCACCGACGAGGGCGACGGTCTGGCCAGGCTCGGCGGTCACGGAGATGTCCTGAAGCACCGGCGTCGTGCCGTCGTAGCTGAAGTCGACGTTGCGAAATTCGACGCGTCCGCGCGGCTGGACCAGGTCCACGGCGGAGGGCCGGTCGACGATGTGTCGCGGTACGTCCATGAACTGGAAGATGCGGTCGGCCGCGGCCAGGCCGGACTGGACGACGTAGTTGACGCGCACGAGTTCGGTCAGCGGCTGATGGAAGATCTGGATGTAGGCGAGGAACGCGATGAGCGTGCCCGGTTGCATTTCGCCGATGGTGATTTGCCAACCGCCGTAGGCCAGCATGGCCGCCACGCTGAGGGTGCTGAGGCCCTCGATCAGCGGCGTGGCGATGGACTCAACCATCGTCGTGTTGAGGTTGGCCTGCAGGTTGGCGCGGTTCTCGGTCTGGAAGCGTTGCGTATCGGCTTCTTCGCGGGCGAACGCACGGCTGACGCGAACGCCGCTGACGTTCTCCTCGATAGCGGTATTGATGTTGGCGATGGATTCCTGCACGCGGCGGTAGCGCACGCGCAGCATGCGCGCGGTGATGACGCTGGCGATCAGCATGAGGGGCACGACGGAGAGAATGACCAGGGTGAGGCGCCAGTCGAGCGTCAGCATGACCACGAGGTATAGCCCCATCGTGACGATGCCGGCGCCGGCCGTGAGCACCTGGCCCTGCATGGCCTGCTGGACGGCGGTGACGTCCGCCGTTAGGTGCGAGACCGTCTCGCCGGTTCGCTGGCCCTCGAAGAAGCGCATGGAGTGGCGCACGAGCCGAATGAACATGTCGCGTGACAGCTCGTAGACGATGGTCTGACTACTGCGCGCGAAGAGGTAGAAGTTCAGGTAGTTGAGGGCGCCGCGGGCTGCGTAGATCAGCATCAGCGCTCCGGCGATGCGCAATGCTCCGGCGGCGTCCGCCCGCGGAATGAAGTCGTCGACGGTGATCTTCAACGCCCAGGGCGGCACCATGTTCAGGAGTGAGGCCGCCGATAGGGCGAGGAAGGCAATTCCAATTGCCTTCCGGTGCAGGCCGACGTAGTACAGGAGCCGGCGCAGGGTGCTGGTGACCGTCCGGCCGCTCAGGTTGGAGGTATCAACGTACGTCTGACGCATACCCATCAGACCCTGACCCGCCCGTCGACCTTAGTCACCACGGGATTCCTCCTGTAGCCGAAACTGCAATTCATAGATGGCCCGGTAGTCGTCGCTGTTCGCCAGGAGTTCCTCGTGGGCGCCGTGCGCAACGATCCGGCCGTCGTCGACCACGATGATCTGATCGACTCGCCGAATCGTCGACAGGCGGTGGGCAATCACGATGGTGGTGCGCTCCAGCATTAACTGCTCCAGCGCGCGCTGGATGGCCCGGTCGGTGCGGGTGTCCACGCTGGAGGTGGCTTCGTCCAGCACCAGGATGGCGGGTCGCACGAGGAGGGCGCGGGCAATGGCGATGCGCTGGCGCTGGCCGCCGGAGAGCCGTACGCCGCGGTCGCCGATGAGGGTGTCGTAGCCCTGGGGCAATTCCGTGATGAATTCGTGCGCGGCGGCCATGCGCGCGGCCGATTCCAGTTCCTGGTGGCTGGCGTTCTTGCGTCCAAACCGCAGGTTGTCGGCCACGGTCATATTGAACAGGAAGGTCTCCTGCATGACCATTCCAATCCGCGACCTGAGGTCCTGCAGCCGGATGTCGCGCAGGTCGTGTCCGTCGACCCGGATGGCGCCGTTGGTGGGGTCGTAGAAGCGGGGCAGCAGGTTGGCCAGGGTGCTCTTGCCTGAGCCGCTGCGCCCGACGATGGCGAGCGAGCCGCCGGCGGGCACATGGACCGAAACGTCGCGCAGGATTGGATCGCGGTCGCCGTACTGGAAGGTGACGCGGTCGAATGCAATCTCGCCACGCACTTCGGGGAGCGGATGGGCCTCGGGCTTCTCCTGCACGTCCAGCGGGGTGTCGATGATCTGGAACACGCGCTCGCCCGAGGTCACGGCCTGCTGGGTGATCTGGACGGCGAAGCCGAGGAAGCGGGTGGGCGCCAGCATCAGCAGCAGGTAGCCCTGAAAGGCCACGAGGCCGCCGAGCGTGAATTCACCGTTGACAACCCGCCAAGCGCCGAGACCGAGAATGAGCGCCGTCGCAGCGCCGGCAATCAGCTCAATACCCTGGGAGTAGAGGGCGAATGTGCGCAAGACGCGCGTGCGGAGGTCGCGCAGCGTCCAGTTCTCTCGATCAAAGCGCTCTTCCTGGTACTGCTCGCGGCCGAAGGCCTGAATGACCTTGATGCCGGAGATGGCCTCACGAATCTCGACGTTCACGACGCCCATTTGCTGATTCGACCGTCGAAAGAGTGGAACGACCCGCTTGGCCACCGACTGCATGGCGATGAAGAAGGGGACCAGGCCCAGGATGGCCAGCGCCATTACCCAGTCCAGCGCGAACATAAAGATCAAGTTCATGGCCGTGAGAGCGATCGAGGACAGGATGACGGTGCCGGCCATGGTGAAGAAGAACTGGATCATGTTCACGTCGTTGGTGACGCGGGACATGAGGTCACCTGTCTGGTGACGGTCGAAGAAGCTCATCGACTTGGCGCTGAGATGGGTGTACAGATCATTCCGGATGTCGTGGATGACCTTCTGTGCGCTGTAGCGGGCGGCGTAGAGACGCCCAGCCATGGCGACGTTTGACAGCACAACCGCGCCGACGAAGAGGCCGATCGTGACGAACAGCACACCCAGGTTGTCGGCCAATACGCCGTCGTCGATGGCGATCTTGCTCAGGGTGGGCGGCAGCGTACGCAGCAACGACCCGAGCGTGAGCGTGACGAGCATGCCCGCGAGCAGCAGTTTCTGCGTGCGCAGGTAAAGGATGAGTCGCCAGAGAATCCTGATCGGAAATGTCCCGGTGGTGAGTGCTGGCCGGAGCGCAGCGCCGGCGCTGCCGCCCGCAGAGCGATTGTCCCACGCGAGCCACCGACCCGTTCCCCGGACGCGCTATCCGGCGCCGGCCGATGCGTGCATGCACCGAAAGGCGGAGGCCGCGTGGGCGGCGGCCGCCGTGAAAGTCTTGACCGGCCAAATCAACTTGACAATAATCGCGGCACGCCCGGTCCGCCTTGGGGGGCGTTGGCGGGACCGCTGGCGGCTGTTTGCCACACACGCGGAGAAGCGCTCACGGACGAACTCAGCGCCCTTGACCTGGCTCGGCAGATCTACGAACTGGGCGGTATCCAGTTCGGCCGTTACACGCTGGGCCGGTCCACGGTGAATTCCCCGGTCTACGTTGACCCCAAGCGCCTGGTGGCAGTGCCCTCAGCGTTGCGGACGGCGGCAGCGCTGGTACGGGACGCCGCCAACCTGGCCGAAACCCGCCGCCACCAACAGGCGGAGCCGTTTGAGCTGGTGGCCGGTGTGCCGATGGGCGGCCTCCACCTCGCCACGGCCTATTCGTTAGCTACCGACACGCCGCTGATTTATGTCAAGCCGGAGTCGGGGCCGGCGGGGCTCGAGATCGTGGGGCGCTTTCTGCCCGGCCAGCACGTCTTGCTCGTGGACGACCTGATCACGTCCGGCGGATCGGTCATCCGGACCGCCACCGCGCTGCGCGACGAAGGGCTGCTGATTCGCGACGTCATCGTGCTGGTTGACCGCGACGTGGGCGCCGCCCGTCAGCTGGAATACCACGGTCTGCGCCTGATCTCGATCGTCACGCTGCCCGCCATGTTGAACCTCTACATGAGCGAACGGCTGATCAGCGAGGATGAGTACCGGCGCAGCCTGGACTACCTCGAAGCGCAACGGCCATGAGTCGAAGCGCTCCCTCTCGGCGCGATCTGGACGACGACGCCTGGTCGCAGGATGCCCTGTTCGCCCGGCCCATCCGCCGCCGCCCGGCGGCTATTCCGCCGCCGATTTATCATGCGCGCCTGCGCGAGCGATCGGCCGTGGCCAAGGCCGAGCACGCGCGGCGCAACCAACTGCGCCAGGCCGCCAGCATCATGTTCATCTCGCTGCTGGCGCTTGCCGGGGGCTTGCTTTTCGTTCGTTTGCTGTCGTCCGTGGAGCCACCGCCGCCCGACGCCGGCGGCGTGTTGAACCAGCTGGCGCCCGAAGCGTCGCGAGTCCGCTCGAAACGCGCGCCGACGGCCGCGCCGTTTATCGACAGCCCGTTCACCCGGCCGGTGGAGGCGCCGCCGATCTCAGCCAGCGCCGCGCTGCTGGTGGATATGGGCGAGCGGACGATCGTGTTCGCCAAGAACCCTGGCGAGCGACGGTCGCCAGCGAGCCTGGCCAAGCTCGCCACGGCCATTGTGGCGCTGGAGCAGGCGCCGCCGGATACGCGCATTCAGATTCCCGAGTACGCGGCGGCCGAGCCAGCCGTGCTGGCCGGCCTGCAGCCGGGCGAAGTGCTAACGCTGCACGATCTGCTGTTCGCGCTGCTGCTGCCATCGGCCAACGACGCCGCGGTCACCATTGCCGACGGCATCGGCGGCAACGACTACACGGTGGCCCAGATGAATGACCTGGCCCGCCGGCTTGAACTGAACGACACGCGCTTTGCGAATCCCAGCGGACGGGACGCCGACGACCAGTACAGCACCGCGTTTGACCTGGCCGTGCTGGCGGCCGACGCCATGGATCGATTTCCACTGCTCGCGCAGATCGTGGCCACTCAAGTCCACGTGATTCCGGCAGGATCCGCCAACCGGACGTACAGCGTCCGGAATCTCAACGATCTGCTCTGGACGTACGAAGGGGCCATTGGCGTCAAGACCGGACAGACGGCGGAGGCCGGCGGGAACCTGATTGCGGCGGCGCAGCGCGGATCCCGGCGGCTGATGGTGGTGCTGATGGGCAGCGACGACCGACTGGCCGACGCCGAGATTCTGCTGGACTTCGGCTACCGCGCGCTGGCCGCCCGCGGCTAGATGGTGTGGAAATGCCCGTACGACCGCGGCTGGGGTGGCACAATCGCGTATCGTTACGGTGACCGGTGCGCCGCTTCGGGAACCGGGCTTTCAGGTGCATGTGCACCCGGTAGGTCCGCAACCCGCATCGTTGTGGTCCGACGGCCTGCACGGTGCAGGCGGGACCAGCGGGTTGCCCGGCGGCTAATCGCTCACGAGAAAGAGGAGGGACATGCCCTTCAACGTTGGACCGTTCGAGCTCATCATCATTCTGCTCATCGTCATCGCCGTCTTCGGCGCTGGCCGGATCGCGGGAATCGGCCGTGCGCTCGGCACCAGCGTGCGCGAATTCCGCGAAGAGGCGCGCAATGAGGAGGACGAAGAAGGCGAAGGCGACGGCGAGGACGAGGCGACAGACGCCTCCGGGACCACCGTGGCCGCGGCTGACGACGCCGAGACACCTCCAGCGAAGAAGAAGGAAGAACCCACCAGCTAGCCGCTGGTTCCATGGCCCGTCCGGCTGGATGGCCGGACGGGCCATTTGCGTTGTTCTGGCCCTGGCGGTCTTGTTCGTTTTCGGCATGCCGCCGTCCGCCGCCGCCCCAACCTTGCCGGAGACCATCCGGGTCCAGTTGACCGTGGCGCCCGGCGCCCTGCGGCTGGTCCCACCACCGACGGCGACGGTGCAGGTGGACTCGCGACCGCTCCCGGCGGAGCCTTCCGCGATGACCGTCGGCTGGGCCCTGCGCTATCTGCGGCTTCCGGCCGTCGACACGACGCCGATAGTCGACGCGCTGGCGGTTCGGACACCCGATGGACCGCGACCGAACGGGCAGATCCTCATCGGGCCGTACGGCTGGGACGGGCGCGAGCGCCGCGACCGCCGGGTGGTGCGCTCGGAAGTCGGTGTTGCCCCGGCGCTGACAACACCGCGCGCGGGCCTGCACATCGGACCTCGGACCCTGGCGCCGTTTCCGCAACTAATCGATATCCAGCCGCGGGATCTGGCCGATGTCACGACCATCAACGACCGTCCGTATCGCGGGCGGGTTCGGGTCGACTTCAGCGGCGGCGACCCGCAGGTCATGAACGAACTGCGGCTGGCCGACTACCTGGCGTCGGTTGTGGGGTCTGAGATTCCACCGACCTGGGAAGTCGAAGCCCTTAAGGCTCAGGCCGTGGCCGCGCGCAATTACGCCCTGCAAAAGGTGGATCCGTCGGCCGACTACGACGTCTGCGACTCGCAGTTCTGCCAGGCCTACCGCGGTGTGGCGGGTGAGTACCCGTCGACGATTCAGGCGGTGCAAGAGACGTCAGGCGTTGTGGCGATGTATGAGGGCTATCTCATCGCGGCGTACTACGCCTCGAACATGGGCGATCACACGACCAGCGCGGTGGACGTGTGGGGACGGGACGTGCCGTATCTGCGCGGGGTGCCATCGCCACGCGACGTGGAAGCCCTGAGCACCGCCTGGGGGGCGGAGGGCTACCGCTGGACCCGGGCCATTCCGCTGGGCCGGCTGGCCGATATCCAGACGGCCAGCGGCGTTCTTGGGGAACTCAGCGAGGTTCGCGTGCTGCGCACCGCCCAGAGCGGGCAGCCCGCGCAGGTCAGACTTCTCGGCGATCAAGGCGCGGTGACCCTGTCCGGCGACGCTATTCGAATCACCCTGGGTCTGCCCAGTGCATTTGCCGAATTTCGAACCGTGCCCGGTGAACGCCTGGTGCTGCTGAACCCAACGCCGCGCCGTGTGGCAGCGATGCAAGCCGACGGTTATTCCCTGGAACAGCGGCGTCGCAGCGTGGCCTTCGCCGAGGCGCCGGCTGGCGTACAGCTTGTACGCGGGACATTGGACGTCGCTGAGTTTCGTCTTCCGCCTCGACTGATCGTCAACGGGCGCGGCTTCGGGCACGGCGTGGGGATGAGCCAGTGGGGCGCGAAGGGCATGGCCATGGACGGTCATTCATTTGACGAGATTCTGACGCACTACTACTCGGGCGCCGTGGTGGAGCGGGTGGGCGAGGATGCCGGCCCAGCCGGCCCTGCAGTGACCGTAACTTCCGTCCGGAATCAGCTACTCCGCGATCTGCAGGGCAGGCGGGGCCCGCAGGGCTAGCGGCGGCGACAAGCGATACGAACGCCGTTCGCTCAGGCGAATTGCCGCGCCGCGAAGATCAGGTCGCCAGAGCCGCGGCGGCCTTGCGCGCGTTGTCCGAGGCGGGATCCCGACGCACGATGCGCTCGAGGTGCAGGCGCGCCGACGGGTCGCCTTGCATGGCGCGGTCCAGAGCTTCGGCAAACCCACGCTCGCCGTAGCTCATGTCGCGCGGAACGGTCGCCTGGTCACGGCCGGTCCAGTAGTACTTCAACGAGTCGTCCGACCAGTCGGCATAGACATCGTCCCAGTCGTAGGCGTTGTCCTGCGACAGGTGCGGCGTGAGCATGTGTTCGGCGATCGGCTCGTGGACGGACTGGTAGCGGTTGTCCAGCGAGATGCGCATGCGGTCCTCGGTAACGTTGGGCAGGGCCTTGTGGACCGTGAGACTGTGGAACAGCAAGGCGTCGCCAATCTCGTAGTTGGTCGAGTGCCAGGGGCCTTCCTGGACCTGTTCGTCCACGACCAGCGAGCCCGCCCCGAGGGAAAAGTGGTGATCGACGACCTTGCCGACCTTGTGGGTCCCCGGCACCACGGCAAGTCCGCCTAATTCCTCCGGACAGTCGCCGACGGGCGCCCAGCAGGTGAACGTGTCAAACGTGCCCTGGAAATGGACGAAGTCCTGATGCGCCGGCGTGGTGTGGTCGGTGTACTGGGGAAACCAGATGCGGGCGATTTTCATTGGATGGGAGAGCACCGGTGCGTCGATGATCTTCTCCATGGTGTCCATGATTACGGGCCAGTGCCCGGACTCGTGGAAGGCCTGCAGCTTGTAGACCTCGTGGTACACGTCGGTGTAACCGACGTCGCCCTCGGTGCACTGCGCCTCGATGACGGCAATGCCGTCCATTGGATCCGTGCCCGCCTGTAACCAGCCGTGCTGTTGCAGCTTCGCGGTCATCGCACGCCGCAACGAGAGCATGTCGTCAGGGTTGAAGAGCCCCTTCAGGAAGACGTAGCCCTCGGTGTCCATCCGAGCGCGCAGTTTGGGCGGATCGTCCAGCACGTCGTTTGAAACCCGAAGTTCTTGCCACTCATCCGCCATCTCAGGCTCACTTTCGCGTGCGAGTCAACCGCGCATGTTCAGACACGAAGCATACTAGGACGCATCGGACAGCCGCGGATCGACGACTCGGTAGTCGTCCGATGGCGTCGGCCGCGCGCCGCTGCTCCCAGTCGCCGACTACCCGATACCGACGGGAAGCGCTTGTTCGATCCGTTTTCCGTGTCGCCGAATCGCGGCGACCATGGCGTAGACCAGCGGCGTGTCGACGACGGCCACGATGATCTTGGCCACGTAGAGGGTCACGATCGTGTTGATGAGCACGTCGGTGGGAATCGTTCCCGCAAACGCGATCGCCACGAACACGACGGTGTCGATGGCCTGCGAAACCACCGTGGAGGCGGTATTGCGCAACCAGAGATAGCGCCCCTTGGTGACCCTGCGCCAGAAGTGGAAGGCGATGACGTCGTGGTTCTGGGCGATCAGATAGGCCACCATCGACCCCAGCACGATGCGCGGCACGCTGCCCAGGATTCGCTCGTAGCCCGCCTGGGCGTCCCAGGCCTCAGCCCCAGGCAATATCTGACCGAGAAAGAGAATCAGGACCATCACCAGGCTGAACACGAACCCCAGCCAGATGATCCGCGTGGCGATCTTGCGTCCGTAGACCTCCGCGATGGTGTCGGACAGAAGGAACGTGAACGGGTAGGTGATGATGCTGGCGGTGAGCACAAAGCCGCCGATTGCGATCAACTTCACCGCAATGATGTTGGAGAGAATCAGAAAGGTGATGAAGGCCATGGCCAGGGCAGTGAGGATCACGGGCTAGCGCTCCAGACTCTGAGGACGAGGTCTCCGACCGCGGGACGCGGGAATCTACCGCATTGCGCAGCAACACTTTGGCCCTGGCTAGAAACGGCAAGGGATAGCCGACATCCGGCAGGTGCGGCGAAGCCAGGTCGCACCGACCGACGGTATTCGCCACCGCCCGGAACGGCTACGGTTATGCTCACGCACGGTGAGGCATGGGGCTAGCCCAGCGGAGGCGGCGATGACGACTGAGCAGTTGGTTCCCAGCGGGGCGGCTCGCCGCCTCTTTGAGTCGGCCGTGGTTATCGACGGTCTCGATACCAGCAACTGGGGCGCGGAGCAGATCTTTCGTGAACTGCGCGACGGCGGCGTCACGGCCTGTAACGCGACGTCGGCCATCTGGCACAACTTCCAGGAGACCCTGGACAACATCACCACCTGGCTGCACTGGTTCGAGGAGTTCAGCGAGTACATCAGGCCGATTCACACGGTGGCCGACATTCATGCGGCGAAGGCGGAGGGACGCACCGGGATCATCCTGGGCTGGCAGAACGCGACGCCGGTGGAGAGCGACGTTCGGCGTTTCCGGCTCTTTCACGCGCTGGGCGTGCGGATCGTTCAACTCACCTACAACGAGCGGAATCTGTTCGGCAACGGCTGCTGGGAGCGTACGGACGAGGGATTGAGCGTTCTTGGCCTAGCCGCGATCCGGGAGATGAACAAGCTGGGCATCCTGATTGACCTGTCGCACGTGGGCGACCGCACGGTGCTGGACACCATTGAGCACTCCGAGCAGCCGGTGGCCTTTACCCACGCCAACGCGCGTTCCCAGACGGACTATCCGCGCAACAAGACCGATGAGGCCATACGCGCCCTCACCGCCAAGGGCGGCGTGGTGGGCGCCAATGCCTTCCCCAACCACCACCGCCACGGCTATGACTCAACGCTGGACGACTACCTGGACGCCGTGGATTACCTGGTGGACATGGTCGGTCCGGATCAGGTTGCGATTGGAACCGACTTCTGCATGGGTCAGACCCGCGAGTGGTTCGCCTGGATCGGCGCCTCGCATGGCCACGAGCCGTTTCTGTCGTCGGGCGAGGTCCCGCAGCCATTCCGGCTCCTGCATGGCTTTGCCGGGCCGCTGGAGTTCGTGAACGTGGCGGAGGGGCTGCTGCGCCGGGGTTACGGCGAAGACGACGCTCGCAAGATCCTGGGCGGCAACTGGCTGCGGCTGTTCGGCGAAGTCTGGCGCGACTGATCGCTAGCGGCTCGTCGCCTACCAGTGCTGGCTGACGGCCGAAGTCTCGCGGCTTAGCCGGAAGCGGCTGAGATCCCAGGACGTGGCGCTGCGGGTCGCCAGGTCGGCCATGATCTGGCCGATCAGGATGCCAAATTTGAATCCGTGCCCTGAGAAGCCGGCCGCCACGAGCGCGTTGTCGAGGCTCGGCACGCGGTCGATGATGAAGTCCGAGTCGGGGGTCATCGAATAGGTGCAGGTCTTGCTGTAGATGATTTCGGCGTCGCGGAGGCCCGGCATATGGCGGTCCAGGAAGTCCCGTAGCTTGGCCAGGGCCACCGGGTCCTCGTGCTCGCGATCGCGGTCGGGATCGAACGGCTCGCCGATCATGTCGTCGGCGACCTTGACGCAGCCTCGCCAATGCACGGGGAAACCGTAGAACTGGGTGTCCATGACGGAGAACGGCGTGAGGCGCGGGAATTCGTACGCAGCCGGTTCCTCCGGCTTCAGGTAGTGCAGGCGAGCGGCGGTTGGTTGCACGCGGACGGGAAGATTCGGCAGCAGGCGGGCGGTCCAGGGGCCGGCCGTGATTACGAACGCTTCGCCTTCGAATGTGCGTCCGTCTTTGGTTTCCACGGACATGATGCGCCCGCCGGACTGGCGTAGGTCGACCACTTCAGCGTCCGTGAATACGTCTGCGCCCTGTTCGGCCGCGGCGTTGGCCAGTGCACGAGTCGCGGGTCCCGCGGCTATATAGCCGCCAACACCCTCCATGATGTAGCCGGAGTCCACGTTCGCGAACTGGGGAAACTCTCGCCGAACGTCGGCGGCGTCGAGCCAGCGGGGCGTGTAGCCCAGATCGCACAGACCCTGGTAGCCATCGAGCAGCGGTTCGAAGTCCGGTCGGGTTTGCAGGGTGAGCGTCCCGGTTTCCCGGTAGAAGTCGGTGCCTGACCACCGGTCGAACTCCTTCCACAGCTCTACCGCCCCGGCCACCATCCGGGTATAGGCCGCCTGGCCGCGGTACTGGTACCTGATCGTGCGTGACTCGTCAGCGGACGACGCGCGCACGTGCGCGGGGCTGAACTGTTCGAGCAGGGCCACGCGCTTGCCGGCCCGGCTGAGCCAATAGGCGGTGGCGCTGCCCATGACGCCCGCGCCGACGACGACTACGTCATACATGCCTGCGACCTGCTCCCGGAGATTCCGCGAGTCCCCATGCTAAGCGGCCTTCACTTCGGGTGACCACCGGGTCAGGGCAGCTTTTCGAACTCGGTCATGAGGTCGGGTTCATAGCGCAGCGCGCCGAACGGACCGGGGCACTCGCGCTGCATGGCCTCAGCCAACTCCGACCGTCGCATGCCCTGGTCTTGAGCAAACTGCAGCGCCCCGAGGAAAAAAGCCGGTTCGCCGACGAGCAGGGTGTTTTCGAGCGCGTCGCAGACGCGCAGGGCGGCGTCCCATCGCCTGGCCTCGAGCGCGTCAAGCGGCGTGGGTTCGGGCGTGACCTCCGGTATCGGCTCGGTCGTCGGTGGCGGCTGAGGCTCAACTGTGGGCGTCGGCTGGGCATCCGGCTTGGCAGCTTCACACGCGCCCAACAGCACCACGAGGGCCAGGCTGAGCGCGACAAGAACTTGCAGGCCGGGTACTCGGTCAGCGCGCCAAGGCGCGCTGACCGGCCGGGCTGCGGGATGCGCGGCTATTGCCTCTCGCTCGCTCAGGCGTCGGTGATGGGCAGTTGAACGCGCACGTTGCCGCCGGCCTGCGACTGGAGCGCCGCCAGAAGAACCTCGAGAGCCTGCCTGGCCTTCCGACCGTCGCAGCTGGGTTCGCCGCCGTCGCGGATAAGGCCGACGAGTTCCGTCACCAGGCCGGCGATGTGGCCCTGAGTGTAGTGGGTCGGCGTCAGCTCCCGGCCGCGCAGGCCTTCCTCAGGGTCGTCGTATAGCACCGCGTAGTCGTTGGTCAGGTGAATGCGGCCTTCGGTGCCCCAGATGTCGAACGGCCCGATGTAGCGCCCGGGCATGGTCTTGCAGGCGTTCCAGAAGGCGCGCACATCGTTGTCGTACTCGATCATGATGCTGAGGGCGGGGTCGGTGTCCGGGTCATGGCCGCCATCGCTGGCGTAGCGCGGGCCGTAGTCCTCGAACCCCTTTTCGGCCACGGCGTAGACCGCTGTTGGATTGCCGGTCGAAAACCAGTTGATCGTGTCGCAGACGTGCGTGCCGTTGCGGAACAGCATGGCGCGGGGGCCGCCCTGGTTGCACATGATGCGGACGACGTCGCCGATGGCACCGTCGTCGATCAGCTTGCCCACGTCGGCCCAGGGGAACCACCAGCGGTAGACGTGGTCGATCAGCATGGGAATGCCGGCCTTTTCCACGGCTTCGATCATGCGGTCGGCGTCGGCCAGCGTGGTGGCAATCGGCTTTTCGCAGACGATGCCCTTGACGCCGGCCTCGGCCGCATCGATCACGATCTGGGTGTGGACATGGTCGCTGGTGACCACGCTGATCAGGTCCAGGTTTTCCCGATCGAGCATCTCGCGGTAATCGATGTAGGAGTTGACTTCCGAGACGTGGGAGCGCCAGTTGACGTCGAACTCGTCGATCGCCTCCTGCCGCAGGTCGCACACGGCGACCAGCTCGGTGTCCTCCACGAAGTGATAGGCGGAGGCGTGCGAGTGGGGCATCGAGATGCCCCAACCGTGTTTTGGCGCCGGAATCGGTGGGCGGGCGCCTATTCCCGTCAGCCCGACAACGCCGGCTCTCAGAGTGCTGCCCATCAGACCCTCCCTTGCTGTGCCAGTGGCCCCGGCTTACAACTCCACCGCGATTCGCTCGGTGCTCGAGCGGATGATGGCGTCCAGGACGCCTATCGTCTTGAGATTGTTACGCCCAGAGCACGGGTTGTCCTGCCCCTCCATGACATGAGACCAGAATCCGCGCCAGATTTCCTGTTCGATGTCGGCCCAGCGGCCGCTGCGCTCGGCCCGTCCGATGGGGAAGACTTCCGAGCGGGGATAGCGCTCCAAAGGTTGACGCGGTGTGACCTTCAGCGAGAAATCCGTGGAGTTCATCGAGAAGCCGTGCACGGTCACCGCGGCTTCCGAGAATTCCAGACGCAGATACATCTCGTAGGCCTGGGCATCCGACGTGGCGGTGTAGCTGACGATCACCGGACCATCAAAGGTGATGATGGCGCAGACGTGCGGTTCGGCCGTCCAGTTGCTGCTGGCGGGAGTGGCGTTCACGCCCCACACGCAGCGCGGCGGCCGCTGGACCAGCGACAGCAATGAGTCGACCTGGTGCGAACCCTGGTGCCACAGATGCATCGGCGGGTCACCGTTCTCGAAGGGGCGCCCGCGGGCGTTGTGGTGAACCATGGTGACGGCGCCCAGTTCGCCGTAGCGCCGGTCGGCGATCACCTCTCGCAGTAGTGGGTAGGGGTGAAAGAGCCGGTCGTTCTGGGTGACGACCACGCGCACGTCGTTGGCCTCGGCGGCGGCCACGACGCGTTCGGCCTCTTCCAGACTGCACGTAAACGGTTTCTCGACGATCACATGCTTCCCGGCGGCGATGGCCTCTTCCATAGGGGACGTATGGAGATGGCCGGGGGTAAAGACCCCGACGGCATCGCATGGCGTTGCCGCGAGAGCCTCGGTCAGGCTCTCGAAGCAGGCCGACGCGGGCAGGCCGGTGATATTGCGCGCGCCTTTGAACGCCTCCGGAAGGATATCGACGAGCCCGACGGCCTTGAATTTATCCGGCAGCGCCATCTGAGCACGCAGGTGCTGTTGCGCACGAATGCCCAATCCAACCGAAATGACTCGCAGCGGGGCCGCGCTCATGGCTGTCGCCCCGGTTGGGCCTCCGCGAGCCGCGCCGGGACCGTCATGACGAGTACCTAACTGCTCGGCCTATACCTCCGGGATCGAAACCGAGAGCATCTGACCTGAATCGGACGACGCGTACGCGGCGGTCGTCACTTCGTTCACCCACATGCCCGCTTCCGGCTCGATGGGCGGCGGACCCTCGCCGAGGCAGGCGCGGAAGAACTCGCCGGTCAGGACGCGGTAGGGATTGTTCAGGGCGCCGGCCTTGTCGAACGTCCAGGACTTAAGCGGCGCGCTGGCCTGGACGCCGCTGTACGACGCCCATTGCATGGGTTCCTGGTTGGCTTCGCCGTTCGGGTTGAACTTCAGCCATCCGTCGCGCCCCCAGATGATGAGGCCGTTATGCCGGGACGAGCCGTATTCGGCGCTGCTGGTGTAGTAGCCGGAGTTCAGGTTGCCGACCATGCCGTTCTGGAACTCCAGATTCACGACCGCCGCGTCTTCGACCGTAATCGCCTCCCCGCCGACGTTGCGGCAGAAGGCGCTGACCGACTTGAAATCGGACCCGGCGATATGCCGAATCAGGTCAAGGTAGTGGCATCCGAGAATCGTCAGATGTCCGCCGCCGCCCAACTCCTTCGAGAAGAACCATCCGCCAGCGGCGACATCGTATTGCTCGCGGGCCGCGGGATTCTGAATCGTGCGCTCCTGGTCGGCCACGAACCAGGCCTGGAACGACAGCAGGTCGCCAAGAAAGCCCTCCGCGATCAGACGCCGCGCTTCCTGAACGATGGGGTAGGCGCGTGAGATATAGGCGATGGCGAGGTGTAGATTCCGGCTCTTCGCCAACTGGTAGATTGCCCGGTAGTCGTCAATATCCACGTAGCCCGGCTTTTCGTGGAACACGTGCGCGCCGGCTTCCAACGCCTGGGTGATGACAGGCGGCATGCGCCACGGCTCCATGGTCACGAGCGCGACCTGCGGCTGGAAGTCGCGATACAGTTCGTCCAGGTCCGTATACGTCGCAGACACCTTGCCGGCGCCGCCCTCGCGGACCTCGTCGAACGTGCCGCCGGTGACGTCGCCGACGGCGACCTCACCGACTTCGTCGTTGTGGAGCGCGTCGATCAGTGCGCCCAGGTGCCAGGCGGTGGGCTCGGTTATCACCGTGACTCGCAGTTGTTCGCTCATGGAGCGGGTGCCTCTGTGACTGCGGCTTGGTTGCCGCGTAGATGGCGGGATTCTGCCTTGCGCGACTCCTAAAGGCCAGTGTCGAGCTTGGCAGAGTGCTTATTGAATCCTCCAAGATGCCGCTTGTGGGTTTCCGTTGGAATCGCGCTCGGCGCTATAC
>DAOUIX010000036.1:0-7779 GCA_034423235.1 Chloroflexota bacterium | reverse complement strand
GGCGGTGGACGGCGAACGGCGACATGGGTGATGGGGGCGAGGTCGGACTGGCAGTCGACGACGATGTCCTCGGGGGACGGCATGTGGGCGAGGTAGCGGCTGGTTGGGGCGCTGAGCCTGACCATTTCGATCAGGGCGTTGGGCGTTGACGACGGCTCACAGATGACATCGACGGCATGACCGTCCACCGCGAGACGCCAGCCATGGGCGGTGCGGCGATCCAGTCGCCAGCCGAGGCGCGACGCCATCCAGCCGACGAGCACCAGGGCGGCGGCGTAGCCGCCGGGCGACTGCTGGACGGCCAGTTCGACCGATCTGACGTGCTCCAGATCGAGGCGAGCGGCGGGCTGGTCGAAGGCCTGGGCGAAGGCCTGGCGCCAGGCGAGCAGGCGAAGCCAGAGGGCATCGGTGACGCGGGCGTGGTGGGTGCCGGTCACGATGTCGTGGAGCAGCGTGAAGTCGGCGGCGAGGTCGGTCATGGCGCTGGAGTCGACGAGGATGCGGTCGGCGATGTCGAGCATGTCCTCGAAGAGGTGATCGTTGGTGGTTGCGGGGCCGTTCCACCAGACGACGGTGGGTATGCCGCTGGCTGACCAGCTGGCAGCGATGGCGGCCCCTTCCTCGAAGGCACGGCCCTCAAGGGCGGCCGTCAGCAGCTCGCCGCGGATGGCGGATCCGCCGTCGGACCTGCGGGCCGACAGGAGTCCGACTCGTACGGGTTCGGGGCTTGGTGCGGTCGCGGGATCGTTGACGAGGGCGATGACGCGGCCGGGGTAGGCGGCGACGACGGGTTGGGTTTCGGCTTCGATTTCAGCCCAGGCGGTGGGTTGGGGATAGCGGGCGACGATGGTGGCGAGGAGCATCTGGGCGTTGAGCTCGGCGCCTTCGTCGGCGGCCTGGCGGGCGGCTTGTTCGCGAAGGCGGGCGAGGGTGGGGAGGGTGTCGGCGACGGTGGAGGTGAGGGTCATGTTCAGGGACGGGAGGAGCTCCCTTGGACCGAAGGATTTCCGGGGAGTTTGGCGGCGTTCTTAGTCCGTTCGGGGCAGCAAGCACGCGCGTAGCTTCTGCCCTCACCCCAACCCTCTCCCTGCCAGGGAGAGGGAGAACGATGCGTGGGAGCTTGAATCACAGGCGGCGCCAGCGGAAGCCGTCGGCTCGGAGGAGGTCGCCGGCCTGGCGGGGGCCCCAGCGGCCGGCTTCGTAGGTGGGGAGGCGGGAGACGGGGTCGCCTTCCCAGGCTTCGAGGATGGGCATGACGGCGCGCCAGGCGGCTTCGGTTTCGTCGCGGCGGATAAAGAGGGTCTGGTCGCCGAGCATGACGTCCAGCAGCAGGCGTTCGTAGGCGTCGGGGGACTCCTCGGCGAAACTCTGGCCGTAGCCGAAGTCCATGCGGACGGGTCGCACGCGCATGCCGAGGCCGGGTTGCTTGGCCTCGAAGGTGATGGAGACGCCTTCGTCGGGCTGGATGCGCATGGCCAGGACGTTGGGCGGGACGCCGTCGGGGTTGGAGTCGCCGAAGAGGAGGTGGGGGACTTCGTTGAACTGGATGGCGATTTCGCTGGCGCGCTTGGCGAGACGCTTGCCGCTGCGCAGGTAGAAGGGGACGCCCTTCCAGCGCCAGTTATCGATGAAGAAGCGAGAGGCGAAGTAGGTCTCGGTGGTGGAGTCCGGGGCGACGCCGTCCTCGTTGCGGTAGGCGGGGACTTCGCGGCCATCGACGAAGCCGGCGCCGTAGGAGGCGCGCATGACGTTGCTGGCGACCTGGTCGGGTTCGAGGTGGCGAAGGGCGCGGAGGACTTTGACCTTTTCGTCGCGGATGGAGTCGGCCTCGAAGTCAACGGGCGGCTCCATGGCCACGAGGGCGAAGAGCTGCATGATGTGGTTCTGGACCATGTCGCGCAGGACGCCGGCTTCCTCGTAGTAGGTGCCGCGGCCCTCGAGGCCGACGGACTCGGCCACGGTGATTTGCACGGAGTCGATGTAGCGGCGGTTCCAGACGGGTTCGAAGATCACGTTGGCGAAGCGCAGGACGAGGACGTTCTGGACGGTTTCCTTCCCCAGATAGTGGTCGATGCGGTAGATCTGCGATTCGTCGAAGACGTCGTTGGCAATGGCGTTGAGGGCCTGGGCGGTGGCGAGGTCGCGGCCGAAGGGCTTTTCGATCACGATGCGGGTGTCGCCGGGGCCGCGGTTGAGGCCGGTTTCGCCGAGCAGGCGAATGATTTCGGGGAAGAGGCTGGGCTGGGTGGCGAGGTAGAAGATGCGGTTGCCGCCGGTGCCGTGGCGGGTTTCAATCTCGGCGAGTTCGCGTTTCAGGTCTTCGTAGCCCGCATGGGTGCTGAAGTCGCCGCGGACGTAGTAGAGGCCCTGCTGGAAGGCGCTCCAGAGTTCGGGGTCGGGCTTGCCGGTTCGAGAGAAGCTGGTTGTTGCTTCGAGTTGGCGGGCCCGGTAACTCTCGTCGTCCATCGGGCGACGACCCAGGCCGACGACGGCAAGCGACGACGGGAGCAGGGCGTTGCGCTCGAGGTTGTAGAGGGCGGGAATGAGCTTGCGAGCGGCGAGGTCGCCGGAGCCGCCAAAGATGATGAGGGTGTGACCTGGGGGCGCTTCCTGGAATGACAACCCCTCGCGTAGGGGATTGATTCCTAGCGCGGCGTCCAAGGCCTGGCCGTTCGTGCTCATGGGAAATGCTCCGTCAGGCTGGCGTGATCTGGTTCAAGGCCGTGCGGAGGGCGGAGGCCACGGTATCGAGATTGGCGGACGAGTCACCGAGGTGCAGGCGGAGGCGGCGGCGCTCGCGGGCGGCGAGGGACTCGAAGTCGCCGATGGCCTGAGCGTCGATGAGCGTGCCGAAGGTGTAGCCGCGGCCGGGGACAGCCACGTCGTCCTGGCGGTCGGCGGTGATCTGCAGGAATACGCCGGTATCGGGACCGCCCTTGTGGAGCTGGCCGGTGGAGTGCAGGAAGCGGGGACCATAGCCGAGGGTTACGGCGCGGCGGAGGCCGTTACGGAGGAGGGCCTGGATGGTGCGCAGGTCGGCGTCGTGGGCCGGCGTGCGGTCGAGATAGGCCTGGATGGAGATGTAGTCGCCTTGCTGAACCGAAGCGAGCCAGGCTGACAAGGCAGTGTTCAGGTCGGGGGCCTGGCTGCCGGCGGCGAGGACGCCATTGGCACTGGGGCCGGCCGGGACCTCAATCGGCGCGCCGGAGGCCGTGATCTGGCCCAGGACGCGATCCGTGTTGTCCTTGCTCTCGGCGACGCTCGGCTGGTCGAATGGATTTATGTCAAGCAGCGAGCCGGCCACCGCGGTGGCAAGTTCCCAGGTGAGGAAGTGGGCGCCGAGGTCGTGCGGGTCGTCCAGCGGGAGGGTGATGACCGGGTGGCCGGCGTCGGCGAGCGCGTCGAGGCGCGCGGCGCGGCCGTCGTCGGGATCACCGGCGAGGGCGAGTTCCACGAAGACTCGATCGTTGTCGTAGACGCCGGGATCACCAAGCGGCTCGCCATCGACAGGCACGATGCCCTGGCCTTCCTTGCCGGTGCTCTCGGCAACTAGCTGCTCGACCCAGGCGCCGACGGGTTGCAGGGAAACGGAAGGAACGAGGGTGAGTTTGTCCCGGCCCGCCCCGGCGAGTGCACCGAGCGCCACGCCGATGGTGACGGGCGCGTTGGTGCTGACCGAGGCGTTGGCGGCGGAGGTTTGACCGGCGGCGATGGCGCGGTCGAGCAGCGGCTCAAGGTCGATGCCGGCGAGCGCCGCGGGGACGAGTCCGAAGAAGGAAAGGGCGGAGTAACGGCCGCCGATGTCAGGTGGGTTGAGGAAGACGCGGGCGTAGGCGCGGTCCTGCGCGAGGGCGGCCAGGCTGGTTCCGGGATCGGTGATTGCGACGAAGTGGCGGCCGGGTGACTCAGCGCCAGCGGCGGCGTAGCGGGACCAGAAGTACTCGGCCAGGGTGGCGGTCTCCAGCGTGCCGCCGGACTTGCTGGCGACGATGAAGAGCGATCGGTCGAGGTCAACTTCGGACTCCACGCGACGGATGGCGGTGGGGTCAGTGGTGTCTAGGACAGTGAGTTGGGGCGAGCCCTCGGCCTGCGGGATAACGGCAGCCATGACCTCTGGCGCGAGGCTGCTGCCGCCCATGCCGAGAAGGACCACGTCGTCGACCTGTCCGGCGATCTCGGCGCTCCAGGCGGAGAGGTCGTCGACGCCGGCACGCATGGATTCGGCCACGCGCAGCCAGCCCAGGCTGTCGGCGATCTGGTTCTGGACGAGAGGGTTCTGGGTCCAAAGGGAGAGATCGGCGGCCCAGAGACGCCGGGCGATGTCGTTAGCCTGGGCGCGATCCAAGGCTTCGGCCACGGCCTCGGTCGCCGAGCCGAAACGAGCGGTGGGGCCCTCGCCGGACATAGCCGCCTCAGTTCCTGGCTAGGAGGCGAGCGCCCCCGCCTTGGCCTCCAGGTCTTGCAGAAGGTCATCGTAAGAATCGATGAACTTCTGAACGCCCTCGTCCTGCAGCTGGTCCATGACGGCGTCCAGGTCGACACCCAGCGCGGCCAGCCGTTCGAGGACACCGCTCCAGTAGTCGGGGTCGCTGCTTACGGTGGGCTGCACCTCGCCCTGCTCGCGGAAGGCGTCCATGGTGACCGAGGGCATGGTGTTGACGGTATTGGGGCCGATGAGTTCGTCCACGTAGAGGGTGGCCGGGTATTCGGGGTTCTTGGTGCTGGTGCTGGCCCAGAGCGGGCGCTGCGGCTGGGCGCCGTCGGCGGCGAGGGCCTGGTAGCGCTCGGAGGCGGAAATCTCTTCGAAGATCTCGTAGACGGCCTTGGAGTTGGCGATGGCGACCTTGCCGAGGAGGGAGCGGATTTCGTCGGCGTCGTCCGGGCGCACAGCCAGTAGTGCTTCGAGCTGGGCATCGACGGCGGTGTCAATGCGGCTGACGAAGGTGCTGGCCACAGAGGCGACATCGTCCACCGGTTCGCCGGCGGCGGCGCGATTTTCGAGGGCGCTGAGGTAGGCGTCAACGACGCCGCGGTAGACGGCCTGGGCAAAGATGAGGGTGATGTTGACGTTGACGCCTTCGCTAATCAGGGTCTCGACCGCCGGCAGACCGGCGGGCGTGGCGGGGACCTTGATCATGAGGTTCGGACGGTCGACCGCGGCGACCAGGCGGCGGGCTTCCTCCACCGTACCGTCCGTGTCGTGGGCCAGGCGCGGGGAGACTTCCAGGCTGACGAAGCCGTCGGTCATGCCCGATTCGTCGTACACCGGGCGCAGCACGTCGCAGGCGGCAGAAATGTCGTCGACAGCGATGGCCTCGAACATCTCCTCGGGCGAGAGGCCCTGCGCGCCGAGGCGGCGGATGTCCTCGTCGTAGTTGTCGCTGCCCTTGATGGCCTCCTGGAAGATCGTGGGATTGGAGGTCATGCCGCGTACGCCCTCTTCGGCGACCAAACGGGCCAGTTCTCCCGAGTCGACCAGGTCCCGGCTGAGAAAGTCCAGCCAGACACTCTGACCATGCGCATGCAGTTCGGGCAGCGGGGTTTGCGACATCGAATCCTCCGGGGCCGAGCAGCGGTGATCGGCCGAGGTCGATCGTGCAGGCGGGTGCCTTACACGAGTAAGTCTGCTACGGCAATCGTACCAACGGGGCGCAAGCGGCAACTGCTAAAGGACCGAGGTGTTCAACTAGCGGTAGTGCGCTGCTGGGCGGAGGATCACGTTCCGAGAAGTGAGCGGCTTTCGCAGATGTGAGAGAGGCTTGAGAATCTCGGGTTAAGGGCTAAGTCGTTCGCCGCGTTCGAGGGCCTGGACCTTGTGGAGGCGGCGGACGTAGCGCTCTTCGTCAGCGTCGAATTCGGCGCTGAGGAAGGCGTCGACGAGTTCCTCGATGAGCGAGAGTCCGACGATGCCGGAGCCGAGGCAGAGGACGTTCATGTCGTCGTGCTCGACGCCCTGGCGGGCGGAGTAGGTGTCGTGGCACATGCCGGCGCGGGCGCCCGCGATCTTGTTGGCGGCCACGCAGGCGCCGACACCGCTGCCGCAGACGATGATGCCGCGGTCGGCCCGACCGGAGGCGACGGCCTCGGCGACGGCGGCCGCGTAGTCGGGGTAGTCAACCGAGTCTTCGGAGTGGGCGCCAAAGTCGATGACTTCGCAGCCGGCGGCGCGCAGGATAGAGATCAGATCGGACTTGATGGCATAGCCGCGGTGGTCCACGCCGATGGCGACGTTCATGGATGTCTCCAGGGGCTGGCAATGCTTGCGGGCAGTTTGCGCGACCCAGTGATCGTTTGCACGCGGGGCTGAGACTCAGCGTGCTTCAAGGCCGCCTGACTCGGCCATGCGCTGGTAGAGGCGGCGCTGGCGGGCCCGGGCTTCCTGGTAGACGTCGTGGTGGGCGAGGTTCGGTTCGAATGGCTGGTCGCCGTCAGCTTCGTGGGAAGAAGGGATGGTATGGCCCAGCGCCTGGAGTGCCCAGATGGCGGCTCCGCGGCTGGTGGGCTCGGCAACGGCGGAGCGGATGACGGGGCGGCCGAGGACGTCGGTAAGGACCTGGGTCCAGCGGTCCGAGCGCTGGAGCGCGCCGCCGGAGACGTGGACGACGTGGGGTTCGCCGATGACAGGAACGAGCAAGTCGTAGATGGCGGCCAGGCGGTAGGCGACGGCTTCGATGCCGGCCAGGAGCAGGTCGGCGGGCCGGGTGTTGAGGCGGGCGCCGTGGATGGTGGCGCGGGCCGAGTCGTCCCAGCCGGGACTGCGTTCGCCGGCGAGGAAGGGCAGCACGGTGAGGCCGTGGCCGTCCGGCGGCAAGTGAGCGATGACGTCGTCGGGGTCGTCACCACGGACGCCGTGCAGGAGGTCGCGCAGCCAGGCGACGACGATGCCGCCGTTGCTCTCGGCCCCACCCAGCAACGATCGCGAACGGTCGACACGGTATTCCCAGAGGCCAGCTGGTACCGAGCGCACCGGACCGGGCACCAGGGCACGAACGGCGGCGCTGGTTCCAATGTTGAAGACGATGGCGTCGGCTTCGGCCGGCGCCGTGCCCAGGTTGCTGCAGAGACCGTCGCCGAGCGCGGGTAACCAGGGGATTTCAGCGAGCGCGGGCCAGCGCTGACGCCAGGGATCGGCCAATCCGCAGAGCGGCGCGCCGGCTGGATCGATGGTTCCCAGTGCGGCGGGCTGCATATTGAGCGCGCCAAGGGTGGCGAGATCCCAGTCCAGTTCGCGCCGGTTCAACATGCCTGACCACGCGGCCAGGCTGAGCCCCAGGCCGCAGGGGCGACCGAACAGGCGCTGGAAGGCGTATTCGGCGAAGGTAATCCAGCGGCCGACCTGACGGAAGAGGTGCGGCTGAGCGCGGCGCAGCCAGCGCAGGCGCGCCGGCAGGTAGCTGGCGTGAATGGGCGTGCCGGTGCGATCGTAGGAGGCGGCCACGTCCCACTCCTGGCGAAGGACGGCGGCGGCGGCGGCGCAGCGGGTGTCCGCGTAGGTGTACACCGGAGTCCGGGGCTCGCCGGCGGCGTCGACGCCAAGCACGCTGGACGCGAATACGCTGGCGCCCACCCCCTGGATAGCGCTGGCCCGAGGGCCGAGGTGCTGGAGGGCGACGTCGATGGCCTGCGCCAGGCGGTCGAATAGGACTTTCGCGTCGATCTGGACGCCGCCGTCGGGCGTGGTGTCGAAGCTGGAGGCGATTTGCGCCACGCTGCCGGGGATCGGTGAGCCATCGGCGGTGTGCGCGGCGGCGCGGACCGAAGAGCTGCCGACGTCGATGC
>DAOUIX010000035.1:0-27987 GCA_034423235.1 Chloroflexota bacterium | reverse complement strand
ACATCGAGAACCCGGAGGCGACCTCGCGGGACCTGATGCGGTTCGTGCGGGGGCCGGACTTTCCGACGGGCGGGATCATCGTGGGGGCGGAGGGGATCGAGCAGGCGTATACGCAGGGTCGCGGGCGGATCAGCGTGCGGGCGGTGGTGAACGTGGAGGAGGTTCGCGGCACCACGATGGCGCTGGTGGTGTCGGAGATTCCCTACCTGGTGAACAAGGCCAGGCTGGTGGAGAAGATCGCCGCGCTGGTGCGGGACAAGGTGATCGAGGGCGTGCGCGATATCCGCGACGAGTCAGACCGGCACGGGATGCGGGTGGTGGTGGAGTTGCGCGGCGGCGCGCGGCCGTTGGCGGTGCTGAATCAGCTGTATAAGCACACGGCGCTGCAATCGACCTTCAGCATCAACAACCTGGCGCTGGTGGACGGTCAGCCGGAGCAGCTGCCGCTGCGCCGGTTCGTCGAGCTATTTGTGAAGCACCGGCAGGACGTGGTGCGGCGGCGGACCGAGTTCGACCTGAAGAAGGCGCAGGCGCGCGAGCACCTGCTGGAAGGCTATGTGATCGCGCTGGCGGACATCGACAAGGTGATCAGGATCATCCGGGGCGCGGACGACACGGAGGAAGCCCGGAACGGTTTGATGCAGGAGTTCGGGCTGACTGAGATCCAAGCGAACGCGATCCTGGATATGCAGTTGCGGCGGTTGGTGCGGTTGGAGCGGGAGCAGATCCTGGCCGAACTGGAAGAGGTCCGGGCAACGATTCGGGACCTGCAGGACATCCTGGCTGACGAGTCGCGGGTGTTGGGGATTATTCGCGACGAGACACGCGGGGTGGTCAAGCGTTTCGGCGACGAGCGCCAGACGGAGATCCAGCGCGAGGCGTCGGGCGAGTTCAACGAGGAAGACCTGGTGGAGGATCGGGACTGCCTGATCACGATGTCGTCGCGCGGTTATGTCAAGCGGGTGCCGGCCAATACGTACCGGCGGCAGGGCCGGGGCGGCAAGGGCATCCGGGGATTCCGCAGCAAGGCCGGCGGGGTGGTGGAGCATTTCCTGGTGGCCAACACGCACGACCACCTGCTGTTCTTCACGAACCGGGGGAAGGTGTACCGGCTGCGGGCGTATGAGTTGCCGGAACAGGGGCGCGACGCGCAGGGGCACAACCTGATCAACCTGCTGGCGATCGAGCAGGGCGAACGGGCGACGGCGGTGCTGGCGATTCCGAACTTCGAAGCGGGCGACTACCTGGTGTTTGGGACCCGCAAGGGCGAAGTGAAGCGGAGCGCGCTGACGCAGTTTGTGTCGATCCGAACGACCGGGCTGCTGGCGATGGACCTGGACGAGGACGACGAACTGGTGTGGGTGCGGCTGGCGACGGACGAAACGCACGCGATGTTCTTTACGCGGAATGGGATGTCGATTCGGTTCGCGCTGGACGAGATTCGGGCCAGCGGGCGGACGAGCGGGGGGGTTCGCGCCATCCGTCTGGCTGATGATGATGAGATAGCCGCAATGGATCTGACGAAGGACGACGGGTTCGTGCTACTTGTGACGTCCAACGGCTTCGGCAAGAAGGTGGAGGTCTCTGAGTTCCGGCCGCAGCGGCGTCCGGGACAGGGCCTGAAGGCGATCAATCTCAGCGACAAGACCGGCGAGGTGGCCGACGCGCGCACGTTGCTGGCGGAAAACGAGGAGATTGCGCTGGTTTCATCCGACGGGCAGGTGATGCGCTGCGGGCTGGGGAACGTGCGTCCGATCAAGCGGTTGGCGGCCGGGGTGATCATCATGCGGATGGACGAGGGTGTGGACCTGCTGCGGGTGGCGCGGCTGGCGGATGGCCGGGACGGGGAGAACCGCGGCGGGTAGCGAGGCAGCGCGGTTTCCCGACCTGTTTGCGCCGGGGCGGTGGGGGCCGGTTTCGGGGACGTTTCGTCTGATTGAGGCCGAACCGTGCGATGCCGACGTGGCGAGCGTGAACGTGGTTCCGTATACGGCAGCGGGCTGGGTAGTTTTGGTGCTGGCCGACGGGCGGCCGGAGGCGCCGGGCGGTACGCGGGAACCGGGGGAGTTGATCGAGGCGACGCTGCGGCGGGAACTGCTGGAGGAGGCGGGAGCAAGGCTGGAATCCTTCAGACCGTTTGGGGTGTGGGATTGCGTGTCCACCGCCGAGGCGCCGTACCGGCCGCATCTGCCGCATCCGCGCTTCCAACGACTTGTCGGCGTCGGGCGGGTGCAGTTGGTGACGACGCCGACGATTGGGGACGGCGAGGACGTGGTCGAGGTGCTGACGGTGTCGCTGGAGGAGGCGCGGGCGCGGTTTCTGTCGGTTGGCCGTGGGGACCTGGCCGATCTGTATGGGTTGGCGGCGGCCGTGGTGAGCCGGTAGGACGGACCGGGGGTGAGGGAACGATTTGCGGTTGGGCGGCGTAGTCATTTACGTGGCGCCACCTGGAGCGGTTTGGATTGTCTCGATACAAACTTGCGGAGGCGCCGTTACTCTTAAAGAGGATGTGGTCGGAGGGCAGAGCCCGGCGGCTGCTTTCCGAACATCAACGTCAACAGGAGCGCGTGATGCCGAGGCGATACCGAGTGTTGGCGGCGGCTTTGGTGGTTGGCGCGCTGGCTTTGGCGGCGTGCGGGGAGTTTCCGTTCGGCGGGAATGAGGAATCGGTCGAACGGCCGATGCCCGCTCCGGCGGCCGCGATGGCTCCGCAGCTTCCCGCTGCGATGGCTGAGTCGTCGGTCCAAGGCGAGCGCATGTCGCGAGATACGGCCACGACGATGGGGATGGCGGCGGAGCGGGCGGCGGTTCGGGTTGCCGAGGCGCCGGTCGAGGTCGTGGTGAAGGAAGTTCCGATCGAGGCGGCCGCGATGAAGCAGGTGGCAACGGAGGCTCAGGCCGCGGTTCCGCCTCGGCGGGTGATTCGCAACGCCACGATCGGGATCGTGGTTGGAGACGTTGCCGAGTCCGTGCGGCGGCTGCAGGCGCTGGTGGATGGGATTCCGGAGGCGTTCGTGGATTCGGCTGACGTGCGGGACGACGATCCGCGGTCGATCAGCACGGTGAGGTTGCGGGTGCCGGTGGAGCGGTTCGACGAGCTTCGGGCGCTGGTGCGCGAACAGGGCAGCGAGGTGCTGTTCGAGGACGTGTTCGGTCACGACGTGACGGCGGAGTTCACCGACCTGGAAGCGCGGCTGCGGACGGCGCAGGCGACCGAGCGGCAGTTGCTGGACATCCTGGCAACGGCGCGCACAGTGAGCGACACGCTGGAGGTGCAACGCGAATTGCTGGACGTGCGCTCGCGCATCGAGGTGTTGCAAGGGCAGCTGAACCTGCTGGCGAACCAGACGGACCTGGCCACGATCACGGTGCAGTTGCATCCGGCGCCGGATCTGCGGATCGAACGGTTCTCGCCCGAGGGATACGTGATGCACGGCAGTACTGAGATGCCGATCACGATTGCGAACCACGGGACGGTGGATCTGCGGGACGTGATCGTGCGGGACCAGCTGGCGCCTGGGATGGTGTTCGAGTGGGCTTCGTCGCAGGGGGTGTACGAGGCGGCGACGCATAGCGTGGTGTGGGAGATCGACCGGCTGGACGCGAACTCGTCGCGGGACGTGTGGTCGCGGGTGCGGCTTGAGGGCGATGGCTCGCCGATGCAAGTGACGGCGACGATTACGGCAGCGGGCGTCGTGCGCGATCCGTCGGAAGACCGGGCGGAGGCGACGCTGCCGTTCTACGTGGATTTGAGTGTCTTCAAGGAGGGTGAGGCATCGGTGCCGGTGGGGCGGGACGTGACGTATTTCCTCAACTTCCAGAATCACGGCAACGGCGACGCGCGGGAGGTGCGGCTGACGGAGCGCCTGCCGGAAGGCATGACGTTTGTGCGGGCGGAAGGCGGCGGGCGCTACGACGAGGGCACGCGGACGGTTGTGTGGGAGTTCCCCAGGCTGTCGCCCGAGTCCGGGAATGGCGTCTTCTACGAGGCGCGCGTGGAGCGGAGCGAAGGGCGATTCCAGACCGAGACCAGGATCGAGTCGGCCGACGAGGATCGCGCGGACGTGGACAACCGAGTTGTGACGTTCCTGACGGCGCTTCCCGAGGATGTGGCGGACCGGGACGTGTTCGGGCCGGGGTCGACGGCGCGCGACGCTGTTGGTTTGCTGCTGGACGTCCTGAGATTCCTGGCCAACGCGGCGATCGTGCTGGTGATCGTGGCGGGGCCGTTTGCGGTGGTTGGCGGTGCGGTCTGGTGGGGGATCAGGACAATCAGGCGTCGGCGGGCGCGGCCGGAGGTGGAGGCGTAATTCGAGAGGCGGGAACGGCGCGTGAGATTCGTCTAGCTCGTGCTGGCCGTTTCGGCGGCGTGGCGTTTGAGGTAGACGAGGAGGCCGGCGATATCTGAGGGGGTGACGCCTTCGAGGCGGGCGGCCTGGCCGACGGTGGCGGGGCGGAAGCGTTCGAGACGGTGGCGGGCCTCGGTGCGAAGGGCGCGCAGGTCGAGGTAGGCCAGATCAGCAGGAATCTCGTGGTCTTCCATGGCGGCGGCGCGACGGACCTGGGCTTCCTGCTGACGGATGTAGCCCGCGTACTTGATCTCGAACTCAACGTGCGCGGCGGCCTCGGGCGAGGGCGGGGGATCGCCGGCGAGTTCGGCAATGAGATCGCAGGTCAGGCCGGTGCGGGCGAGGAGTTCAAGGCCGCGGGTGGTCTGCCTGAGGGGCGCCAGTTCAAGTTCGCGAAGGCGCCGGTTGACGACGGTTGTGGCCGGTACCCGCAGATCTTGCAGCCAGGCGTAGGCGGCGTCCGACCGTTCGCACTGCCGATGTAAACGGGTGAGCCGGCGGTCCGAGGCGAGGCCGATTTCGTGTCCCAGCCTGGTCAGGCGGCGGTCGGCACTGTCGTGGCGGAGGAGCAGGCGGTACTCGGCGCGGGAGGTGTGGAGACGGTAGGGCTCGGTGAGTTCGCTGGTGACGAGGTCGTCGATCATCACGCCGATGTAGGCCTGGGCGCGGCCGAGTTCGACGGGCTCGTGTCCGAGCGAGCGGCGGGCGGCGTTGATGCCGGCCATGAGGCCCTGGGCGGCGGCCTCCTCGTAGCCGGTGGTGCCGTTGACCTGGCCGGCCAGAAAGAGGCCGCGGGCGGTGCGGACCTCGAGGGAGCGGCGGAGCTGGCGGGGGTGGACGAAGTCGTACTCGACGGCGTAGCCCGGACGGAGCATTTGGGCGGATTCGAGGCCCGGGATGGTGCGGATCATGGCCAATTGCACATCAGCCGGAAGGCTGGTGTTGGCACCCTGGACGTAGACCTCGCGGGTGCGGAAGCCCTCGGGTTCCAGGAAGAGGGAGTGTGAATCCTTGCCGGCGAAGCGCACGATCTTGTCCTCGATGGAGGGGCAGTAGCGCGGACCTGAAGCCTTGATGGACCCGTTGTACATGGGGGCCAAGTGTAGGTTGTCGCGGATGAGCGCGTGGGTCCGCGGCGTGGTGTGGACCTGGTAGCAGGCCATCTGGGTGCGCCAGCCGGACGGCGGGACGTGCGGATACACCGGGTCGGGGGCTTCCTGGTACCACTCGGCGCGCGGCGGTGGGTCGAAGCTGAACCAGAGAGGCTGATCGCTGCCGTGCTGCACGCGGGTCCTGGCGAAGTCGATGCTGTCGGCGGCGAGGCGGGGTGGGGTTCCGGTCTTGAGGCGGCCGAGTTCAAGGCCGGCCCGGCGTAGATCCGCAGAAAGTGCGGTGGCGGGCGGTTCGCCACGACGGCCGCCGGGAGACTCGTCGTCGCCCATGATGATGCGGCCGTGCAGGAAGGTGCCGGTGGTGACCACGGTGGCGTGGGCTCGGATCTCCTCACCGGCGCTGGTGCGGACGCCGCGGACGCGCCAGGCGGGCGCGCCGTTCATCGGTTCGGATTCCCGGACAAGGCCGTCGACATGGGCTTCGAGGAGTGTCAGGTTGGGCTGCGACTCCAAGATCTGCCGCATGCGTCGCCCGTAGGCGCGCTTATCGCATTGCGCGCGAAGGGCGCGGACGGCCGGGCCCTTGCTGGTGTTGAGTTCGCGAATCTGGATTTGCGTGCGGTCGGTATTGCGTCCCATCTCCCCGCCAAGGGCGTCGATCTCGCGGACGAGGTTTCCCTTGGCGGGGCCGCCGATGGAAGGGTTGCAAGGCATCTGGGCGACGGTGCCAAGGCTGGTGCTGACCAGCGCGGTACGGCGTCCCATGCGCGCGGCGGCCAAGGCGGCCTCGCAGCCGGCGTGGCCCGCGCCGACAACCAGGACGTCCAGGGCAGGGTTTCGGGTGCGCGAGCGTCGCAATCGCATGGGTGCATCTTCACACGCGCCGGTGAGCTACGGTCCGATTTCAGGTTAGGCGGCGATATACACTCGGAAACTCGCGCCGCGGTCGTCGTGTCGTCCCGAGGCGCCGCTGGAGCCTTCTATCGCCGTGCAGGACTCCGATCCCAACGCCCAACTGATCGACGCCTTCGTGGTTCCCACGGACACGGGGAGCGCGGTGTTGATTGACACGGACTACGGGCGGCTGGACGCCGACGCCGGTCCGTTTCAGATTGCGCTATATAGCCGGTTGCGAATGTCGCAGGGCGAGTTGGCCGTGATTCGATCCCGCGTGGAAGCCGATCTGTTTTCGCACGCGGTCCGAATGGCCGGGCATGGCCGGCGGTGGGCGCTGGCGCTGCTGGCTGGGTTGCTGGAACTGGGCGTGGTGGGCGCACTGCTGGCGTTTCTGTTCTTGAATCGCGAACCGGTATTTGCGGTGGTGGTCTGGGCGGCGCCGTTGGGATTCGCGCCCGGGCTGCTCCAGGCCTGGCGCGGAGTCGCGCGGCGGCGTACAGGCTCGCGCGCCCGGTCGATCCTGGATGTCGGCGAGTTGCTGCCCACGACCGCGGTGGGGCGCGACGGCGACTCGCTGGCTCGGTTGCGCGATCTCTGGCGGGCCGCGAATCAGCCGGACGAACCGCGCGACCTGATGCGGCTGGAACGCGATGCCCGCCGTCGCGTGCGCTGGCCGGCGGCGGCTCGGTTCTACCGTGAATTGGCGGGCGCGCCGGAGGCTGCGCGGCCGAGAGGGCGGCTGGCCCGGTTGCGCGGGACGCTGCGCGCGCGGGGATCTCAGCCGCATGCGCTGACGTATCTGGCGGTCCGTTCGGAATGATGAACCTGGCCTGTTGGGCGGTACCCATCCGCGATGGATACGTGCTGCGCGCCGACCGGTCCACGGCGGCGATCCTGCAGGCGGCGCCAGCTCGCAGCCCGCAGTTCTGGGGATGGCGCATCGCACTGGTTCAGCCTCAGAGCCAGCATTTCTCGGCGCCGCTGGCGGCGCGAGCCGCGGTGATGGCGTTGGACTACGCACGGATGGCGAGCGGCGACGCGCCCCCCGAGGGACGGCGGCGAAGACGACGGGCGACGGTGTGGATGGAATTGGCGCTGGGACTGGCGCTGGTGATTGCCTCAGGCGGACATTGGGCTCCGGCGCTGGCCGGGGTCTGGCTGCTGACAGGGCGCCGCTGGCTGCGCTGGTTTTTTGATCTGGACGGACGGGTTGCGCAGGCGCCCACGGCACCGGCCCAAGCGCCGCTGGTCACGTCCGACGCTCACGCCGGACTGGCTCGGATCGAGCGCGCGATGCGCGAGGTCGATGACGACACGGCCGCCTACGCCCTGGCGGCGGTTCAAGCGCGGGCGGAAGGGCTGGACGAAGCGGCCCAGGTTTACGAGGCGCTGGCCGGCGGCGCCGCGCCCTCCACTCTGCCGCCCCACGTTGGCTTTTGGGTCGCGGACGAGACCATGCACAACCCCTGGCGGCTCGCGCTGCCACCGCCGGCCCCGGCCGCGGGCGGCGCCACGTGATCGCCGAGGGCGTACGTATCGATATTCCGATCGATGAGCCGCGTTACCGCCGGTTGCTGCGACCAGCCGACTGGCGGGAGGAAACGGCAAAGCTGGCCGGCGCGTTTGCCGAACGCGTGATTTACGAAGGCCCGGTGGCGGGACTGGAGGACGGCCGGATACTGGAGCTCACGGCTGGCGACTCGGCAGCTGACGTACGAATCGCCATCGACGCCGTACCAAATACGCTGACGATGCCGGTGCTGGCAGCCGGACGTGCCGTGGCCCGGGCTTTCGCCACCCCGGCCAGTGATCGTCAATCCCTGCTATCGCGCGTCGCGCTGCTGCTCTACCTGGTTGAGCCCGCGAATGGTCTGGCGGTTCCACAGCCGGAGCAGCCGACCTTTGGTCTAGCCGCCGGGTTGCGGCTGATGGCTTCGCCGATCCGACCGGGAGTCTGGGCCGCGCTGCGCGCTTCGCTGGACGCGTTCGAGCCGTCGCTGGTGCTGGACCTACGAGATGGCGGCACGGCGCTCAGCGCTCAGCGGCTGGCCCTGATCATGCATGCGTACGGCCAGCAGACCGACGTGCGCTGGTATGACGACCGCCGGGCGCGAATCGGCGCGGACGAAGGCCAGCGTATTGCCGATGAGATACGTCGTCGAGGCCTGGTCCTGCTGGCGCCGCAGGTCGAGGAGCTACAGGCGGCGGGGGTGCTGCCGCTGGCCGCGGGGGTGTTGGCCACAGCGCCGGGGCAGCCGCCGGACCGGACGCTGGCCGCCTGGTCGGCCCATGCCACGGGGGCGGTTGGCGCATCCGCAGTTGCCGTTGGACGCATCGAGAGCGGCAGAGCGGCCGCGTTGGCGGCCGCGGCAGGTGCGGCGTTCGTCGCCGGGCCGTCAGTCGTAATGCCCGAGGGTATGTGAATGCGGGCCGAGCCTGCGACTGTCGGCGGGACGGCGCGGCCGGACGATCCCGCTGCGATCCCCCTGGAATACGTGCCGATTCCAGCCGGGCCGAACGGATTGATCCTCGTCGCCCATGACCGGCACCGGCTCGCGCAGGTTGCGGCACGGGCCCTGGTTCCCGCCCGCACATTGCGGGTGGCGTCGCTTCCGCACGACGACTCGGTTGTCACGCAGATCGAGGCCAATGCCCTGCGGCGCCAGCGTCGGCTGCGACGAAACGCGCGCGCTCGGCAACTAGGACAGGTAATCGCGGCGCTGGGGCTCCCATTTTTTGTGGCGGCATTGCTGGGCTTGCTGGCCCTGGCGACTCGAGAGATCCCGGTTGTGGGGACGACGATTGCGCACTTCATCGCGACCGCCGGCGGTTCGCTGGGCGGACTGCCCCTGGCCGCGGTCATCGCACTGTTGCCATCCGTCTGGCTGATTCGCCGCGCGCGCCGAGCCGTGACCACGCGTCCGTCGGCACGCGGCGCCGAGAACGCCCTACGGGTCGCCAGCCTGCAAGTGCGGGACGACGTGGGGCCATTTGTGGCCGCTGCCGAATCGCTGCTGGCGGACGTCAGCGATCTGATGGGCGGACGAGCGCGGATCGACGGCCAGCGCGCGCTGCGGCTGGCCACGAGGTTCGACCGGCTCAAGCGGCTGGCCGCTCACTACGACGTGGCACCGGTGCAAGCCTTTGCCGCGGACATGGCCGCGCAGTTTCGTCTGGCCGGCCGTCCACCGCGCCGCCTGATTCCCGGGTTGTACGCACGTCGCAATTCGATCCACGTTGCGTCAGCAACTTCTCCCTATGACCCCGCGGCGCGGCGCCGACTGTCCGCATGGGTGTCGGTTCCGGCGCTTGTCCTGATGGGTACGTTGGCGGCGGTGGCCGCCTTCCTGGCCGCTGGCGTGTTTCGGCTGAGCGCCGACGACGCGCTGATTCTGATTCCGAACGAGGCTGTGGCCTTTCCAACCAGCGCTCACGTGTTTGCGCTAGGCCAGGGCTTTGAGGGAACGGCGAATCCCAGCCCCGAGACTCTGAGCGTTATTGAGGGGCCAGGTCTGTTTTGGGCGTGGCCGCAACCGGTCACGGAGCGACGGGTTATCAATCTGACCGACCGGGATGCACCCGTGACCCTGATATTCCCCACGGAAGCCGAACCAGAAGACCTGCTGGTGCAGTTTCACTACGACGTGACTGATCTGGCGGCGTTCGTGCGGCTGGGCGTTCCTGAGTTTGCCGACCAGTTGATCGCCGCGATCCTGCATGAAGGCCTGACGCAACTGCTGGCAACCTGGCGGGATGCTCTGGTTGAAGAGCATGACGGCCAGACGGCAGGCGTCAATGAGGAGTTGCGGTCCGACATGCAGCAGTTTCTCAATCGGTTTGTTGACGTCGCCAACGCCAACGAACGGCTGACCGGCTTGGGCATCATCTTGAAGCCCCAGCCGGGCTATAGCTTCGAGACGACCTGAGCGCTGGAAACCTAGGCCCACGGCCGCGCGATAATCAAGCATGGCAACCATGGGTGAGATGCTTCGGGCGGCGCGGGATCACGCCGGGCTGACGTTGGAGGCGGCGGCGAGCAGCACACGGATTCCACGGCATAACCTGATTGCGCTGGAGACCGACAATCTGGACGTGTTGCCGGCCGAGCCGTTTACGCGGGGACTGATCCGTGTCTACGCGCGCGCCCTTGCCGTGCCGGAGGAACCTGTCTTGAACGCCTACGCCACGGCGCTGAACGCGCGACGCTTTGCCGCGTCGGAGCCGAATCGGGCCCTGCGCCGCCGCCGCAGCCGCCTGGTGGCCGGGCTGATCGCGGTGGTGGCCGTTCTAGTGGCGGCGGTTTTGCTGGCTGTGTTCGCCGGCGGCCTGCCCGCGCCCGCTCCACTCGAGTCGCGCGCACCGTTGTCAACAGCGGCCGGCAGCGGCTTGCGGGCCGGGGCCGTTGTGGAACTGGTGGCTGTGCGAGCGACCGAGATTTCAGTGGTCGTTGATGGCCGTCAGGTCTTTGACGGTCCGGTGACGGCCGGTTCGAGCCAAGAGCTATCGCCGCAGCGAGAGATCGTGGTGCGGGCCGAGGCCGCCGACGCGATTGAGGTACGGCTCGACGGCGCCTCGGTCGGCGCGCTGGGGCCACCGGGTGGATCGTTTCAACGAACGTGGCGAGTCGGTGACGGTGGCTGAGCCAGGCGCACCAGCGCAGTCCGAGGTTTCTGGGGCGCCGGACATCCAGGCGGGACGAGCCGGGTGGCTAGCCCGGCTGCCCAATATGCTGACGGGATTCCGGGTGATAGCGATCCCGGTGATGATCTGGCTCCTGCTCTGGGACGGCCAGGCCTCAAACCAAGCGGCCGCCTGTCTGTTCATCGTGGCCGGCATCACCGACGTGCTGGACGGTCTGATCGCGCGCCGTTACGAATCAGGCTCACAGTTGGGGATTTTCTTCGACCTGGTGGGCGACAAGCTATTGGTCGCCGCGCTGTTGATCACGACGGTCGAACTGGGCTGGATTCCCGGGTGGATCGCCTTTGCATTCGTGGCACGGGAAGTCTTCGTGATGGGACTGCGCGCCTACGCCGGGGCCCAGGGCGTGACGGTGAGTGCCGGGCAGCTGGGCAAGATGAAAATGATGTGGCAGTACATCGGGCTGGGCGCGCTGATCTGGGACCGCGTGCCGCTGACCTGGGCGCTGGTGCTGTTTGCGCTGGCGATGACGCTGACCTCCGCGCTGCACTATCTTGTCAGCGTTTCACGCGAGCTGCGCGGACGGCCCGCGCCGGACGTTCCGGACCCGGTTTGAGGTGGCGCCGACATGAGTGAATCGAACGTCTTGCGAGTTGGCGTGGTTGGCGCCACGGGGCTCTTTGCGCCCACGTATTTGAATCCGGCAGTTGATCTGCCGGACCTGGAACTGCGGGCAATCGCCGCGCGTCGTCCCGGTCCTTTGGCGGAGACGGCGGCGGCCTACGGGATGCCGGACACGCACACGGATTGGCGCGACCTGGTGGCGCGGGACGACCTGGATGTGGTGGCGATTGTCACCAGCAATGCCATGCACCATCCGGTGGCCCTCGCCGCTCTGGAGTCGGGGAAGCACGTGCTGTGCGAGAAGCCGCTGGCCAACACGGCGGAGCAGTGCGCCGAGATGGTGGCGGCGGCGGAGAGCTCCGGGCTGGGGCACGGCCTGGGGCACTACATGCGCTTCGCGGAACCGATGCAGACGGTGCGGCGGCTGATTGACGAGGGCGAGATCGGTGAAGTGCAGGCGATGTTTGGCCGCATCTGGCAGCCGCGCGCCCTGCACGAGCCGGTGCAGTGGTGGATGACGGAGGAGGAGTGCCCGGCCGGGTCGATCGGCCTGCTGGGCGTGCACTTGCTGGACCTGGCGCGGTACCTGACCGACAGCGAGATCACGGCGGTGGTGTCGCACCTGCCGATTGTGGTTCCGGAGCGGCCGGACATGGGTGACATTTCGCGGGTGGATGCCAACCGCTGGTCGGCTGAGAACCCGCAGGGGGTGGCGCCGGGTACACCAATGGCCGAAGTCACCGCCAGCGATTTCGGCACGATCCACGGCGAAATGGCGTCCGGGGCGCTGTTCACCTTCACCGCGGGGCAGACGACCTTCACGCGGCCCGGACCCACGCCCGACGTGCAGGTGCACGGGTCGCGGGCGTCGGCGTTTGTCAGCTACTCGGGCGGCAACCGAAAGGCCGGCCAGGTGCGCCTGGTGCGCGGAGTCGACCCTGAGGTAACCGACGTGCCGGTGCGGGTTCACGAGTCGCCGCGGGCGCAGAACACGACGATGTTCCGGGAGATTGTGATTCCGGGGTTGCGGGCGAGTGCCGCCGGCGAGGCTTCAAAGCTGGCCAGCTTTCACGACGGGCTGGCGGTGGCGCGGGCGGTGGATGCGGCGCGGGAGTCGGAGCGGACGCGGGCGTGGGTGAGCATTCAGCAACCATGAGGTTCGGCGGGTGATTCCACTCGTAGCGGAGCAGACGGAAGAGGTCGGGAAACTCTGCCGGCATTATCGGGTCCAGCGGCTCGATCTCTTCGGCTCGGCCAGTGTCCGCAGTAAACTCACAGAGGACAGCGACCTTGACTTTGTCGTGGAGTTCCAACCGGAGGCCATGGGCGCCTATGCCGACGCGTACTTCGGCTTGCTGGAATCTCTAGAGAAACTGTTCGGACGGCCCATAGATCTGGTCATCGACTCGGCCATTAAGAACCCTTACTTCAGGGAAGCCGTTGATGAGAGCCGAACGCTGGTCTATGCGGCGTGAGACTCGGAAGCATCTGCACGATATCCAGCTTGCCATTGGCCGATTGCATGAATTCACCGACGGCAGGACATTCGGCGACTACAGCCTCGACGCCATGCGACGTGCCGCGGTGGAGCGCCAGTTTGAGATCATCGGCGAGGCCGTGGCGCAACTGGCCAGGGTCGACGCACACGTGGCGGAGCGCATCAGCGGTTACCAGCGCATCACCGCTTTCCGAAACCTCCTGATTCATGGCTATGACGACGTGGATGATCGGCTGGTTTGGAATGTGGTTGAGTCCAGTCTTCCAACCCTTGCCCACGAAATTTACGAGCTACTCGGCGAGTCTTGAGCGCCGGGAGCCGAGCGGAGCAGTCACCGATCGGCCATTTCGGCGCTGAACACGAGAGCGACGCGGATCTGCAAGATCGCGCGTAGAGCGAACCTAGGTCAGCGGGACTTCGGCGGCCCTTTCGAGGCGCCAACGGGCGCTGAGTTGCTGGCGGCGGACCATGTCGGCGTACCAGCCGCCGTTGGCCACGAGCTCGTCGTGGGAGCCGGCGGCGGCGACCTCGCCCTCGCGCAGCACGATGATCCGGTCGGCGCGGCGGACGGTGGCCAGACGGTGGGCGATGACGAGGGTGGTGCGGCGGAGGGTGAGGCGGTCGAGGGCTTCCTGGATGAGGGCTTCGGTTTCGGCGTCGACCGCCGATGTGGCTTCGTCCAGGATCAGGATTGGGGAGTCCTTGAGGACGGCGCGGGCGATGGAGATGCGCTGTTGCTGGCCGCCGGAGAGGCGGACGCCGCGCTCGCCGACGCGGGAGTCGTAGCCATTGGGGAGGCGTTCGGCGAATTCGTCGACGTTGGCGGCGCGGGCGGCCTCCAGGATTTCTTCCTCGGTTGCGCCGGGGCGACCGAAGGCGATGTTGTCGCGGATGGTGCCGGCGAACAGGAAGACCTCCTGCAGGACCAGCGAGATGTTGGAGCGCAGCCAGGCCATGGGCAGGTCGCGGACATCGAGGCCGGCGACCCGCACCGCGCCGCTATCGACGTCGTAGAAGCGTGGGACCAGGTGAGCGCAGGTGGATTTGCCGACGCCGGTGGGGCCGACCAGGGCGATGAGTTCGCCGGGCGCGGCGTTGAATGACACGCCTTGCAGGACTGGTTCCTCCGGTTCGTAGCGGAAGTCGACATGGTCGAACTCGACCGACCACTCGGGCGCCGACGGGGCCGAGGCGTTCGGCTTGTCGCGCAGGTCGGTTTGGATGGCCAGCAGTTCGAATACCCGCTCGGTGCTGGCCATGGCCTTTTGGATGTTCTCGCTGATGGCGGCCAGCTGGATGACGGGTTGGTAGATCAAGCCCAGGTAGACGACGAAGACGAACAGGTCGGCCACCGGCACGATGCCGCGCAGGGTGAGGTCGCCGCCGACGGCCACGACGAGGATGAGGCCGAGGCCGGCGAGGAGTTCGATCATTCCGGCGGGAACCAGGGAGAAGAACTGTGCCTTCTGGATGTCGTCGCGGTAGCGCTGCCAGTCGCGCTGGACGATTCGCAGCTGCTCCCGCTCGCGGCCGAAGGCCTTGATGACGGCGTAGCCGGCTATTCCCTCGGTGACCGTGGCGGTGACCTTGGCCACGGATTCGCGCACCACACGCCAGGAGCTTCGGATGTGCGGAAACAGGAACCGACCGGCCACGAGAATGATGGGAATCGGCAAGAGCGCCAGCAGGGCCAATTGCCAGTTGATGATGAACAGCGCAATCAGCATGGTGGCCGGCAAGGCAATGGCAATGACGGTCTCGGGGATCCCGTGGGCGACGAAGTCCTCGACCGTTTCCACGTCGCCCACGGAACGCGACACCAACGAGCCCACGCGCCGGTCGGTGAAGAAGCGGTGGGGCAGTGTCTGGATGTGGCGGTAGAGGTTGACCATCATGGCCTGCTGCACGTTGTAGGCCGCCCAGTGGGAGAGCAGGCCGTAGGTGTAACGAGCGGCGGCGCGCACCAGGTAGGCGCCCACCAGGGCCGCCACCACGACCAGCATGGCGTTCTCGGCGGTGGTGCCTTCGGCGTGCCAGATCAAGATCTGGCGGACGAACAACGGTGGGACCAGCCCGCTGGCCGTGAAGAGCAAGCCAGCCGCGACCGTGCCGATGAGCATGCCGCGCTCGGGGCGGGTGAAGCGTGACAGCTGCTGGAGGAATCTCACGCCCGAAGCCTAGCGAGGGGGGCTTCGAGAGGCCAGTAGGGCAGCGGTTCGCGAGTTCCGGTCAAGGGCCTTTCAGCCCAAACTCGTTCCCGTCGGGATCGCGAAAGATCGCGAAGGTGCCCCAGGCCATGGGCTGCGGTTCGCTGGAGAACTCCACCCCGGCGTCGCGCAGGCGCGCGTGGGTGGCCTGGCAGTCGTCGCACTCGAAGACGATCGAGGGTTTGCGCTCGGCCCAGTCGGGCATCATGGCCCTTGGGTAGATCACCAGGCGCGAGCCGGCGCCGGGCGGTGCGACCTCCAGCCAATCGCCCATGCGGCCCATCGATTCGCGTCGCCGCAGCTCGAATCCCACCCGGTCCACCCAGAAGCGCAGGGCCTCGTCCTGGTCATCGACGTAGATTCCGACGGTTGCGATCTGCTCAATCATTGTGTCTCCTCCAGGGTGCAGGGCTTCGGCCAAAGTCCGCTGTCGGCGGGGGGCGGCCCCGATACGCGAGAATGCCAAGTATTGAATCTGAAGCAGCCGGGAAACGCATGGCCTACGACGAAGGACTGGCGCAGCGGATACGCGAGGCGCTGGCGGACGACGCCGGGCTGACGGAACGGCGGATGTTCGGCGGGATTGCCTACATGCTGCACGGAAACATGGCCGTCGGCATTTCCGGCGATGAGCTGATGGTGCGAGTAGGGCCGGAGGCCTATGACGATGCGCTGGCACAGCCGCATGCGCGAGTCTTCGACATGACCGGCCGGGTCATGCGGGGCTGGGTGGTGGTGGAGGCGGAAGGCATAGCGGACGATGCGGCGCTGAATGCCTGGGTTCAGAAGGGCGCCGAATTCGCGCGATCGTTGCCGGCGAAGTAGCGCCGGCGTGTACCTTTGGTTCGAGACCGCCGAACACTTTTCGGCATGGTCCACCGCAAACCGCAGCGCGTCCCGAGGGCGGATCGTGGCGCCGTCCCATGACCCGAGAGGTTAGCTAGGAGACTCGCCGTGAAGTACACCCGCGAGGTCGTGATCGACCTGCCGCGCGATCGAGTGATCGAGCTATTCGACAACGCCGACAACCTGACAAAGTGGCAGGAAGGCTTGCAAGCCTTCGAGCACGTCAGCGGAGAGCCCGGACAGCCCGGCGCCAAGTCGCGCCTGGTGTACGACTACCGGGGGCGCCGCTTCGAGATGTTCGAGACGATCACTGAGCGCAACCTGCCCGACCAGTTTTCAGGCATCTACGAGACCGACGGCGTCTGGAACCTGATGAAGAACCGGTTTGAGGAAGACGGACCGGACCGCACGCGCTGGATCGCCGAGTCGAATTTTCGCCCCCAGGGGCTCAAGATGAAGCTGATGGCGATCATTCTGCGACCGCTGTTCACCTCGAGGACGCTGAAGACCCTGCGCGACTTCAAGGCGTTCGCCGAAGGCGAGGGGCGCGGGGACTAGAGGCCCTCGAAGTTGCGCTGGCGTGTACCTTAGGTTCAAGACCGCCGACTGAGTTTCGGCATGGTGCGTGGCGACTCGCAGCACGTCCCGCGGGCTGAACGTGGCGCCGCTCGTTGATCCGCCGGATTGGAATGGAGACTCTCCTTGAAGTACACCCGTGAAGTCACGATCGACTTGCCGCGCGATCGCGTGATCGAACTCTTCATGGACCGGGACAACATGCCGAAGTGGCAGACCGGGCTGAAGAGCTATGAACATGTCAGCGGCGAGCCCGGGCACGCCGGGGCGACGACGCGCCTGGTATACGAGCACCGCGGTCAAGACGTGGAGATGACCGAGACGGTGATATCGCGAGACCTGCCCGACGAACTGGCAGGCACTTACGAGACCGAAGGCGTGTGGAATTACATCAACAACCGATTCGTGGAAGAGGGACCGGACCACACGCGCTGGATTGCCGAGACGGAATTCCGCTTCTCCGACTGGAAGATGTTGCTGATGTCAATCGTCATGCGGTTTGCGTTCACGGGGCAGACCAAGAAGGTGCTGCGCGACTTCAAGACGTTTGCCGAAGGCGAGGGGCGCGGGGAGTAGCGGCCAGCTCAATCTTCGGTCGGCCAACTCAGCAGGGACCTCGAGGACATGGAGGGCGTCACGCTGGTGCATGACGTGCATGTCTGGACGACTGTCTTTGGGAACGAGGCGTTCACCGCACACCGGCTACCGGACTCCGGACTCATGTGCGATCTCAGCCTGCTGGTGAGCCGTGTGCCTCAGTTCCTGCCCCGGTGCAGCGTGTGCGTTTGGGAATCTCGCACGCCGTCGGATCGACGGTTAACCGACTGTGCGGGCGTTAGTGGCTGTGGAGTGGCAGCCCATCATGTTCATGGGCGGATGTTCGATCGTTCGTTTTGCCTGCTTGATCCGTGGGGTCGACATGAATGACTGCCTCGCCCAAGTAAGGGATGGCGTGGGCGAGCTCGTGAGAAACGCGCTTCTCGAGTTCGTGCGCCTGCTTGAGCGATAGGTCGCCCCTTGCCGTGAGATGCACTTCCGCGTGCAGGCGGTGGCCAATCCAGCGAGCACGTGACGAGGTAATGGCGTGCACGCCTTGTACGTGCAGGGCCTCGTGCTCCAGGTTGTCGAGTATTGCAGGGTCTACTCCGTCGAGCATGCGCCCAAATACGGTCTTGGCGGAGTCGTACACAATCTTGGCGATGAGTGCGCTGATGCCCAGCCCCACAATGGGGTCGGCTATCGGGAAGCCTGCCCAGATAGCAATGGCGCCGGCCAGGACGGCGAGGCTGGCCAGTCCATCCGTCCGGGCGTGGTATCCGTCGGCCACCAGCGCGGCGCTGTTGATTTCGCGCCCGACGCGGATGCGGAACAGCGCGACAGCCTCATTGCCGATGAAGCCTATCGCCCCGGCCGCGGCGACCGCCCACACCAGTTCAACGTCCCGCGGGTTGAGCAGCCGATCGACGGACTGGTAGGCGGCCACGATTGCGCTGGACAAGATCACGAGGACGATGACTGCTCCGGCCAGGTCCTCGACCCTGCCGAAGCCATAGCTGAACCGCCTGGTTGCTGCGCGGCGTGCAAACAGGAAGGCTATCCACAAGGGGACCGCCGTCAGCGCATCGCCTACGTTGTGGACGGTGTCGGCCAGCAACGCCACGCTTCCGGACAATGCAAAGACGGCCGCCTGGAGCACCGCGGTAATCCCCAGGCCGACGAATGACCACTTGATGGCCCAGATGCCACGGCTGGTCGTCGCAATGGACGGGTCGACCGCGCCATGGGTGTGGCTGTGCTTCTCGTTCTCGCCGCGATGGTGGTGATGGTGATGCATAGCGCTGAATCTAGCCCGAATGCGCGGCTCGTGGCTAACAGGAAGGCCTGGCCGTCGGACCCTGGCCGGCCGCGCCGCTACTCCTCGTGGCCGGCGGTTGACTCCAGTTCGAGGGTGTAGGGCAACGCGCCGACGGGGAGCGGGTCGGGGCGTTCGGCGACGAGATCGCCGAGGTCCGCATCCGCCGCGTCGAAGCCCAGGTGCTCAAGCGTGTCCGTGTAGGGCCTGCCTTTGTCGGGATCCCAGCCGCGGTCCTGGTAGTAGCCCTGGACGTAGGTGCGGACTTCTTCGCGCGGCAGGCGGTAGTCGCTGAGGGGTCCCTGGCGGATGGGTTGGTGCAGGCGCTCGGGCAGACGGTCGTCCTGGGCGGTCATGCCTTCGCGCAGGTTGAAGAGGCGGGCCATGGTGAGGCCGCGCTCGAAGGTCTCGTGCAGTTCTTCGGGCGTCATGTCCCAGCCGGTGACGGCGTTGAGCAATTCCAGCGCCTTGGTGTCGTCGTAGTCCAGGAACTGGCAGAGGCCGACGGTGTTGCGGACGGAGGTGCGCTTGAGGCCGGCACCGGTGTGGTCGCCGCCGGTGGGGGTGATGGGGTAGTTGTCGCGCATGTCCTTCATGGCGCGCGGGTCGTGCATGGCGACTTCCAGACCCTTGACGTGGACGACGTAGTCCTCGGCGTCGCCGCCGATTGTGCGGGCGGCGCGCAGGGCGCCTTCGGCCAGCAGATCGCCGATGCCGTCGCGGTAGGCAATCTTCTCAATCAGGTCCAGTAGGTCCTGGGCCGAGCCGAACTCGAGGGACTGACCGTCTTCGTTGAAGTCGCGCAGGCGGCCCATTTCGTGCATTTCCATGGCCCAGGCGATGGTGGCGCCGGCGGAGATGCTGTCCATGCCCAGGTAGTTGAGCATCTCGTTGCCCTTGCAGACGGCCATGATGTCGGTGACGCCGGTGTTGGTGCCGATGGCAGCCAAGGTTTCGTACTCGGGGCCGCCGTACTTGGGCCGGACCTTGACTTTGGGCGCGTCGATCTTCACGCGCTTCTTGCAGCGCACGGAGCAGGCGAAGCAGCGGTCCATGTGGTCGATGACCTGGTCGCGCATGGCGATGGCGTCGATGTTGCCGGCCCCGTCCAGCTGTCCGTCGCGGAAGTTGTGGACGATGAGGTGGCCTTCGAGTTGCTTGGAGCGCACCATGGCGCCGGTGCCCCAGGTGTGCAGACGGTGGTGGGCGCCGCCTTCGCCCAGGGTTTCGCGGGCGACCCAGCGGGCCGTGTCCCTGACCGGATCGCGGTCGGCCACCTGGACGCGGTGGCTGCCGCAGACGGCGATGGCCTTGAGGTTTTTGGATCCCATGACCGCGCCGAGCCCGGTGCGGCCGGCGACTTCGTTCAGGTCGTTGACGATGCAGGCGTAGCGGACGAGGTTCTCACCGGCGGGACCGATCTGGGTGACGCGGATCTGCTGGTCACCGAGTTCCTCGCGGATGGCGGTTTCGACGGGGCCGGTGATCTGGCCCCAGAGGTGGGTTGCGTCGCGGAACTCGACCTGGTCGTCCTTGATCCAGAGGTAAACGGGTTCGGACGCGCGGCCCTGGATGACGATGCCATCCCAGCCGGCCTGCTTGAGTTCGGACCCCCAGTAGCCGCCGGCTTCGGACTCGCCGAAGAGTCCGGTGAGCGGCGACTTGGCGCCCACGCTGTGGCGGCCGGCGCCGGGCAGGGCCACGCCGGTGGTGGGGCCCATGGCGAAGACCAGGCGGTTGACGGGATCGAATGCGTCAGCGCCGCGGGGCGTCTCCGTAAGCAGGTAGTGGGCGATGAAGTTGCGGCCGCCGAGGTGCTTGCGGAAAAAGGCGTCGCCGGGTTGCTCGGTCCAGCAGCGGCGCTCGGTCAGGTCCACGCGCAGGATTCGGTTCTGGATCGCGGTTGGCGCCATCAGATCGCTCCCATTCCGCCGGACATCGGAACCAGGAGCTCCAGCGTATCGCCGTCGCGCAGTTTCGTCTCGCGCGAGGCCAGCACGTCGTTGACGCCGAGGGTCAGGCGGCGTGATTCATCGAGGCCGTGGGCAGCGAGCAGATCGCCGACGGTTGCGCCAGCAGGGGCTGTTACTACCCGGACACGGCCTTCGCCGGGGAAGAAGCGGGCGAGGTCGGCGTAGGGACGGACGCGGATACGGATGTTCTCGCCTTGTTGAGTGGGTCGTGGCACGAGGTTCGAATCATCGGTGGGGCGCATTGTGGCTACGATATCGAACCATTGCTCCAATCGTGCCGTATATGACCTCGCGGGAACTCTCCGAAGAAGTGCGCCGCCGAATCGCAGCGGCCGGTCGCCATGACGAAAAAGACCCGGACTGCGAGCCTCCCAGCAGAGTGAAGGACGCGATCCGTCCCGAACCGGTTGACCCGAAAGCGCTGCTCGAGCAGATCCGGCGAAGACATGAAAGACTGGGGCCGATCGACCTCAGTTATGAGACCTTTCGGGAGTTGCGGGACGAGGGCCGTCGCTGATTAACGGCTAAGCGGAACAGGACTCCGCCCAAGCTATCCGCAGCGCCGACCGGTCGAATTGGTACTCACCGCCGTTCTGCGAGCAACGCTTTGATGGTGGGCGTTACGCTTTCCCTCAGATACTTTGACCGAAGGCTATTTCCCCAGAAACCGTAGCTCCCGCCGGCTGACGGATGGGCGAACGTCAGTAGGTCGACTTGCTTTCCATTGATCTCAACGATCTCTGTCATTGGGCCACGTTGCAGTGGCTGAATTGCGTGCGCGAGCCATTCGCGGACACCCTTGCCTTGAGCGACTATCACTGTCGGTTCAAGAATCTCGAGCGTTCGGAGAAAGTGGGGAGCGCAATTGCGGCGCATCGTTTCGCTCGAATGTCCCTTGTCGCCACCGAATGCTGCCTCTGACCTAGGTCTTTCCAGCGCGGTGCAGAGGAGATAGTTCACCAGGGCAAATCCGTCGAAAATATGTCCTTCCAAGAGCCGCTCGCCTTCTCTGTCGTATCCCGGTTCGCGTCCGAGAAGCAGGCGGAGCAAGGACGTAGTTCCCTTCATATGCGGATTGCGCTTCCGAAATCCTGATTTCCCTGAGCCGCTTACGATGATGCTCGATCGCGTCCAACGTTCAATGCACCTTGGTCCATGCCCGCACTCTTGGCCGACAATGACGATTCGAATGGGTCGCCCGTGTGATTCCAGATCGTAGTGCTTGCCGACGTGGCTCATTTGCCCTTCGAAGAAGGGAAGGCCACAGCGGCTCCCGCGACACTCATCGAAACTGCCGCAAATGAAGGAAGCGTCTGAGAGCAAATTCTCACGGATGTAATCGTCGAGTCTTGCGATTCGCTTTCGGGTCTTCTCCGGATGTGAACGAATCACTGATGTCTGATCATGAGGGCACGCGGATGCCGGTGGCGTTGGTCTGAACGCGGTAGACGCTGCCGCGGGCGGTGACGAAGAGGGTGGACCAGTTGGGGCCGCCCCAGGCGAGGTTGGCGGGCTGTTCGGGGAACTTGACGAGGCCGACCACGGTGCCATCCGGCTCGATCACCCAAACCGCGTTGCCGGGTCCTGTAGACCAGAGGCGGCCTGCCCTATCGCACTTCATGCCGTCGGGGTTATTGGGTTCGGGGTAGGGATCCATGTCGACGAACTGGCGGGGGGCATCCAGCGTGCCGTCGTCCGGAACGTCGAAAGCCCAGACGTCGCGCGGTCCGCCTGAGTCGCCGATGTAGAGGGTCTGTTCGTCGGGCGAGAAGGCGAGCCCGTTGGGCTTGAGAAACCGGTCGGTCAGGAGAGTGAGGGTGCCGTCGGTTCCCAGCCGGTAGACGCCGCAGGTCGGCTGTTCCTGGACCTCGGGCGGCAGGTCGATGATCCCGTAGGGCGGATCGGTGAAGTAGATGTCGCCGTTGCGCTTCACGACGATGTCGTTGGGGCTGTTCAAGCGTCCGCCGTTGAAGTGGGTGGCGATGGGTGTGGGTTGGTTGTTCTGGTCGAAGCGCAGGACGGCGCGCGCACCGTGGGTGCAGCCGAGCAAGCGTCCTTCGCGGTCGAGAGTTAAGCCGTTGGTGGAGCCGTTGAAGGCGCGGAAGGTCGTGAGTTCAGGGCCCTCGGGCAACTGGCGCCAGCGGCAGATGCGGTCGTTGGGAATGTCGCTGAACAGCAGGTGATCGCCGCGCCAGACCGGGCCCTCGGTGAAACCCAGGCCGCCGGCGATTCGTTCCGTGTTCGCGCCGGGCTCGACCAGTTCAGTAAGGCGACCAGATACGTCCTCAAGCTCGACATCGAAGTGGGGGATCGGTTCGGCCACAGTTCGGGCTCCAATAGGCGAGACGAATTGGTCTGATATTGCCCGATTTGCGGAACGCCAGTCCGGTTTTGGCCGCTCCGCGCCTGTCTCACTCCGGGTGAGCGGTAACGCCATGGGTTGCGGTAAATCGGAGGCGGGCGCACGATGAGGTTGGCGCTGGCTTCGGATGGTGATCGCCATGACCAACGATCTGCCACAGGTTCCGCCCGTGACGTTGGGGCGGTCAGGCGTGCGGTCCACCAGGCTGGCGCTGGGCTCGGCCAACTGGATCGGCAAGGTCGGGGACGACGCCTACGTCGAACTCCTGCGCGAGGCCTTTCGCTTGGGAATCCGCCACGTGGACTCCGCGCCGTCGTACGAGCAGGGGTGGCTGGCAGCGCGCTTACGGGAGGCCGATCCGCCGGACGACCTGCTGATCGTCACCAAGATCGGGCGCTACAAGGCCGACAACGGCGTCGAGTACGACTACGGTCCGGATCGCGCGGTCCGCAGCGTGCACGACAGCCTGGAGGAATTGGGGCTAGAGCGTCTTCCCGTGCTCAAGGTGCATGACGCGACGCCGGATCACTGGGACCAGATTGTGGGCCCGAACGGCACGCTCGCGGCGCTACGGCGGTTGCAGGCCGAGGGGCTGGTGGGCGCGATCGGTACGGCGGTAGGGAGCGCGGACTTTGCCGCGATGGCGGCGGAGAGCGGCGAGTTCGACATCATCGGCTCGTACCACCACTACACCTTGCTCAACCAGGACGCGGCGCGCCGCATCCACCCCCACGCACGCCGGCACAACCTGGGCGTCATCAACATCAGCCCATTCGGCGGGAACATCCTGGGCACGGGCGCGGTGCCGGGGGCGCGATACAGCTACCGCGAGGCCGCGCCGGAGGTGCTGAACGAGGTTCGCCACATGGAGCAGCGCGCCCAGGATCACGGGATGAGCCTGCAGACCGCAGCTTTGGCCTACGCGCTGGCGTGCCCGGACATTGACGTCAACGTGATTGGTCCAACCTCGATCGAGGAATTGCACGCCGATGTGGCGGCATTGAAGGTGGCGGAGGAGTTTGGAAGTTTCCGTGAGATTGTGTCGCCGGTGGAGTTTCCGAACGACTGGTTCTAGGGGCGCGCGGACTTAGGCGACGGCGATGCTGTCCTTGCCGAATTGTGCGCTGAGTTCTTCGAGGAGTGATTCGTCGGGCCGGACGGTTTTGGGCCAGCGGAGGCGGGAAACGGACCCGTCGGTCTTGACGACGTGGAGATGCAAGGGCGTCGGGCCTTGGTTGGAGGTGACGGCGGCGTTCAGGCGCTTGAGCAGGTCGAGATCAAAGCTGGGGTCGGGGCTGCGGCGGAGCGTCACGACTACTCGGTTGGGCAGGGGAGCAGCAGGAGGCGGCGGAGCCGGTTCATCGACCTCGTGCGCGGACCGCGAGCCGTTCGCCGAACCGTTGGTTGCGGCGCTGGCGTCGTTGCCGCTGCCGGCGGCACCTGCGACGTCATCCGTTTCGTTGGCTGCATCGCTGGGCGTGGGCTCCGCCGACTGGTCAGCCGGCCCGGGTGAATCTGAACCGTTAACGGTCGCGTGCGCCGGCTCGCTGGCCTGTGGCTCGGGTACCGGGTCAGGCTCATAAATGGCCGCAGCGTCCGACACACCGGCGGCTTCCGGCTCGGCGGCATCCGATGGCGGAGCAGATTCGTCGGCTTCGGGTATCGGCTCGGGAATGTAGAAGTCGGTCGACGGCTCGTCCTCAGGCGGCATGGGCGCTTCGTCCACGTCCTCAGCCCGAGCGGCAACAGTCGCGGCATTGTTGTCCGCCGAGGATCCGTTCGACGCTGTGGCGGCCGAAAGGGTGTAGATGTTGTCGGCCAGCATGCGGGGCGAGGCGTCGTCGCCTTCGATGCGACCGGTCGCCAGCACCACGCGGTCGTTGCTGAGTTCGGGCGCAATGCGCTGCCAGATGCGTGGGAAGCAAATCACCTCGATGGCGCCCGGCAGATCCTCCAGGGTTACTGCACCCATCATCTGACCCTTGCGAGTCATGAACGAGCGCAGATTGGAGACGATTCCGCCGATCGTCATTGTCTGGCCGTGGTGCGTGTCCTCCAGTTCGTAGATGCGGGCGTCGACATTGGCGGCGAGCTGCTCGCCGATGGCCGGGTCGGAGAGCGGGCTGGGGGTGACGTAAAGCCCCAGCAGTTCTTTCTCCCAGCGGCGGCGATCGGCCTCGGCCGCAGCCGGAACGTCAGGCAGTTCCAGCGCCGGTTCGGTCGACTCCTGCATGAGCCCGATGCCGAACATTGTCGTTTGCCCCGAGGCGCGATCGGCCTGGGTGCGCTGACCACGCTTCATGGCCGTTTCCAGTGCTTCCAGCATGGCCTGCCGTTCGCCAAGCTCATCCAGGGCGCCGACCTTGATCAGCGATTCCCAAGCGCGCTTGGGCGCCCGGCGCAAGTCGACGCGCTCGCAGGCGTCGGCCAGCGAACTGAATGGGCCCCTTTCCTGCCGCGCCGCCGCGATGGCTTCAACAGCGGCCTCCCCAACATTCTTGATGGCCGTCAGCCCGAACACGATCGAGTCGCCGCTTGGCTCGAACGTGACGCCGCTCTGGTTGACGTTGGGCGGCAGCACGTTGACGCCGAGCAGTTCGGCTTCCAGGCGCGTGCTGGCGACTTTGCCAACGTCGCCGGCATCGGTGTCCAGCAGCGCGGTGAGGAACTGCACGGGGTAGTGGGCCTTGAGCCAGGCGGTCCAGTAGGCGATGACGGCGTAGGAGACGGCGTGCGCCTTGTTGAATCCGTAGCCGGCGAACGGCTCAATGAGCGCGAAGATCTCCTCGGCGACTTCGTTCGGAATCCCTTCCTGCACGGACCGCGACACGAACTTCTCGTGCTCGCTTTGCAGGGCTTCACGGATTTTTTTGCCGACGGCCCGGCGGAAGTTGTCGGCTTCGTCCCAGGAGTAGCCGGCCAGGTGGCGGGCGATCATGAGCACCTGATCGGCGTAGACGAGCACGCCGTAGGTTTCGCTGAGGATCGGCTCGAGCCGTTCGTGAAGATAGGTGGGTGCCGACCGACCATGCTTGCGGTCAATGTAGGTGGGGATGTTGGCCATGGGGCCGGGGCGGTAGAGCGCAATAATGGCGGCGACTTCGCCGATGCTGGTCGGCGCCAGTTCGCGCAGCGTGCGGGTCATACCGGCACCTTCCATCTGGAAGATGCCGACCGTGCGGCCGCGCCTCAGCAGGGCGAAGGCCTTGTCGTCGTCCAGCGGTATGTCCTGCGGCGCCAGCGCCTGGCCCGTGGCCTGCTCCACCAGCTGCAACGCGTGCTGGATGGTGCGGAAGTTGGATAGCCCCAGTACGTCGAGCTGGAGCAAGCCGATCTTTTCGATGGTCTGGAAGGTGAACTGCGCGACGGGGCGCCCCTCCGCCGAACGGGTGAGCGGGACGTGCTCCTGTAGCGGATCCCTGGACACCACTAGCCCGGCGGCATGGGTCGAGGCATGCCGCGCGACACCCTCGATTCGCTGGGCTGAGTCCAGCAGCCGTCGGACGGCGTCGTCCTCCTGGTACATGCGCTTGAGCTCGTCGACCTCGTCCAGCGAACGCCCGATGGTGTAGGGATCCACCGGATTGACGGGGATCAACTTGGCCACGCGGTCCGTCAGGCCGTATTCCATGCCCAGCACGCGCCCGACGTCGCGTACGGCGGCGCGGGCGGCCAGGGTTCCGAAGGTCACAATCTGGGCCACGTGGTCCGCGCCGAAGCGACGGATCATGTACTCGATGACTTCGTCGCGACGGTCGCTGGGGAAGTCCATGTCCACGTCGGGCATGGAGCCCTTGCGGCCGATGGTGAGGAAGCGTTCAAAGATGATGTCGTGCTTGACGGGGTCGATGTCGGACATGTCGGTGGCGAAGGCAACCAGGCTGCCGTTCACCGAGCCGCGGGGGGCGGTCAACATGCCCTGGCCGCGGGCGAAGGCAAAGATTTCGCGCACCAGCAGCAGGTACTCGCCAAAGTCGGTCTGGTCGATGACGTCGAGTTCGTAGGCCAGGCGTTCGCGGTACCTGGAGTCAGCATTCGGCAAGCGTCGGGCTAGGCCCTCGGTGGCCAGTTCGGCCAGGTGCGACTTGACCGTGTGGCCGTTCGGTACCTCGACCGAGGGCATGGCGATGCGGCCGAATGGCAGGTCGAGGTCGCAGCGCTCGGCGATGGCGACGGTGTTGGCCAGGGCGTCGGGTTGATCGTCGAAGACCTGGGCCATCTCCTCGGGGGATTTGAGGTACCACTCGCCCTCCATGCGCATGCGGTCGGTGTCGGCGACGAGGCTGCCGGTCTGGATGCAGAGGAGGATGTCGTGGGCGTCCCTGTCGTCGGGCGTGAGGTAGTGGACGTCGTTGGAGGCGACGAGGGGCAGGCCCAGGCCGCCGGCCAGTTCGATCAGGCCCTGGGCCAGAGGTTCCTGGTCGGGCAGGCCGGGGCGCTGGATCTCGACGTAGTAGTTGTCGGGGCCGAAGGTGTCGGCGTGCCAGCGGACGATGTCTTCGGCGCGGGCCAGGTTGCCGGATGTGACCGCTCGTGAGAGTTCGCTGGAGGGGCAGCCGGAGAGGCAGATCAGGCCTTCGGCGTGGGCCGCCAGCAGGTCGCGGTCGATGCGGGGCTTGTAGTAGAAGCCGTCCAGGCTGGCGCGGGACACCAGGCGCACCAGGTTGCGGTAGCCGGTGAGGTTGCGGGCGAGCAGGGTGAGGTGAAAGGAGCGGCGGTCGAGGGCGGGGTCGCGGTCGGTGTGGGAGCGGGGGGCGACGTAGACCTCGCAGCCGATGATCGGGCGGACGCCTTTGTCGCGGGCGGCCAGGTAGAAATCGGCGGCGGCGTACATGGCGCCGTGGTCGGTGACCGCGACCGAATCCATGCCGAGCGCGGCGGTGCGCTCGATGAGGTCCGAGATCCGGCAGAAGCCGTCGAGCAGGCTGAATTCGCTGTGGACGTGGAGGTGGGCGAATCCGGCCAAGCGTGTGCTCCTCAAGCGATGGTTGATTCTAGATTTCGGGCGAGGAATCGGACAAGCGGCGTGTGGTGGGGTTGCGCGCGTAAG
>DAOUIX010000034.1:0-77707 GCA_034423235.1 Chloroflexota bacterium | reverse complement strand
CTGGAACTCGTCAAGCGATTCCAGACCGGCACCGAGCCCATCCTCGGCACCTTCACCTACGACGGCAGCTATGCCTACACCGGCCACGCCGACGACAACTTCGTCCAGGTCGTCGATACCGCCAATCTCAGAGCCCTGGCCCATATCCGGGTCGGCCTCACCCCCCAGATGGTGGCCGTGCGCCCGGACTTCAGTCGCATATACGCGATGCTGACCGACGACCAGGCCGTGGCCGTGGTCTATCAGCAGGACTGGGAGATCAACAGCTCCACGATCACCTCCAGTAAGGAAAACACCATCGCGTTGGACGCCCCGCCGGTGGGCATGTTCCTGCGCATGACCTCGGTCGGTGGTCGTCTCCGCGACGATTCGGAACGAAAGGCCGTCTGCCAGATCCACTATTCGTGCGTGCAGCAGCGGGGAACAAAGCGCTAGCCCCAATGAAGCAGGCCGGGCTCACTCGGTTGCGCGACTGTGGCCTATGCGTCGGAGAGCGCGACGGAGAGAACGTGGCCTTTCGTTTGACAGGATTCTGGAGCGGGTGTTAGACAGTGCGTCCACGGGAGGCTTGCCGAGCTGATCCTCAGTCGGCCCGCCGCCCTGATTTAAGGTGTAGCGGACCGGTGACACTTGGTTGTGCGTCGCCTGTGTCCACCGATATGGGGAGGTTTCATGAGCGGATCAGTGACTCGACGTAAGGTCATCCGCGCGCTTGGGGTAGGTTCCCTTGGCGGCGCGTCGGCGGCCATTCTCGCGGCCTGCGGAGAGACCCAGGTCGTCGAGGTCGAGAGGATCGTCGAGAAGGAAGTTCCGGTCGAGCGAGTCGTCGAGAAGGAAGTTCCGGTCGACCGAGTCGTTGAAAAGGTCGTCGAGAAGGAAGTTCCGGTCGAAGTTCAGAAGGTCGTTGAGGTCGAGAAGGTCGTCACCAGGGAAGTCATGGTCGAAGCGGCGCCCATGATGGAAGCAACCCCACCCATCCAGTTCATGAACTACTGGGCGGCTGGGACGCGCTGGGAGACCATGAAGGCCGGCCTGGAGGAATTCGACAAGCAGTTCCCCAGCGTCAAGTACGACCTGATTCCAATCCCGCCCGGGTTCTACCGCGACAAGGTGAACATCATGTTCGCGGCGGGCACGGTTGGTGACGTTGTTGTGCTGAACGGCGCGCGGATGCGCGAGTTCGCGCCAGGTCTCGTGCAGCTCCAGGACCACGTCGACAAGGCCGGAATCGACCTTGACGACTTCCTCATCCTGTCGCGCGAAAACCCGGACGACCCGAGCCTCCAGAACCTGGACATCGACGGCGTGCTCTACGGCATGCCCTTCATGTCAGCGGTCAATGGCTACGTCTACAACATCGACAAGTTCGATGCCGACGGCGTGGAAGCACCAACGGCTGACTGGACCTGGGACTCGCAGTTGGAGGCCGCCCGGCAGCTGACCAACGCCGACACCAATGAGTACGGTCTGCACCACGGCACCGGCGGCGAGTTCCGCTGGCTGCCGCTGATCAGCGCCAACGGCGGCTGGCTGTTCACCGAACGGACCCGCCCGGCTCCGGCCTCCGGTTTCGCCACCGAGGGCGGACTCGAGGCGTTCGAGTGGTATGTCAACGCCACGTACGAAGAGGGCGTAGGCGTTCCCCTCGGCGAGTTGTCGCAGCTGCTGAGCGAGGGCATCACGGCGCCATTCGCGACCGGCAAGATCGGCATGGAACCCGGCGGCATTCACGGCCCCGGCGGCCGCAAGCTTCGAGTGGGCGGCCGGTTCGAGTGGGACAACATGCCTTCGCCACGGTCGCCGACCGGTGAGGTCGCCTACTCCACCAACGAGTTGGGCCACTTCATCACGGTCAAGGCGCTTGAGCACGGCACGGTCGAGGCCTCGGTCATCCTCACGTCGTTCATCGCGGGTGAGTACTTCCAGGGTCTGGTCGCCGACGGGCGGGGAGCGATTCCGATGCACCGCGCCGCGATCAACAGCGACCGATATCTTGGCTTCCAGCCAGGAATGCCGCGCAGCATGGAGCTCATCCGAGACCACTTCCTGAGCCCGCACGCCTACGGCCTCATGTTCTTCAGCGGCTGGGCGCAGTGGTGGAACATCCTGCACGACGAAGCGACGCCAGCGATCACCGGCGAGATTCCGGCCCGCGAAGCCCTGCTGAACGCGCAGGCCGCGTGCGACAAGCACCTGGCAACGCTGCAATAGGCACGATTCGCGCTCATTCAAGCAATTGAATGACGGCGATGTGTCGGGCGGGCGCCACACTATGGCGCTCGCCCGACCGCCTATGAACTGAGGTAACTTTGCGTACGACACGTTGGCAGCGCTGGAGCGGACTGCTGTTCATTGCGCCCTGGCTGATCACGTTTCTCTGGTTTACGTTAGGACCGTTTATTGCATCGATTTTTCTAAGCTTTACCAATTATCGGTTTATTGGGCTTCCAACGTGGATTGGACTCGACAACTACGTGAGGCTTTTTACCGACGATGCCAAGTTTATTCGGAGCATCATCAATACCCTCTACTACACCGCTGTCCATGTACCTGGAATTATGATTATGGCGTTCTTTGTAGCAATTCTGCTGAACCAGAAGGTCAAAGGCCAACCTATCTACCGCACAGCCTTCTATCTGCCTTCGGTAACGGCGGGCGTGGCCACGGCATACCTCTGGATCCTCCTGCTCCAGCCAAATGGCCTGGTGAACCAGTTCCTGGGAATCGTAGGAATCGATGGTCCTAACTGGCTGACAAGCTCAACCTGGGCAATGCCGGCCCTGATCCTCATGAGTTTCTGGGGACTGGGCACGACGATGATCATCTACCTGGCAGCCCTGCAGGGCATTCCGCAGCATCTCTACGAGGCGGCGAGTGTGGACGGAGCAGGCGTGATTCGAAAGATGTGGCACGTCACCGTTCCGATGATGACACCGGCAATTTTCCTAACGGCGGTGCTTCAGATCATTGGATCCTGGCAGGTGTTTACCCAGGCATTGATCGTGACGAACGGTGGACCTCGAGACTCGACGCTCTTCATTCTGCTGCACCTCTACCGGACTGGTTTCGAGTACTTCCAGATGGGTTACGCCTCGGCTATCGCCTGGGTGCTGTTCGTGATCATCCTGATCTTTACGATCATCCAGTTCGGTATTGCCCGGCGCTGGGTCTACTACGAAGGCTCCACGGAGCGATAAGCGATGACCGTCAGGACCGCTGATACTGGACTAGCTCCCGCGCCGGTTTCGTCTGGCGGCAGTACGATCCGGTCGCGGCGCTCCCAATTCCTGCAGTTGCTGCTAAAGGCGGTGTACTACATCGTCCTTATCGGTGCCAGCGTGTTGTACGCGATCCCGTTCCTCTGGATGATCAGGGCGTCGTTAATGAGCCTTGACATGTTCTACGTGGTTCCTCAGCCGCTGGTTCCAAACCCGCCCGCATGGAACAACTACACGGATGTCTGGCAAGTTGGTCCAGTGCTTTGGTGGATCACCAACAGCACGATTGTGTCGTTTGTGGGCGTAACCGTCGGGACATTCATTAGCGCGCTGGTTGCCTTTGGATTTGCGCGCCTCAAGTTTCCGGGGAATCGCATATTCTTTCTGATTGTGATTTCCACCATGATGTTGCCGCAGCATGTGACGATCATTCCGCAGGTAATTCTGTTCCGGGAACTGAATTGGCTCGACACGCTGCTGCCACTGATCATTCCGCTGTTGGGTGGAGCGCCCTTCTATATATTCCTGCTACGCCAGTTCTTCCTGACTCTGCCCCTGGAACTCGACGAAGCAGCTGCGATCGACGGCGCGTCGCGAATGCGCGTGTTCTGGACCGTTATCATCCCCCTCTCCAAGCCGGCCATCGCTACCGTCGCCGTGTTTTCCTTCATCAGCCATTGGAATGACTTCTTCTTCCCGTTGATCGTGCTGCAGTCTTCCGAAAAGCTGACGCTCGCTGTTGGAATGCGCTGGCTGCAGGCCGGACAGTATGAAGCGCAGCGGCTGCATCTGCAGATGGCCATTGCCCTGATTGCCGTAGCGCCCGTCGTGATTCTGTTCTTCCTCGCGCAAAAGCACTTCATCCGCGGGATTGCGCTGACGGGCATCAAGGGCTGAGGTTCGAACTCTCGGTGCGCTGCACCTCGAAGCTCGGCGCTGTTTCGCAATGAGGCATCAACCAACCACAAGGAATCTCTAGTGCCGACGCCTGCACAGCCGAGGGTCTCCGCACGCGCACAGCCGACCGGCTCGTCCGCTACCGCCAGTTTGGGTGGCGGTCTCACCGCCCCGCTGGGCACCCCAGGGCAACCGGTCGTCTACTCGAGCAAGCCCATCACAGTGCGCTCGACGTCCGTGCGAGTGATGCGCGCGCTCGTCAGGGCCCTTTTCTACCTGCTGCTGATCGGCGGCAGCGTTATGTATGCGATTCCTTTCATCTATATGGTTCGCTGGTCCTTCATGACGACCAGCCAAGTCTATGATCCTGACTTGTTTTGGCCGTTCCCTCCGGCCTGGGAAAACTACACATACGTTTGGCAGCACCATCCGGTTCCTTGGTGGCTATTTAACTCTTTCATTGTGACCTTCATTGGTGTGACAGTCGGGACCTTCGTGAGCTGTGTCGTCGCCTATGGGTTTGCTCGCCTGGACTTCCCGGGGAGTCGAGTCATTTTCATGGTCTTGCTCTCAACCATGATGTTGCCTCTGCACGTCACCATCATTCCCGTCGTTATCATCTTCCGGGATCTTGGTTGGTTAGACACACTTTGGCCACTGATTGTTCCCGGACTAGGCGGCGGCGCCTTTTACATTTTCATATTGCGCCAGTTTTTTATGACTATTCCAATTGAGCTCGATGAGGCTGCGCGTACCGACGGCGCCTCCCGACTGGGGATTCTGTTTCGAGTCATCCTGCCGCTCTCGAAACCGGCAATTGCGACCGTTGCAGCGCTCTCCTTTATCGGCAACTGGAACGACTTCTTTCTTCCTCTTATCGTTCTGAATTCGCCCGACCGCATTACCCTCCCGGTTGGACTGCGCTACTTTGCCGCCGGGCAATACATGGAACAGCAGCACACCTTGCAAATGGCCGTTGCCATGATTTCCGTTATGCCGATCATCGTGGTCTTTTTCTTTGCGCAACGCCAGTTCGTTCGGGGAATCACCCTCACCGGCATCAAGGGCTAACTCTTACGACCTTGTCGGAGTCAGTTCCCGGCTGACCGACTTGCGTCGATCCGCGCTCTGACTCTCTAGGAGGCGCCCAGCGTCGCCAGATTGTCGCGGACCTTTTCGGCGCCTTCGACGATCTCTTCCATGGCCTGGGGTCCGCTGAGCATCATGTTCTGGGTAATCCAGAGGTCCTCGGTCTCGCAGGCTCGTTCGGCGTGCGGGCAGGACATCGAGGCGTAGTCCACGTCGGGTGCTCCGTCGCCGCGCGGCCAGACCAGCGATAGTTCACCGTTGGGGTCGCTGAAGAGGTCGGCGCGGTTCATGGGGCGTCGGTAGCCGGCTCGGATTCCGAGTCCCTCGGCCTGCATGGCTTCGACAAAGCGATCCCGCGGCAATCCGTCAAAAACCTCGGCGTCGTAGCGCACGATGTGCAGGTGGTTGGCGTTGCGGGTTACGTAGGGGGCCTCGCGGCGCGACGACAGCCCGTCCACGTCTTCGAGCAGCTCGGCAAGGTAGCGGCCGTTTTCGGACCGCCGCTGGGTCTGCCCCTCCAGCCGATCGAGCTGCGCACTGGCCAGCGCCGCCAGCACACCGCCGAGACGACGGTTGCCCGAACTGTAGGGAAACCACTCGTCGGGTTCCGCGGCTTGCTCGTCGATACTCATCTCACCGAACCGCATCACCCTGCCGCCGATGTCCATTTCGGAATAGGCGATGGCGTGCTTGTAGATCTCGAGGTCGTTTGTCATCACCGCTCCGCCGACGCCGGGCGTGAGGTTCTTGCCGGGGCCCAGGCTGAAGCAGCCAACGTCGCCCACCGCGCCGAGGCCACGACCATTCCAGGTCGAGCCGTGCGCGTGCGCGGCGTCCTCGATCACCTTCAGGTCGTGCTGGCGCGCGATGTCCAGAACCGCTCCCATGTCGCAGGGCAGCCCACCGAAGTGCACCGTCATGATCGCGCCGGTGCGGTCAGTGATGGCCGCCTCGATCAGGCTTGGATCAATGTTGTAGGTCTCCGGGTCCATGTCCACGAAGATCGGCACCAGGCCCACGTTGAGCACGGCGGTCGGGCTGGCCATGTAGGTGTAGGGCGAGAGGATGACCTCGGAGCCGCGCGGAAGGCGAAGCGCCCGCAGCCCGATTTCCAGCGCGCTGGTGCCGCTACTCACAGCTAGGCAGTACTCGGCGCCCTGATAGGCCGCGAACGACTGTTCGAAGTTGACGAGACTTCGATCGCCCTCGCCGGTCGCCCAGCTGCCGGTGCGCAGCGCGTCGACCACGGCCTCGATCTCGGCCTCGTCGAACTCAGGCCAGGCGTTATACGGCTCGGTTCGGATGGGCGTCCCACCGTGCAATGCCAGCGAAGACATGCCTGCAACTCCTTCCGCCGCCGATTCAGCCGAACGGGGCGTGGTAGCCCGCATGCTACGCCCTTGCGCCGCCCCGCGCCTCGTTCGATGGCCGGCAGGATTGTCGTTTCGTTTACTATCCCATCCAACTCATCGGCGGGAGTGAATGGCATGGATCGAAAGCTCAAAGTCGGATTCATTGGCTGCGGCGGAATCTCCCGGCTCTACACCGACATCTACGCGGGCATGACCGACCTGGCCCAGGTCGTGGCTACGGCCGATCTTTATCCCAACCTTGCAGACGATCGGGCCGAGGCCATTCACGAGGCGTACACCGCCGAAGCCGCCCGCCAGCGCGCCCTGGCGATCAACGCCCGCGACGAGGAGTCTCGGGACGCTGCCAGGCAGATGGCCATCCACGCCCAGGCCGCGGCTGACAACGACATCCGCACCTACGACGGACACGAGGCCCTCCTGGAAGACCCAGAAGTCGATGCCGTCGCCGTTCTGACGACACCCCCCATTCGCGGCGTGCCCGTCGTGGCCGCGGCACGAGCCGGGAAGCACATTTTCACCGAAGGGCCCATGGCCAAGAGCGTGCAGGAGGCGGACGAGATCCTGGCCGCGGTCGAAGAAGCGGGCGTGACCTACGCTTCACAGTGCGGCGGCCGCTATACCCGCGGCCTGCAGCACGCCCGTCGCGCGATCGCCAGCGGCCTGATGGGCCCGCTGGCCGTGGCCAAAATCGAGATCAACTGGTATCACCAGCAGTCGTACTACATGGGTGGTTGGCACGGGAAGTTCGACACCGAGGGCGGCGGCGCGGTCTTCCATCACGGCCGCTACGTCATCGAACCTTTCCTGTTCGCCCTCGGCTCGCCAATCGTCGAGGTCACCGCCTACTCCGGCGGCTTCCTGCGCGAAATCGAGCACGACAGCTACAGCCTGGCCCTGGTCCGTTACGCCAACGGTGCGGTTGGGATGGTTCAGGGCTCCCTGCTGCACCATCAACACCCGAAAACCGAGCAAACGCGCTGGGAATTCGTCGGCCAGAACGCCTCGATGGTCGTGACCCACGAACACCTCGGCTGGGGGCAACCGACCGTGCTCCTGAACACCGGGCGCGAGAGCGTGTTCAAGCACACGCTCTCCTTCGGTTCCACCAACACCCCAGACGTGGTGGCCGAGCTGGAAGCATTGGGCAACGGTCTCGAGGACTTGCCCAAGGCTCCAAGCCAGCTCCACCAGAGCCGGCTGTGGGCCAGTTGCGTCCTCGAAGGCCGCCCCATCCCGTTTCCCCAGACCATTGCGCGGCAGCACGTCGAACTCACGCGGGCCATCTACAAGTCCGCCGCCACCGGCACGACCGTCCAGTTACCGCTCGAGCGGGACGACCCCTACTACAGCTTCGAGGGACGTCTCCCCCGCCCCGACTGGATGCCGCGCCTGCCCGTCGACTGAGATAGCGCCACTTCGCCACGACGACTGGGAGGCCAAATGCGAATCACCGAACTCGAGACCATCGTGATCCAGCAGCCAGGACCGCTGCGTGTCATCGAGGACTCCATCCATCGTATCGCCTCAGGCCGCGACCTCGTCGTGCGGCTGCATACCGAGAGCGGGATCTACGGGACCTACACCCTCAGCATTGCCGGCTACGGCGGCGAGCTTACACGCCAACTCTTTGAAGTCGAGATGCGCAAACTCGTCGTCGGGCAGGACGCGTCCATGCCCCGCCGCCTGCGCCGCCACCTGTTCGATCAGACGGAGTATTACGGTGTGAGCGGCCTTGGCGTCTTCGGCATCTCAGTCATCGACTACTGTGTCTGGGACATCCTCGGCAAGGCTCGCGAAACGTCGGTCGCCCAGCTACTCGGCCAGTACCGGCGCGAGATTCCCGCCTACGGCATGGTCGGCTGGCTCAACTTCCCCGAAGACGAGCTCATCGACCAGTGCCAGCGCGCCATCGATGCCGGCTACGGCGCTGTCAAGATCAAGGTCGGCGCGCCCGATCTCGCCGACGATCTGCGTCGTCTCGAAGCCGTCCGCAACGCCCTCGGCTCCGAGATCCACGTCATGGTCGACGCCAACCAGATTCATCCCGTCGACGAAGCCATCCGCCGCGGCAACGCCTACGAACCGTACGACATCTACTGGTACGAGGAACCCCTGCGCCCGTGGATGAACACCGAGTACGGCGAACTGCGCGCCGCCGTTTCAGTCCCCATTGCCACCGGGGAGAACATTTACGGAAAGCACGCGGTGCTCGACTTACTCGAGAAGCGCGGCGTGGACATCCTCCAGCCCGACGCCCGTCGTGCCGGCGGCGTGATGGAAATCATGGAAATGGCGACGCTTGCCGACGCCTACAACGTCCGGATTGCAACCCACAGCGGCTGGCAACACAATGCGCAACTGCTCGCCGCCATGACCAACAGTATCTACCTGGAGGCCGGTGGCACTACCCACGATGAGTGCTGGGTCGATCCGATCCGCATCGTCGACGGCATGGTCCAGGTGCCCGACCGTCCCGGCTTTGGGCTCGAATACCGCGACGACTGGCTCGCCGAACGCCGCGTGGACGGAAGCCGGTCCTAGGCGTACCGCCCGCTAGCCCGCCACCACCGGATTGCTGAGTACGCCGATACCGTCGATTTCGACCTCGATCGTGTCCCCCGGCTCCAGCGACCCGCCGCCCGATGGCGTGCCCGTGTAAATGCAGTCACCTGGCTCCAGCCGAATCACCTGCGCCAGGTATGTGACGAGTGAAGCCACGCTGAACAGCAAATCGGATGTACTCGTATCTTGGGTAACCACCCCGTTGTGCCGACCCCGCAGCCGCAGATTCGCCGGGTCCAGATCGGTGGCGATCACGGGACCCAGGGGCTTGAAGGTCTCCAGGCCCTTGCCCAGCATCAGCACCCCAGTGGCCATCTCCGCCAATTGCAACGGGCGTGCGCTCACGTCGTTGCCGCAGGTGTAGCCCAGCACGTAGTCCAGCGCTTCGTCCAGGTCGATGCGGTGGCACTGCTTGCCGATGACGGCAACCAACTCGGATTCGTAGTCCACGGGGCTGAACGGTTCGTTCTGCAGCTCCGGGTTGTTGACCGCGTGCGTAAAACCCGACTTGTCGGGAATCACGATGGCGTCGCCTGGCCCGATCACGGAGGTTGATGGCAGCTGAAAGACCATCGGAAACTGCGGAACAAACGCGTCCTCGCCGCCCTCTTCCAGGTGGGCGAGATAGTTCCCGCCAACACCGATCAGCTTTCGAGGATCAACGGGCGCCAGGATCTTCAGATCGTCGGCGTCCGCGACCCGTTCACCCACGTCAAAGTCGCCGAAGATGTCCCCGCTGACAGCGTTTACCGCTCCACTCCCATCAAGCGACCCATAGGCCGGACCTGCATCCGACCGATACCGGACGAACTTCATGGCTGCCCCCTAGCTGGATACCATTCCGTGGCTTCGGGTTCGCAGCCTACCCGAGGCCAGGTTTACCGCGTTGACTCCTCGGACTCGCGCTGGTTGCTCGGCATGCGTACCGCGACGATGCCAGGAACACGTGACTCAGAAGACGAGTCAACGCCATGCCGAGTCGTTCAGGCTCAGCTTGCCGGCCGTTGGCGGCGCACGTTGGGCCGCCGATTGGCAGTGACCTCGTCCAGGCGTCGGACTGGAGCATTGACCGGGGCATCGTGGAGTTTGTCGGGACTGGACTCGACCTCTCGGGCGATGCGCCGCATGACTTCGATGAAGTTGTCCAGCGATTCCCGGGATTCGGTCTCCGTCGGCTCAATCATGAGGGCTTCGTCCACGATGATCGGGAAGTAGATCGTGGGCGGATGGATGCCGTAGTCGATGAGGCGCTTGGCAATATCGAGCGTGCGCACGCCCCGGCGTTTCTGACGCGTACCGGCCAGCACGACCTCGTGCATGCAAATGCGGTCGAATGGCACGTCGTAGTCGTCGGACAATGAGGCGCGCAGGTAGTTAGCGTTGAGCACCGCATCGTCGGCCGCCTCACGCAGCCCCTCGGCCCCAAGCGAACGGATGTAGGTGTAGGCGCGGACCAGATTGCCGAAATTGCCGAGATGGCTGTGCACGCGCCCAATGCTCGTCGGCGGCAGTTCCGCCAACCCGAACGTGTCACCGTCGCGAACCACGCGTGGCCCGGGAAGGAACGGCTCCAGGTGAGCCTGCACGCCCAGGGCCCCGGCGCCGGGACCGCCGCCGCCATGCGGCGTGCTGAATGTCTTATGTAAATTCAAGTGCATCACGTCGATGCCGAGATCCGCGGGGCGTACCCGGCCCAACATGGCGTTCATGTTGGCGCCGTCGCAGTAAACCTGCGCTCCCGCAGCATGGACCAGTTCGATCACCTCGAGGATGCGGCGTTCGAATAGGCCCAGGGTGCTCGGCAGCGTGAGCATGATGGCCGCCACGCCTGGACCAAGGTTTTTTTCAAGATTCGCCAGGTCAATTCCGCCGTCATCGGCCGTGGGCAGGCTGACAACCTCCAGGCCGCTCATGGTTCCGGTAGCCGGGTTGGTGCCATGCGCCGAGTCGGGCACCAAGACCTGCGTGCGAGATTCCCCACGCGACTCGTGCCAGGCCAGGATGCTGAGCAGGCCGCAAAGCTCGCCCTGCGAACCGGCGGCCGGCTGCGTGGACACAGCGGGAAAGCCGGTTATTGCAGCCAGCAGAGCCTCGAGCTCGTGAATCAACGCCAGCGCGCCCTGGGCCGTCTCGGGCGGCTGGTACGGATGAACGTCGGCCAGGCCCGGAGTGCGGGCGGTGACCTCGTTGACCTTCGGGTTGTACTTCATCGTGCAGGAACCCAGCGGATACATGTCCGTGTCGACGCTGTGGTTCTTGTGCGAGAGGCGCAGGAAGTGGCGCATCACGTCAATCTCGGAGGCTTCGGGCAACGGCAGGTCGGACCGAAGCTGGGACGACGGCAGGGCGCCCTGCGGATCCACGGGCTCGAACTGCGGCAGCGGCGGTCGGACACCACGCCGTCCCGGGCTGGAAAGGTCGTAAATCAGGGGTTCTTCGGTCATCCGGTACGAGCCCAGGCCGCGGCCAGCGCTTCGATATCGCCGGCGGTCGTCAGTTCAGTAGCGGCCACGAGAATCAAGTCGTCGAATCGGGGGGCGACGCACCCAAGATCCACGCCCGCGAGCACCTGGCCCTCGCCGCGGAGTCGGGCAAGCCGGGCGGCGGCGCCCTCGGGCGCATGCACGGCGAACTCGTTGAAGTACGGGGCATCAGTGGCAATCACAGCTCCGGCACTCTCCAGAGCCTCGGCCGCGCGATGGGCCGCGGACAGCGACTGCTCGGCGACTTCCCGCAGACCGCGGCGGCCCAGCGCGCTGAGCGAGATCGTTGCGCCCAGCGTCACCAGGGCCTGGTTTGTTGTGATATTGGAGGTCGCGCGTTCGCGACGGATGTGTTGCTCACGGGTCTGCAGAGTCAGAACGAACGCGTTCTTGCCGTCGAGGTCAACCGTTCGACCCGCGATACGGCCCGGGACACGGCGAATCAGCTGGGACTTGACGGCAAACATGCCGGCGCCAGGCCCGCCGTAGGCTGGCGGCCCGGCGAGCGACCGCAGTTCACCGACCACGATGTCGGCGCCGAGATCGCCCGGCGGTACCAGCAGACCAAGCGAAACCGGATCGCCGACGACAATCACCACACGAGCGCCGTTCGCGCGCGCGGCCTGGATGACCGGGTCAGGGTCAACCACCATGCCCAGAAAGTCTGGGCGCTGGATGACGACGCAGCTTGTCCGGTCGTCGATGGCATCGACCAGCGGCTGAAGATCGGGCCGAACGCTTGTTGTATCGCGGCGAGCGGCCGAGACGACCTGCAGGTCAACATCAAGCGCGCTGACATACGTCGCGGCTACATCTCGATAGGCCGGATGCACCGTGTCGGCCATGACAACACGCGGTCGACGCGTCAGGCCCCGACACAACAGCACGGCTTCGGCTAACGCCGACGCTCCGTCGTACAGCGAGGCATTCGACACGTCCATGCCGGTGAGGTCGCAGACCAGCGACTGGAACTCGTACATGGCCTGCAACGTGCCCTGCGCCATTTCCGGCTGGTAGGGCGTGTAAGCCGTATACCACTCCGAGCGAAGCAACTGCTGGTCGACCAGGGCGGGCACAAAGTGTCGGTAAAACCCGGCGCCAAGAAACGAAGGCAGGTCGCTCGATGTCGCGTTTCGATCGCCTAGCGCCTGTAGGTGGCGAATGACGTCGGTTTCCGGCAGTGCGGGCGGCAGGTCAAGAACCGGGTCTCGGCGCCCGGCCGGGATGTCTTCAAAGAGCTGGTCTATCGATTCAACGCCGACCGCGCGCAGCATCGCCGCCCGGTCAGCGTCGGTGTTAGGCGCGTAAGTCATTCACTAGCTGTTCATACGCTTGCGCGTCGAGCAGCGTGTCGCGTTCGCTCGGGTCGCTAGGCGCCACGCGGATCATCCAGCCTGCCGCGTACGGATCGTCGTTGATGAGTTCCGGCTGCGCCTCCAACTCCTCGTTGATTTCGAGGATCTCGCCTGACATCGGGACGTAAAGCGGCGAGACAGCCTTGACCGACTCGACCGTTCCGAACTCATCGCCCGCCGCAAAGGACTCGCCGGGCGTCGGAAGCTCGACATACACGACATCCCCAAGCTCTTCCTGTGCATAGGCTGTGATGCCAACGAGCAGATGCTCGCCTTCCGCGCGAACCCACTCGTGTTCGCGCGTGTAGCCAAGGTCGTCTGGATACATCAACTCACCGGGGACAAGCAACAAGGACTGGGGTCTAGAATATCGCAGCGCATGGCGACACAGGATTGAACCGGGTTCGGACTCATGAGCGTCGCCGTTCGCGTGGCCTTCGTCGAGGATGGGACGTCAGCGCAGATTGAGGCCGCGGCGCCTTATCCATCGGAAACGCTAACGTCGTGGACGCCGATCGCCGCCGCTCCAGCAGCCGTGCCGCTGCCGTCGCCACCGAGTGTCACCGCCTGGGAATGCGCCTTTGCAGACTTGGCAGCCGCGCAGGTGCTCTACCTGGCGCCCGGCTACGGCGCCGATGATGATCCAGGCGTTCCTGTCCTCCAGGAACTGAAAGACCGGGGCGCTGTGAGCCTGATCATCGGACCGGAGTCGGCGCCTGCCGTCAATGGACCCGCCGTGATGGGTCCGGCCGGCAGCGACTGGCGACCGTCACCGGGGATGCAGACCGTGGTGCGGGGCCTCGTCGATGATCGCGAACTGGAATCTTGGCGGAACAGGCTGCGCGCCGCGTATGGGTCGAACGCGGTCATCGAATCCAGAGCCTGGTCCTGCTCGCAATGGAGCGCCTGCGGATCGGCAAAGCCGACGGCGTTCCCGGCTTCGCTACGCGCGTTGCCCAATGAGCAATCACGGCTGCGGGACACCAACACCCTGCGCGACATCGCGCGTCGACTGCGCGGACCGGACGGGTGCCCGTGGGACAAGAGCCAGACGCATCAGACCCTGCGCGCGTATCTCGTGGAGGAGGCGCACGAAGCGCTGGCTGCTATCGACGAGGGGAATGACGCGGCAATGGTGGACGAGTTCGGCGACGTACTCTTGAACCTCGTACTGCATGCCGAAATTGCCCGGCAGCGTGGGGGCTTCGCCTGGCCGGACGTGGTGGCCGCCATCAGCGCCAAGATTATTCGACGCCATCCGCACGTCTTTGGCGATGTACGTTTCGAGGATTTGGAAGCGTTGGGCCAGTCGTGGGCGCAGATCAAAGCGTCGGAGCATGTCGCGGAGCGGGGTCCGCTGGATGGCCTGCCGGACTCGCTGCCCAGCCTGGCGTTTGCGCGCGCGGCCGTTCGCGCCCTGCGGCGCGCCGGCCATCCGTTCGACGGGGCGGATGCGGAAGCAGCGGCCATGGCGGCGATGACAGCCGGGAAAAACTCCAGCGCGCTGGGAGACGCACTGCTCTGGGTAGCCGCGCGGGCCGACTCAATGGATATCGACCTGGACATGGCGCTGCGGGATGCGAATGCCCGGCTACGCGAGCGGCTGCGGGCCAGCCCGACTCGGGACGAGCCTCAAGGCCAGTAGACGTCGAGCAATCCAGGCGCGACTCACGATCGCGGTCAAGCGTTAGTTCGTCTGCGTTGCGGCGGCGTCGACGCCGTCCAGGACTTCAAGCGCAACCGCGGCGACCTGAAAGGCTTGCAGTAACGCGTCGCCTACAACCTCGCCACCGCCGTCGCTGGCGAGAAACGCATAGGGAATCCCACGGGTGGCGAACGTGTCGTGGTCGCCGCGTCCAACTCCAAAGTCTGGCGACACTCGGAGATCGTGGTGCTCAGCCTCGAGGCGTTGATCAAGCTTCGGTCTCAGGCCCTGCGACGAGCCAAGATGCAGTGTCTGGGATCGTCCGGGGCGATCAAATGTGAATACCGCGTCAATGGATTCGCGTTCGGCTTCCGACAAGTGAGCCAGAAACCAGCGGCTGCCAACGTAGCCGCGATGCGTCCCATCGAACGCGACAAAGCTCACGGAGTGCCGCGGCTGGAGGTCCTCCGCGTAGCGCGCGAGCGCAAGCAGCAACGCCAGCCCGTCGGCGTTGCCGCCGTGGGAGTAATCGGCGAGCGGCGCGTCGGCCGGCGTCGCGACGATGACCTGTCGCCGTAGCGGCCCAGCCCGATGTCCGATCACGTTTGCACCCTCGAATGATCGCGGCGGCGGCGAGACGTCAATCACGGCGCGCGGCTCGCTTGCCTGGAGGAGTTCCACCAAGTCCTCGCCGGTTTCCTGCGTGACGGCGACCACCGGAATACTCGACGGCTGACTCAGCGTGCCGTAGAGCAACCCAGGACGGTTGTTGCTAACGATGACCCCCACGGCGCCGGCCTGTTCAAGCAGCCGCCCGATGACCCGGAACGGTGTTACGCCGCGGGCAATCAAGACGACGGCGCCACCGTAGTCAGCCCCTTGCAGCGTGCCGTCGTCGCTTACCTGGGCCTGGCGCAATGGACCCTGAACAACGTCAATGGCCGAGTAGATCATCCCCGAGGCCAGCACGAATCCGCCGTCCACCCGAACACTCACCGATGGAAGGCCCCGCCCGGAGGCCAGGAATTGGCGCCGCTCAGCGTCCAGCCCGATCCCGTCGATCGACCGAATGAGAGCGTTGCCAAGCGGTGAGTTTCGCAGCGAAGTCGTTGCGTCCAACCGAGCCAGCCTGGCCACATCCGCCATCAGGCTCGCACGCCGCTGGTGTGCGGCGAGCGAGGGCAATGCAACACCATCGCCGGGTTCGTCACCCGACGCCGCCACTTCCAGCGTATGCGGCAAATCGTCACGCTGAGACGCTGCGCCACAGGCGGCGGCAGCCAAAGCCGCGCCCGCGAAGAACATGCGTCGAGAGAGACGTCGCACCATGGGCGATTCTAGTCAGCGACTCCCGCTGGTCTGTGACAATCGGTCCGCAGTTCGGTGTTGATCGAGACTGAGTGTGGCGCACGCCAATCCGACATTGACCGCGCTTCCCGGAATCCGCGTTGGTCACTGGACGCACGCCGCCGCCGGGACCGGCTGTACTGTCGTCCTATTCGATCGTTCCGTGCCAGCCGCCGTAGACGTTCGCGGATCAGCGCCCGGAACGCGAGAAACCGACGCACTTAGCCCTGGCGGCCTGGTGGCCAGGGCCGACGCGATTCTGCTGGCCGGTGGCAGCGCCTTCGGACTGGCCGCCGCCGACGGCGTCATGCGGCGCTTGGAGGCGGCGGGCCGAGGGTTTCCGACTTCGGCAGGTCCGGTGCCAATCGTGCCGGCTGCGGTCGTCTACGACCTCGCGGTTGGCGAGCGTTCGGTACGGCCGGACGCCGACGCCGGCGCCGCCGCGGCTGACGCGGCTTCGGAGGAACCCGTTCGGCAAGGCAACGTAGGCGCGGGAACCGGTGCGACCATCGGAGCGGGAAAGGGCCGGCTGAAGGGCGGACTCGGAAGCGCCCTTGTGCAAGCAGGCAACGTCCTGGCGGGCGCCCTGGCGGTTGTGAATCCGGCCGGCGCCGTCATCGACCCGGCAACCGGAAGCACACTGGCGGCCGGTTCCGCCATCGCTCACCCCGGCCACGGTCAACACACCACCATTGGCGTGGTGGCGGTGGACGCCCGGCTGGAACGCTGGCAGCTACAGAAGGTCGCGGAAATGGCGCACGATGGCCTGGCGCGAGCCGTTTACCCTGCCCACGGCATGTACGACGGGGACACGATTTTCGCTGTAGCTAGTGGCAACGAGGCGGCTGACGTCGATTTGACAATGTTGGGTCACGCCGCAGCCCAGGCGTTCGCGGCCGCGGTGATTCAGGGCGCCCTCCAGGCACGACCGGCCTACGGACTCTCGGCGGCACGAGCATGAACCGGCTGGTGGCCCTGCTGACGGACTTTGGATCGGAGGACCCTTACGCCGGGCAGGTAGCTACCGTTGTGGCCGCCGCCTCGCCGGCGCGAGTCGTGAGCCTGACGCACAGCGCGCCGGCACATCACGTCCAACTCGGCGCTCACATAGTTGACACCTCGCTCGAACTCCTGCCGGCGGGCGCGGTGCTGCTGGCGGTGGTCGATCCCGGCGTTGGCACCGAGCGGCGGGGCCTGATCGTCAGGCGCGGGGACCGCTGGCTGGTGGGCCCCGACAACGGCCTGCTCATACCGACGAAGGGATTGGCGCGATGTTGGGCCATCGACCGGCCGGAGACGTGGCGGACGCCTGTTGCCCCGACCTTTCACGCGCGCGACGTCTTTGCACCAGTCGCGGCGCGCCTGGCCAACTACGAGCGGCCCGAGTGGCTCGGCTCGCCGATCGACGACCCGGTGCGCATCCCGCGTCCTGCCGCCCGCGTCAACGGTGCGGTCACCCGCGGCGAGGTCGTTCACGTTGACGCTTTTGGCAACTTGATCACCAACGTTCCCGCGGCTTTCGTGCAGACTGGGCGCATGGTGCACACGAGTGTCGGCGGCCATCGGATCAAGGGTCTGGCCGTGACCTACGGATCGGGAGACTCCCCCGTCGCGCTGGTCGGAAGCTGGAATCTGCTGGAGATTGCCGTACCGGGCGCCTCCGCCGCCAAGCTCCTCGGGTGCCGGGCGGGCGCCACGGTAACTGTTGAGCGCGCCGATGCTTGAACCTCGGCGACTCATCGGACGGTCGGCCCGTCACAACCACGCGCCCTCTTTCCCCGAGCCGCTGCCTCGGCCGGCATTGCCCGCGTAGCGAGATCGGCGCAACCACGTGCTGCTTCGGCTCGGTCAGGACCCACAGCTCTTTCTGATCGTTGCCCTGGCGTTTGTCGTGGCGATCACGCTTCACGAAGCCAGCCACGCCCTCGTGGCAACGTGGCTGGGCGACGACCTCCCGCGGCTCCAGGGCCGGGTAACCCTGAACCCGCTTCGGCATCTGGACTTTCTGGGTACCGTGATGATTCTCATTGCATCTTTCGGATGGGGACGTCCGGTGCTGGTCAATCCCTATCGGTTACGGTTCGGGTCGCGTCGTGGAATGGCGCTGGTCGCCGCCGCCGGACCGGCATCAAACGTTGCGCTGGCGTTGGTCCTCGCCCCGTTTGCCCGGGAACTCGCGGCGGGATCCGGGGTCGACCTGGTCACGATCGCCGTGGTCCTGATCATTCAACTCAATCTCTTTCTAGCCGTCTTCAACCTGATTCCACTGCCTCCGCTGGATGGATTTAACGTGTTGATCGGCCTGGTGCCGCAGGACTTGGCCAGTCGGCTGGATGGGCTGCGCAGATTTGGTCCGGGCCTTCTGATTGGCTTGTTCCTCTTGGTCGCCATCGTGCCCGGCGCCACCGGTATTATCAGCCGTCCCGTCCTTTGGGCTACGAGTCTCCTTCTTGGAGGTTAGCTACCGACTGCGCCAGGCGCTGGGGTTCCTTGATCCGCGCATTCCCACGGCCGCGCGCGATGAGGCCCTGCGGTCTCTCAACGCCGACGAGCAAACACTGTTTCGCCGGCTGAGCCCCGCCGATCAGCGTCACGCACTGGCCGTCTATGCCGCGGCTCGAGATCGCTGGCCGCGGGACGAGGCGCTGCACGTCGCCGCGTTGCTGCACGATGTCGGCAAGGGACGGCCCGGCCTGGTCGACCGAACGGGTCTGACGCTCACCAAGGCGTTGGCCCCCTGGCTGTTGTTGCGGTGGCAATTCCTCGCGCCAAGCTCACGGCGCGGCCGGATCGCCCGCCTTGTCGGAGACACCGAAGCCAGCGCTCGCCTGGCGGAATTGGCGGGAAGCCGTGCCGGTGTGGTTGAGACGCTCCGCTGTTACGGCTTTCGCGAACACGCCGGCGGACGCCGGCTGGCTGAATTGGACGGGCGGCTATGACCGCAACCTGGGGACCGGCCGGTCAGGCGAGCGCATTGACCGGATTCGAGATCGCCGCCGGAGACTTTGAAGGCCCGCTGGATCTGCTGGTCCAGCTCATCGAGAAGCAAGGCCTGGACGTTACCGGCGTTTCAGTCCTGGCGGTCACGGATCAATTCGTGGCTTATGCGCACCACCTGCACGAGCAGTTTGCGGAAGCCGCCTCCGAATTCCTGCTCGTAGCATCTCGGCTGGCCCTTCTGAAGTCGCGAGCATTGTTGCCGCAGATCGAGCCAGACGATGACGACGAGTCGGTGGACGATCTGGCTGAACGCCTGCGAATCTACGCCGCGTTCAAGGCCGTGGCGATCAACCTGCACGATCGCCTGAGCACGGGAGAGGCGTCGTACATCCGGGTCGCGCAGCCGAATCTCCCGCGGCCGGCCCCGGAACCGGGCGCCGGCGACCCTACGCGGCTCGTACAAGCCCTTGAGCGCCTGATGCGGGTCGATGCGCCCGTGGACGCGCTGGTCGATACGCCCACGCGCCGTTACCGCGTTGCCGATAAAGCCCGCGACCTTCAGGCCATGCTGCGAGTCAGAGGATCGCTAGCCTTCGATACCATCGCGGCCGCCTGCACGGACCGTGCCGAGCTCATCGCAGTCTTTGTGGCGGTGTTGCACCTAGTCAAGCAGCGAACGGCCACCGTGGAGCAATCCGGGCCTTTTGGAGCGATCGTGCTTACCGCCACGGACGCCCATGCCGGCGGCTAGCCACGCCAGCGCCAGCCCGGACCAGTACGACGAGCCTGAGACGCTGGAAGGCGACTTCGGCCTGGCCCGAACGATCGAGGCCTTGCTGTTTGTCGCGGATCGGGCCCTTACGGCCGGTGAACTTGCCGGCGTGGCCGGAGCATCGGAATCCGAGGTGCGTGAGGCGCTGCGCGAATTGACGGAGCACTACCGCACACGCGGCATCACCCTCCTGGAGCACCGCAACGCCTTCCGGCTTGTCTCCGCCCCCGATCTGGCGGAGGGCTGCCGGCGGCTGCTCGGCCTGGATCATCGTCGACAGCCGTCCAGGGCGGCGCTCGAGACGCTGGGGATCGTGGCCTACCGAGGTCAGGCAACCCGCGCCGAGATCGAGCGCGTTCGCGGCGTTGACTCCGACAGCGCCCTGGCCAGCCTGTTGGCACGAAACCTGATTCGCGAATCCGGGCGCCTGGACGCGCCGGGCCGGCCAGCCGTATTCACGACGACTGACACATTCCTGGCCTACTTTGGCCTCACGACGTTGGACGACCTGCCGAAGCTAGGCTTCGAGATTTCAGCGGGTGAGTCAGACGAGGACGTGCCGAACGTCTAGCGCTTGGTGAACTGCTTGGCCTTGCGTGCCCGCACGAGCCCAGGCTTCTTGCGTTCCTTGGCGCGGGGATCGCGCGTGAGCATCCCGGCCTGCTTGAGCTTCGGTCGGTTATCGGCGTCCAGGGCGACCAGAGCTCGCGCCAGGCCAAGTCGAATCGCCCCGGCCTGGCCGCGTGTACCGCCGCCCGTTACGCGCGCCGAGAGACCCACCGACATGTCGTCCAGCATCCGCAAGGGCTCAAGCGCGTGGAAACGATGATCCGGGACCGACAGGAATTCCTCGATCGGTCGGCCGTTCACGACAAACGGCCCGTGGCCGGCGTAGACGCGCACCTGCGCAACGGCAGCTTTGCGACGTCCCAGCCCGTAGTAGTAGTGGCCTTCCAGGGTCATACGCCAACCTCAAGTGTCTGTGGCCGCTGCGCCTCGTGACGGTGTTCGGGGCCATCGTAAACGCGCAGGCGCTTGAGCGCGCGTCGGCCAAGCGAGTTCTTGGGCAACATGCCCTTCACCGCGAGCCGGATCACCCGGTCTGGGCGTCGGTCAAGCATTTCGTCCAGCCGCGTCATCTTGATGCCGCCGGGGTAGCCGCTGTGGCGGGCATAGAACTTCTGCTCGAGCTTGCGGCCTGTCACGCGAACCTGTGCCGCGTTGATCACGATGACGCCGGCACCATCATCCACATTTGGAGTAAACGTCGGCTGGTCTTTGCCGCGCAGCACGTGCGCGATCCGCGTGGCCAGACGACCCAGCGTTTGCCCGGATGCGTCCACCACAACCCATCGTCGTCCACTTCGTGCGCTCACGAGATCACCGCCTGCATCATGCGTTGTCGATTGTATCGAGGGGATGACTCGGAGTAGTCCACCCGCAGCAGGGTCAACCCATGTGCGGGCGCCGTGCCACGAACTTCCGCGCGGGACGCGGGACGGAGCAGCGACGCTACGTCGGCGGCGGAGATTTCGCCCCGGCCAGCCTGAACCAGCGTAGCCGCGATACGCCGCACCATGCGGTACAGAAACGCGTTCGCGGCAATGCGGATGTAGATGGACGAACCTTCACGCCACACTTCAAGCGCGTAGACCTCGCGCTGCGTGCTGGACTGCGGTCCGGTAGTGAATGCGTCAAAGTCAAAGCAGCCCACCAGTTCGGCCGCCGCAGCGCGCATTCCCGCCACATCAAGCGGTTGCGCGACATGCCAGGCACGGGCCCGGTCGAGCGCTGGCCGCACTGGGCGTTGTTCGATCCGGTATTCGTAGACGCGGGCCAGCGCATCGCGCTGCGGATCGAACCCGGGCGCTGCCGTTACAAGCTCTCGGATCGCAACGTCCACCGGCAGGTGAGCATTCAAGGCCCTTTGCAGCGTGGCGTCGTCCAGACGCGTCCGGGCGCCGAACGCAACAACCTGACCCAGGGCGTGGACGCCGCTGTCCGTCCGTCCTGCGCCGGCAACCGTGGCGCTTTCGCCGGTCGCTGCCAGAATGGCCGCTTCCAACACCCCTTGTACAGTCCGGGCGCTTCGCTGGCGCTGGAACCCCCGAAACCCCGCACCGTCATACTCCACCGTCGCTCGAACGGTTCGGGTCTGGCTCACACTAGCTCCATGCGGGCCAGCGGCGCGCCGTCGCCAAGGCGCACGCCCAGGCGGCGAATGCGCGTATAGCCGCCGGGACGATCGGCGTATTGGTCGGCCAAATCCTCGAACAGTCGCTCAATCGTTTCCGGGTCTGGAATGCGAGCAATAGCCTGGCGGCGGGCGTGGAGATCACCGCGCTTGGCGAGCGTGATCATACGATCCACATCCCGCCGAATCTCCTTTGCGCGCGCCAGGGTCGTATCGATCTGGTTGTGCAGAATCAGCGACCTGACCAGACTGCGCTTCAGCGCCTGGCGCTGCGCAGGGCTTCGTCCGAGATGGCGTCCGCGTCGACGGTGCCGCATTGACGTTACTCCTGGCCCTCGTCCGGGGCGGGCGAGTTATCGGCCAGCGTTAGGCCGCGCAGTGCCAGAGCCTCGCGAATCTCGTTCACCAGTCGTTCGCCCATTCCGCGCAGCTCGTACAAGTCGTTTTCCGACATTCGCACGAGCTCCTGCACAGTCTCCAGTTCGTGCCGCTTCAGGCTGTTCAATGCCCGATTGGACAGCTTCAGGTCTTCCAGTGGGTCGCCTTCCGCCTCCGGCACAGGAGGCATGAACGCTGCTGGCACCACGTCCATCGACTCGTCCACGCCGACGATCAGCTGGAACGAGTCGATGAGTTGTTGCGCGCCCTCACGCAGGGCGTCGGCCGGGCTCATGGCCCCGTCGGTCCAGACCTTCAGGACCAACCGGTCGTATTCGGACTGCCGTCCCACGCGCGCCGACTCAACGTGGTATTCCACCTTCGTTACCGGGCTAAAGACCATATCCAGGGGGATCACGCCAATCGGCAGATCGCCACGGGTCTCGCTGCCCACGTAGCCGGCACCTGTCTCCACCGAAAACTCAGCGCGCAGGACGCCCGCGTCGGTCAGCGAGGCCAGGTGGTGCCCGTCGTTGACGATCTCGACGCCACTTGGCAATTCCAGATCGCCGGCCGTCACGTCGGCGGGTCCCTCAACCTCCAGATAGCAGGTAGCCGACTCCGCATCATGCGATCGAAGCCGAATACCCTTGACGTTGAGGAGAAACTCGACAAGGTCCTCGCGCATAAAGTCCAGCGTGCTGAACTCGTGCAGGGCGCTGTCAATGCGAGCCGTCGCAATGGCTGCGCCTGGCAGGGCGGACAGCAGAACGCGGCGCAACGGATTGCCCAGCGTATGCGCAAAACCCCGACGCAGTGGCTCGATATGGAAATGCGCGTAGTTGTCGCCAACTTCAACCACCTGCACGGCCGGCTGAATGTCGGCTTCGGCCTGAACTGATTCAACAGGTCCAAGAAACACCGCTGGTCCTTACCTTCCTGTCCGGCTGGCCGGACTCCCGCGCACGGGTTAGCGCGAGTAGAACTCCACGATCAGTTGCTCGTTGAGTGTCGCGTCGATCTGGTTGCGATCCGGGATCGCACTAATGGTGCCTTCGAACGCCTCCAAATCAACCGAAAGCCACGCTGGTCGTCCCAACGCTTCGGCCCGGTCCATGGCGTTCTTGATGGCGTCGATGTTGCGGCTCTTCTGGCGTAGCCGAACCCGGTCGCCAACCCGCAGCACAGCCGAAGGGATATCGTGCTTACGACCGTTGAGCTCCAGGTGCCCGTGCTGGATCAACTGGCGCGCGTGCGCCCGGCTGAGTCCAAAGCCCATCCGGTACACCACACTGTCCGCGCGTAATTCCAGCAATTGCAGCAGCCGCTCGCCGCGCGGGCCACCCTGCTTGCCCGCCGCACGATAGTGCCGGCGGAACTGGCGCTCCAGCACGCCGTAAATACGGCGCGCCTTCTGTTTCTCGCGAAGCTGAAGGGCGTACTCGGTTGGCCGTCGTCGACTAAAACCGCGGGCCCCGGGTCCGCCACGGTCACCGCGGCGCTCAATGGCGCACTTGGGTGTATGACAGCGGTCGCCCTTGAGAAACAGCTTCTCGCCTTCGCGCCGACAGAGGCGGCATACAGGTCCGGTGTAACGAGCCATCCGCGTTCGACTCCCTAGGCTGGTTGCGGCCTACACGCGCCGGCGCTTGGGCGGCCGCGGACCGTTGTGAGGGATAGGTGTGACGTCGGAGATGCTGGACACGTTCAGGCCCACAGCTTGCAGCGCACGCACGGCGGCGTCGCGCCCCGACCCCGGGCCTTTGACAAACACGTTGATATCGCGCATGCCGGCGTCCATCGCACGCTGCGCTGCCTGCTCGGCCGCTTGCTGAGCCGCGAAGGGCGTGCTCTTGCGCGACCCACGCGCACCGATCGTTCCGCCGCTGGCGGAGGCGATGGTGTCGCCCATGGGATCGGTAATTGTGATGATGGTGTTGTTAAACGAGGCGTGAATGTGGGCGGCGCCTCGCGGCACGGGAGCCCGGTTTCTTCGCCTGGCCCGGCTAGATCGTTCCGCCATCAATTAGCCTCGCTTGATTATGCGCTTGCGGATGCCAACCGTGCGGCGCGGGCCCTTGCGTGAGCGGGCATTGGTGCGCGTGCGCTGCCCGCGCGTGGGCAATCCGATGCGGTGGCGCAGACCGCGGTACGAACCGATTTCGCGCAACCTGGCAATGCTGGTCTGCACCACGCGGCGCAAGTCACCCTCAACCCGCTCGCGACCGATCAGGGCCCGGATGCGCCCAAGCTCGGCCTCCGTCAAGTCCGTGACTCGTGTCTGCGGGTTGATGTCGGCCTGTCGCACAAGATCGGCGCTCGTGGTACGGCCAATCCCGTAGATGTGAGTGAGTGCAATCACCACGGGCTTGTGACGCGGTATGTCGACCCCAGCGATTCGAGCCATACGTCTCCCTGTCCTTAACCTTGTCGCTGCTTGTGTTTCGGGTTCGAGCAGATCACAACCACGCGCCGATTCCGGCGGATTACGCGGCAGCGATCACACCGAGGCTTGACAGACGCCGTAACTCGCATCGTCGTTACCGCTCCACTCGCTGATCGGCACGCAGCCGCCATGTAATTCGTCCGCGTGAAAGGTCATACGGCGAAAGCTGCATGCGCACCCGGTCCCCAACACCTACTCGGATAAAGCGCAACCGCATCTTGCCGGCCAAGTGCGCAAGAATAGCTTTCGGCTCGTCGTCCCCGCCGTCGCCGGTCTGGATTCGCAACGGTTGCCCGTTCGGCCCGATCGGCTTGACGAGAAACATCGTGTTCGGCAGCGAGTCGACGACTTCACCCTCGATCTCGATCACCGGGGTCTTGCTGGATGGCTCCTCCGGAGGTGCCGGCGGATCCTGCTTGCGGTTCCTGGGCGACGGCATCTCGAACCTCAGACAGCTTCCGTAAGCACGCGCGGGCCAGCGTCAGTAATTGCCACGGTATGTTCGAAGTGAGCCGAGAGCGAGCCATCGTCCGTTCGCGCCGTCCAGCCATCGTCGTCAAACACCACGCCAGCGGAACCAATGTTCACCATCGGTTCAATAGCCAGCGTGGCGCCGGGAACCAACACGGGGCCACCGCCATGTCGCCCAAAATTAGGTACCTGCGGCGGCTCGTGCATGGTTCTCCCGATGCCGTGTCCAACGAAACGTTTCACGATGGTGAGTCCAGCCTCCTCAACCAGCTGCTGCACGGCGGCCCCGATATCTCCGATGTGGCCACCCGCGACCGAGGCACGGATAGCTTCAGCAAGTGCGGCGCGAGTTACATCAAGCAGGCGGCTCGCGTCAGGGTCAATCTCGCCTACCGCGAGCGTACGCGCTGAGTCGGAGTGCCAGCCGTCAAGAATCACTCCACAATCCAGCCCTATGATATCGCCTTCACGCAACACGGCGCTACCCGGAATCCCGTGCACAATGGCGTCGTTGATCGAGGCGCAGATGGCGCCTGGGAACGGCTCCACCCCGGGCTCCGCGGCCGGCACGCCTTGGAACGACGGAATCCCGCCATGATCTCGTATATACACCTCGGCGATGGCATTCAACTCGGCCGTCGTCACGCCGGGCTGCACCGCCGGCTCGACTTCATGCAAAGCGCCCGCCAGAACTCGACCCGAGGCCGCCATGGCCTCAATCTGTTCCGGCGTTTTGGGGTTTATGGTTGCGGATCTCACCGAATGGCCGCCTTCAACACCGTCCACATGCGGCGCGCCACGGGCTCGACGCCGTCCGAACCATCGACCTCGATGAGAATGCCCGCCTCGCGGTAGTAGGCGATCAGCGGTGCGGTGTCCTCATGGTAGACCTGCAACCGGTAGCGTGCCGTCTCTTCGGTGTCGTCTGCGCGTCCTCGGGCCAGCAGGCGCTCCAGGGCCATCTGGTCCGGAACGTTGATGTACAGAACGGCTGTAACCGACAAGTTGAACTGCTGTAGCAGTGCATCCAGTCTTTCAGCCTGGTTGCGAGTACGGGGAAAACCGTCAAAGCACATGTCGCGTCCCCGTGCGTCGCCCAGGTATTCCTCAATGACCTGAAGTACGACCTGGTCGGGCACCAACTGCCCGCTGTGGAGGTACGACTCGGCGCGGAGACCCGCAGGCGTTCCCGCCGTCACCGCGTCCCGAAAGAGGTCTCCGGTGGACACGTGATCAAGCGCGATTCGCCGCGCCAGCCGCTCTCCCTGGGTGCCCTTACCGGCGCCGGGAGGTCCCAGCAAGACCAGAATCACTGGACGCTCGCCCATACGCCTACCGAATGAATCCTTCGTAATTGCGCATCATCAGCTGAGATTCCAACTGCCGCATCGTGTCCAGAACCACGCCAACCACAATCAGCATGCCCGTGCTACTGATGGCCACGGCATCGGCCCCGGTTACCGTCTGGGCGACAAACGGCACCACGGCGATGATGCCCAGGAACACCGCCCCCGCCAGCGTGATGCGGTTGACCACGCCCGTCAGATAGATTTGCGTCGGGCGTCCTGGACGGATTCCCGGAATGAAGCCGCCGTTTTTCTGAAGATTCTCTGCCAGGTTTTGCTGCTGAAACACCACTAGCGTGTAGACGTAGGTGAAGATGATGACGAGCAAAAAGGTAAAGACCCAGTAGATTCCGTTACTTGGACTCAGCGTCAGCGCAATGGCGCCAGCGGCGTTGGCCAGCCAGGAAACCTCCGAAGTCTCGAAGTAGCTGGCCACCGTGGCCGGCAGCAGCATGAGCGAGAAGGCAAAGATCAGCGGAATCATGCCCGCCGAATTGACCTTGAGTGGAATGTGCGTGCTCTGTCCCCCGTACATGCGCGTTCCACGGATGCGCTTGGCGTACTGCACGGGAATCCGGCGCTGGGCTTCCTGCACGAACACGATGGCCGCGATCATGATGAGACCGATCACGACCACGGCCGCAAACCCGCCGATGTTCTCACCGGCAAACAACGACTGCCCAAGCGCCGCCGGAGCGCCAGCCACGATTCCGGCAAAGATAATGATCGACACGCCGTTCCCGATGCCGTTCTCGGTAATGAGCTCACCGATCCATAGCAAGAACATCGTGCCGGCGGTCATCACGATCAACATCACCAGAATGTCGAACGCGCCGAGCGTCGGGGAGAGAAGCCCCTGCTGCGCGGACCGCAAGATCTGAATCTGGCCGAATCCCTGCAGCATGGCGAACGGAATGGTGGCCAGACGGGTCCACTGCGCGATCTTGCGGCGACCCGACTCGCCTTCCCGCGAGAGTTCCTGGAGAGGCGGGATCAAGGGCACCAGAACCGTTGAGGCAATGTTGGCCGTTACATAGGGATAGACGCCCAGTGCGACGACGGAGAAATTCTCCAGCGCGCCGCCGGACAGCAGATTCATGAAACCCAGCAGTTGGTTACCGGCAAAGAAGTCGGCCAGCAACTCGGTATTCACGCCGGGCAGCGGAATGTGCGCCACCGCCCGAAAAACAACCAGGAGGCCGATTGTGAACAGGATCTTGCGACGAACGTCCGGCAACTGGAAGGCCGCAACGGCCGTCTCGATCACGCGCTCAACTCCTCGACCGCGCCACCGGCGTCTTCGATCTTCGCCTTGGCCGCCGCCGAAAACTTGGGCGCGCGAACCGTTAGCGCGTGCTCCAGATCGCCGTCCGCCAGGATCTTGAACAGGCCCGGCTCAATGAGTCCCTGCCCCTTCAGTTCTTCGGGGCCCACCACGGAACCCTCGGGAAAGACGTTGAGCGCGCCGACATTCACCGGCTGATACTCGCGCTTGAATCGATGGTTGGTAAACCCGCGACGGGACGGGAAACGCATCAGCAGGCGAGTCTGCCCACCTTCAAATCCGGGATAGGCATTGCGACCGCTACGGGAGCCCTCACCCAGCGTGCCGCGTCCAGCGGTCTTGCCGCGACCCGAGCCTTCGCCCCGGCCCATGCGCCGGCGCCGCCTGCGCTGTGGAGCGGCGGCCGTAATCTCATGCGGCTTCATGTCGGCTCGCCGCTCGCGGTATCCGATTCAATCTCCACGAGGTGTGCCACGACCTTAACCATCGCGCGCACATCCGGGGTGTCGGGCCGGGTTGATCGGCGCCCGATTGCTCCAAGACCCAGCGATCGCAGCGTGTTGCGCTGCGAGTCTCGTGAGCCAATGCCGCTGCGCGTCTGGCGCAGACGCAATTCAGTCATCGGGCTGCGAGTCAACCAACTGTATGCGTCGAGCAACGGCTTCCTCGGGAATTTGCAGACTGGCCAGGCCATTGACAGTCGCGCGCACAACATTCACGGCGTTTGTGGAGCCAATGATCTTCGTCAGCAGGTTGCGAACGCCAGCCAACTCAAGTACGGCTCGAACCGCGCCACCCGCGATAACCCCGGTTCCCGGGTGGGCGGGACGCAGCACAACCTTGGAGGCTCGGTAACTCTGCTCGACGTAGTGCGGAATAGAGCCATCGTCGGTGAGCGGGATTTCGATCAACGATCGACGCGCCCGTTCCTGCCCTTTCCGAATGGCGGCCACCACCTCGTTGGCTCGTCCGATACCGACGCCGACGCGCCCGCGACGGTCGCCCACGACAACGATGGCGTTGAATCCAAACCGGCGCCCACCTTTGACGACCTTGGCAACACGCTTGATACGGACAACGCGGTCGTCCAGCCGATGAAGATCGCCTCCATCAGAGCCTCGGGCGGGATGCCCCGTCTCAATCGTCATAGGGCTATTCCCCCGGAGCGCACGGCGTCGGCCAGTGCCTTCACCCGCCCATGGTACTTGTGCCCGCCGCGGTCAAACACGACGGCGGTTATGTCAAGCTCCTTAGCCCGCGCGGCCAGGCGCGCGCCCACGTCCGCCGCGCGCTCCACCTTTGTGGCGCCCGTCGTTGCAGCTTCGCGCGTTGAGGCAGCTGCCAGCGTGTGGCCGGCACTGTCATCAATAACCTGCGCGTAGGTGTGCTGAAGGCTCCGAAACACCGCCAGCCGCGGCCGCTGCGGATGTCCCACCACCCGGCGCCGGATGCGGCGATGCCGTCGGCGGCGTGCCGTCTGCCGGTTCACGGTTGCCATGGCTGCCTCAGCGCCGTTCTAGGCCAGGGCCGTTGCGGCAGTCTTGCCTGGCTTGCGCCGGACGACTTCACCAACGTACCGAAGCCCGTGACCCTTGTACGGATCGGCTGGCCGAATCGCGCGCAGCTCGGCGGCAACTTGCCCCACGGCCTGCTTGTCGATGCCTCGAATCACGATGTGTGTTGGATCCGGGACCTCGAACTCAATGCCGTCCGGCGCCAGCCGCCGCTGGGGATGCGTAAACCCTAACTGCAGGTCCAGGGTCTTGCCCTGCAGCTGGACCCGGTAACCGGTGCCCTGAATCTCCAGCCGTTTCTCGTAGCCTTGCGTGACGCCGAGAATCATGTTGGCCACCAGTTGACGCGCCAGCCCGTGCATGGCTCGGGTCCGGTGCTCGTCGTTCGGACGCGCGGCTAGCAGTCGACGGTTGTCACGTGTGAATTCGATCATGCGCGGCAGCGCCTGGGCCAGTTCGCCCTTCGGGCCCTTGACCATCACAACGTTGTCCGCGTCGAAACTGACGCGAACGCCGTCCGGGATGTCGATAGGGGTCAACCCAATTCGTGACATGGCCTTACCAGACGAAACAGAGAATCTCGCCGCCGAGGCGGCGCTTGGCGGCTTCGCGACCCGTCATGATGCCCTGCGAGGTGGAGAGAACAGCCGTCCCGATCCCCCCCATCACGCGCGGAATCTCGCGCGCGCGGGAGTGAATGCGCAGGCCGGGACGGCTCACGCGCTTCGCGCCGCTGAAGATCGGCTCGCCGTCCTGGTACCGCAAGTTCACGTCTAGCCAGGCCCGATGGCCCTCGTGGATCGTCTCAACTGACGCAATAAAGCCTTCCTGCTCAAGCAGTGCGGCGATCCGCGCCTTGGTCTTGGAATGCGGTATACGAACCTTGGTATGACGGGCCGACGCGGCGTTCCGAAGCCGGGTGAGCATGTCCGCAATTGGGTCAGTCATCGCCTGCTCACCAACTCGCCTTCGTCACACCGGGAATATGGCCCTTGACTGCCAGCTCGCGGAAACAGATCCGGCAGATGCCGAAGCGGCGCATGTGCGCTCGGGGCCGCCCGCAAAGCCGGCAGCGGTTGCGATACCGCACCTTGAAACGCAGCTTCCGCCCGCGGATGGACCTCGATTCAAATTCGGGGTCCAGCCAAGCCTCGCGCTCGCGTTTCCACTTCTCGATCTTTGCCTTTCTCGCCATGTCCGAACCTCAAGCCGCCTCATCGAGGCGCTGGAACGGCATGCCGAGGAGTTCGAGCAGCCGCAGGGCTTCACCATCCGTTGGTGCGGTCGTGACCGTCACGATCTGCAAACCACGAATTCGGTCGATCTGGTCGTAGTCAATCTCTGGAAAAATCAACTGCTCGGATAGCCCGAGCGCGTAGTTTCCGCGGCCGTCGAAGGATGTTCGCAATACCCCGCGAAAGTCGCGCATTCGCGGCAGGGCCACGGTCACCAGCCGATCCATGAACTCATACATGCGGGCGCCTCGCAAGGTGCCTTTCACGCCAACGCGCTGCCCGGCCCGCAGCTTGAACGCCGCGACGCTCTTGCGTGCGCGTGTGACCACCGGGCGCTGCCCGGTAATCGTGGCGACATCGCGTACGGCATGGTCCACAGCCGCATCGTTTTCCAGCGCCTCGCCGAGCCCGATATTCACGATAACTCGATCCAACCGCGGAACCGCGAGTGGGTTGCTATACCCAAACTCACGCATCATCTGCGGTCGAATTTCCTCTCGGTACCGTGTAAGCAGACGGGCCATTATTGATCAATCTGTTCGTTGCATTTGCGACAGTGGCGCCGCTTGACGCCGTCGTCACCTAACGTGTAGCCAACGCGCGCCGGCTGGCCGCAAACGGGGCACACCAGCATGACATTCGACACATCAAGCGGGGCGTTGAAGTCAATGATACCCGCCGGCTGCCCGATGGCCCGAGGTCTGGCGTGACGCTTGCGGACGTTCACGCCCTCCACCACCACCCGACCCGTGGCGGGCACGACGCGTTCAACGACCCCTCGTCGGCCGACGTCGCGACCTTGCAGGATCTGGATGGTGTCGCCCTTGCGGATTCGAAAGCGTCGAATGGACATGGTTAGAGGACCTCAGGCGCCAACGAAACGATACGCATGAAGCGCCGGTCCCGCAGTTCGCGTCCAACCGGACCGAAGATTCGGGTGCCCCGTGGCGCCTCACCTTCAAGCAAAACGGCCGCGTTGTCGTCGAAACGTATGCGCGAGCCGTCGGATCGCCGATATTCCTTCTTCACACGCACGACGACAGCCCGTACCACGGACCCTCGGGGAACGGCGCTATTTGGCGCCGCTTGCTTAACGCTTCCCACGATGATGTCGCCCACGTGCGCATACTTTCGGGACGAGCCGCCCAGCACACGGATGCACATGATCTCGCGCGCACCGCTGTTGTCCGCGACTTTGAGCCGGCTCTGTTGCTGAATCATGAAAGCTATGCGTCCTGCGAGTCCTCGGGCCGGTCGGTGGATTCGTTCTCGGCCGCACCCATGCTGAAGGCCGCCTGGCGTTCTTCGTCGGTCAGCAGAGTACGTTCGATGACCTCCACCAGCCGCCAGCGCTTGCGCCGGCTGATTGGTCGCGACTCCTCGATCTGAACCACGTCGCCGATACGGCACGTGTTCAGAGGGTCGTGAGCCATAAACTTCCGCCGAATCCGTACCGGCTTCTTGTACAGCCGGTGGCGTCGAATCGACTCAACTTCCACGATGATGGTCTTGTCGGCCCGATCGCTGGCGACGCGACCGATCCTGCGAGCACGAGCCCCAGGCACGGCTTAGACCTCCCCCGCCTCGTACGGCGACAGCGCGCGTTCACGCTGCACAGTCAGCATTCGGGCGATGTCACGACGCACGTGACGCAACTGCGACGTATCGGCCAACTGCAACGTCGCGTGCTGGACACGCAAGCGAAAGAGTTCTTCCTTGGCTTCCGTAACCCGCGTGGCCAACTCCTCATCGCTCAGGTCGCGGAACTGGTCAGCCTTACCCAACGGCAACCTCCGCGGATCGCGCAACGACGCGGGTCTGCACGGAGAGCTTGTGCGACGCCAGCCGCATCGCCTCCCGTGCCATGTCTTCTTCCACACCGGCCAGTTCGAACAGGATACGCCCCGGCTTGACAACCGCCACCCATCGTTCGACGTTGCCTTTTCCGCTGCCCATCCGCACCTCGGCAGGCTTCTGCGTGACAGGCTTGTCGGGGAAGATACGAATCCAAAGCTGCCCGCTGCGACGCACAGCGTGCGTGATCGCCCGGCGGGCCGCCTCGATCTCTCGACTGTCAACCCAACCCACGGTTGTGGCCTGCAAGCCGAACTCGCCGGAGACGAGTGAGTTGCCGCGCGCGGCCCGACCACGCCGACGGCCGCGGTGCATCTTGCGGAACTTCGTTCGCTTGGGCATCAACATGATTAACCTCGCGGCAGCCGACGGCGTCGGCCGGCAACCGGCCGGGACACCGGCTGAGCCAGTAACTCGGCGGCATCCCGTGCGGTACCGCGGTGAACCCAGCCCTTCACTCCGATACGCCCAGCAGTGGTGCGCGCCTCAACAAAACCGTAGTCGATGTCCGCGTCCAGGGTCTGCAGAGGCACGGTACCGAGCAGTTCGAATTCACTGCGCGACATCTCCCGGCCGCCCAGGCGCCCGCTCACCATGATCTTCACGCCCTGTGCGCCGGCCCGCATCGTTCGCTCCGCCGTCATCTTGATGGCCCGGCGGAAAGAGACCCGCCGCTCAAGCTGGTCAGCCACATTGCGAACGACCAGGAAGGCGTCCAGTTCAGGCTGGGCGATCTCTTCCACATCCACAACCACACGCTTTCCCGTGTGCCGCTCGATGCGGTTCTGGATCTCCTCGCGATTGCTGCCGCCGCGTCCGATCACGATGCCCGGTCGCGCGGTATGTATCACTACGCGCACCTGGCTGACCTGACGCTCGATCTCGATCTTGGACACCCCGGCGCCGTAGCCGCCGCGCCGGCGACCGCCGCGGCGCGCGGTATTGCGGCCGTTGGGCGTCTCGAGATAGCTACGCACCAGGTTCCGGATGGACAGATCCTCGAGCAGCAGTTCCGTGTAGTCACGATCCGCGTACCACGTGCTTTCCCAGCGGGTGGTGTAGCCGAGCCGGTAGCCAATGGGATGAACCTTGCGTCCCATGCCTACCCCATTCCGTCTTCAACGGTCACCCTGATGTGACCGGATCGCTTCAGATACATACCCACACGCCCTCGTGACCTGGGCCGGAAGCGCCGCAGCGACGGCCCGTCGTCCACCACGATCGTCCGAATCCGCAGGGCGTCTCGGTCAAGGGCGAAGTTATGCTCGGCATTGGCGGCGGCCGACTTGACGACCTTGGCTATCGCGGCCGCGGCGCGGTTTGGCATGAACGCCAGCGTAGCCATAGCTTCGTCGATTTCCAGCCCGGAAAGCTCGCGCGCAATGGCTCGCCCGCGCTGCGGGGACATACGCACGTACCTGGCGGTGGCCGAAACTTCCATGCCCTAGCGTCCCATCGGCGCGGTGGCACGTCCGCGCGCATGGCTGCGAAACGTGCGGGTCGGCGCAAATTCGCCCAGGCGATGCCCCACCATGTTTTCGGAAACATAGACCGGCACATGACGCCGCCCATCATGAACGGCGATGGTCAGCCCCACCATTTCGGGGTGAATCACGCTGGCTCGGCTCCAGGTGCGGATAACTTGCTTGCGTCGGCTTCGCGAAGCCTCGGCAACCCGCTTCTCGAGCTTGGGATGGATGTACCAACCCTTCTTGGTGCTCCGTGACATGCCGCCCTACCTATTCCGTCGTCGCACGATAAAGCGGTCGCTGGGGCGCCGACCAACACGAGTCCGCCGTCCTTGGGTCGGCTTGCCCCAGGGCGTCTTCGGACCCGGCATTCCCACCGGCGCCTTACCTTCGCCGCCGCCGTGAGGATGGTCATGCGGATTCATGGCGGCGCCGCGAACCTGTGGCCGTCGACGGCGCCAGCGAATGCGTCCGGCCTTCCCTGCCGCCTGGTTGCTGTGGTCGACATTGCCAACGCGACCGACCGTCGCCATGCACGTGTCGGCAACTTGCCGCGTCTCGCCCGAAGGCAGTCGCAGGGTTGCCATACCGCGGTCCTTGGCCATCAACTGACAAACCATGCCGGCGGATCGCACCAACTGAGCGCCGCGTCCGGGAGTCAACTCCACGGCATGCACTTCAGTGCCGGCCGGAATCCGAGCCAACTGCATGGCATTGCCCGGCCGAGGCTCAACACTCGGGCCGGAAACAAGCTCGCTGCCCACCCCGATCCCAACCGGCGCCAGGATGTACCGCTTGTCGCCGTCCCGGTAATGCAGCAGGGCAATGTGGGCTGAACGGTTGGGGTCGTATTCCACGCTGGCCACCACCGCCGGAACGCCCGGCTTGTCGCGTCGCCAGTCAATCACCCGGTAACGCCGCTTTGCGCCGCCGCCACGGTGCCGCACCGTCACTCGCCCCGTGTTGTTGCGCCCGGCTCGCCTGGTCAGAGGGCGCAGGAGCTTCTTCAGCGGCCGGTCGCCCGACAGCTCGGCGTTATCGACGGCCACATAGCCGCGACGGCCCGGCGACGTTGGATTGAAGTTACGGAGCCCCATCGCCTAGACCCCCGGAACCACTTCAATGCTGTGCCCCTCGCGGAGCGTGACCACGGCCTTGCGCCAACTGGACCGGTGACCCTCAAATCGTCCCATGCGCCGCGGCTTGCCGCGTACGTTCATCACGTTCACCGACGCTACTTCGACGTGAAACATGGCTTCCACCGCACGCCGGATCGTGTGCTTGGATGCATCGGCTCGAACTTGGAAAACGTATTTGCCCAACTCGCCGAGGGCCGTCGATTTTTCCGTCACGATGGGTCGTGTAATTACGTCGGCCGGATTCATGCGCCGACCCGCTTCTGCAACTCATCCAAAGCCGCCAGGCTGGCGACGATGTGATCGGCAACGGCGATGGCATAGAAATTCACCGTATCGGCGCGCTCCACGTCCACGCTGGGGATGTTGCGAGCGGAGCGACGCAACTCTTCGGGGGGATTCGTGTCAACCAGGAGCACACGTCCCGATAGACCGGCCGCATCCAACCATGCCGCACGGTCGCGCGTTTTGGGCGAGTCACCCCACGATGCAACCACGCTGATGCACTGATCAGCGGCCTTTGCGGCCAGCAGGGCGCGAACCGCCTGGCGGCGCTCGCGCTTGTTCACCGGCATGCGAGTCCGGCGCGGCTTGGGGCCAAACGTGACACCACCACCACGGCGGATTGGCGAACTGGCGCTACCGGCCCGTGCGCGGCCAGTCGACTTCTGCCGGTACAGTTTGGCTTTGCTGGCGACAACCTCGCCGCGACTCTTCGTGTTCGCCGTGCCCTGGCGCTGGTTGGTCGCGTGCGCGGTCAGCATGCGCTTCAGCAGCTCTGTCGAGGCCTCGGCGGCGCCAAACCTGTCGCTGTCGACAAGCGTCAACGCGCCCGTCGCCGGGGAACTCTCGGCCATCAATCCGACCTCCGGCCCGACCGACGAACCGGCCGCAGCGCGACGATCGTGTCACGAGTCCCAGGCACGGCCCCAACCACCAGCACCAGGCCGCGGTCAACGTCCACCTTGGCCACGCGCAGGTTGCGGGCGGTCGCTCGGCCGCCACCCATTCGGCCCGCCATGCGCGTACCCTTGAATACGCGGCTGGGCGACGTGCCGGCCCCAATCGATCCTGGGGCCCGTTCGCGGTCCGACTGCCCGTGAGTTCGCTTGCCCCCTCGGAAGCCATGACGCTTCATCACGCCCGCAAAGCCCTTGCCCTTGGTCGTGCTGATCACGTCCACCTTGGAGCCAAGGTCCACGTTGGCAACCGTCAGTTCGTCGCCCACGGACAGACCGGCGGCATCATCCGTTCGAAATTCGCGAAGAACTCGATAGGACGGCAATCGACCGAGGTGACCCCGCTCGGGCCGTGTGAGCCGGCGTTCGGCCACCTGGTCAAATCCGAGTTGCACGGCGGAATAGCCGTCGGTCGCCTCGTGACGAACCTGCGTCACGTGGCACGGGCCGGCCTGGATTACCGACACGCCCAAGGCGCGTCCCTCGTCGTCGAAAATCTGCGTCATGCCGAGTTTGCGGCCAATCAGTCCAACTGACATGCCTATGACTTCAACTCGATATCGACACCGGCCGCCAACTGCAGCCGCAGCAGTTCGTCCATAGTCTGCGGTGTCGGATCGATCACGTCGATCAGCCGCTTGTGCGTCCGCATTTCAAACTGTTCGCGCGAGTCCTTGTCGATGAATGGCGACCGAATCACCGTCCATGTCTTGCGCTCGGTAGGCAGTGGAATCGGACCTCGCACATCCGCCCCTGTCCGGCCGGCCGTATCGATGATGCGTCGGGCGGCGTCATCCAGCACACGGTGGTCGTACGCCTTCAAGCGAATCCGTATGCGCTGTGTTGGCGACTGCCGGCGCGGTCGGGCAGGTGCGCGCCGTGCGGCGGCTTCCACCGCAGCCGGACGTGACGGACGGGCGCGCGCTTGTGCCATGGGTTACTTGAGGATGCTCGTCACGACGCCCGCGCCAACCGTAACGCCGCCTTCGCGAATGGCGAAGTTGACGCCGTCTTCCAGCGCAATCGGCTGGTGCAGACGAACGGTCATTTCCACGTTGTCGCCGGGCACGACCATTTCCGTGCCCGCGGGCAGTTCAATCTCGCCGGTTACGTCGGTGGTGCGGATGTAGAACTGCGGACGGTAGCCGCTGAAGAACGGCGTGTGGCGCCCGCCCTCGTCACGCGTCAGCACGTACACCTGCGCCATGAACTCGGTGTGCGGCGTGATTGAACCAGTCTGTGCCAGCACCATCCCGCGCTCGACTTCGTCGCGCTCGATACCCCGCAGCAGGCAACCCACGTTGTCGCCGGCTACGCCCTCATCCAGGGTCTTGCGGAACATCTCCACACCGGTAACCACGCGCTGATCGATCTCGTCGCGCATGCCTACGATGTCAATTTGCTCGCCCACCCGCACCTTTCCGCGTTCCACGCGGCCGGTCACAACCGTTCCACGTCCCTTGATGCCAAACACATCTTCCACGGGCATCAGGAACGGCTGGTCAACCGGACGCTCGGGCTGCGGGATGTACGTGTCAACCGCCTCCATCAGTTCAAGGATCGGCTGGAATTCCGGAGCATCCAGGTCGGTGCTCTCGGACTCCAGCGCCAGCAGCGCGCTGCCTGGAATGATCGGCGCGTCGTCACCGTCGAAGTTGTACTTGTTGAGCAGGTCGCGCAATTCAAGCTCGACCAGCTCCAGCAGTTCCTCGTCCTCGACGATGTCAGCCTTGTTGAGGAAGACCACGATCGCCGGCACGTCCACCTGGCGAGCCAGCAGCACGTGCTCGTAGGTCTGCGGCATTGGTCCATCGTCCGCGCCTACCACCAGGATGGCGCCATCCATCTGCGCCGCGCCGGTGATCATGTTCTTGATGTAGTCGCGGTGGCCTGGAGCGTCGATGTGCGCGTAATGCCGGCTTTCGGTCTCGTACTCGGCGTGCGTGATGGAAATCGTGATGCCGCGCTCCTTTTCCTCGGGCGCGCGGTCAATTTCATCAAAGGCCATGAAGTCGGCCAGCTGCTTGTACGAAAGGACCTTCGTGATGGCGGCGGTCAGCGTCGTCTTGCCGTGGTCGACATGTCCGATCGTGCCGACGTTTACGTGCGGCTTGGTTCGTTCGAAGTGTTGGCGTGCCATTCGCTCCTGTGCTCCTGCGCAGTGGGCGGTTAAGAAACCGGCGTCAGCAATCCATCCGCGGTGCCCGCTCGTTGGGTCACCGCGTAGTGGGAGAATTCCATTGAGAATGTTCCGCGACCCTGTGTCGCCGAACGCAACTCGTTAGCGTACCCGAACATTGTCGCGAGCGGTACCTCCGCCGTGAGGATGTGCGATCCGCTCCGCATATCCGCGCCGTGGATCGTCCCTCGCTTGGCGGCCAGGCCGGCCAGCGTGTCCCCAACGTAGTCCTCGGGGACAACAACCTGAACGCCCATAATCGGCTCCATCACGTCGGTTCGCGCTCGGTTCAGGGCATCCTCAACCGCCATGGCGCCGGCGATTTCGAATGCTAACTCCGACGAGTCGACCTCGTGGTACGACCCGTCCACCAGCGTGATGCGAATGTCGGTGACTTCCAACCCCTGGGGACCGCTCGTCAGGCGCCGCGCCGCGCCGCGCTCGGCGGCCGGAACAAACTGCGTCGGGATCGCGCCACCAACAATGCGGCGCTCGATCTGGACACCCGTGCCCAGGGGCAGCGGCTCCAACTCAACGGTCACATCGCCATACTGGCCGCGACCGCCGGTTTGACGAACGAACCGCCCCCGACCGGTGGATTCCCTGCGTGGCCGCTCGCGGTACGAAACTTGCGGACGGCCGATGTTCGCACCCACACGGTATTCGCGCAGCAGCCGGTCCACAATCACCTCAAGGTGCAACTCACCCATGCCGGCAATCAGGGTCTGGCCGGTTTCCTCGTTCGCGCTGATGCGAAACGTGGGATCCTCTTCGCCAAGTCGCCGCAGCGCGTCGATGATCTTGTCCTGGTCGCCCCGGCTCTTCGGCTCGATCGCGATGGTCACCACCGGCTCCGGGAACGAAATCGACTCCAACTGCAGCGGATACTTGGGATCCGTCAGCGTGTCGCCCGTGTTAGTCGCGCGCACGCCGACGGCCGCCAGAATGTCGCCGTAGCGAATGGTCTCCGTCACTTCTTCTCGTTTGTCGGCGTGCATACGCAACACCCGCGACAGGCGCTCGCGTTTGCCGGCGGTGGTGTTGAGCACGGTCGCGCCAGGCTCAATCGCGCCCGAGTACACCCGAAAATACGCCAGCTTGCCAGCATGCGGATCCGCCACGATCTTGAAGGCGATGGCTGTAAACGGGTCGTCCTCCGCCGGCCGCCGCTGTTCTTCCGATCCCGACTTGGGATTGATGCCCGTCACCGGAGGCACGTCCAGCGGCGAGGGCAGGTAAGCCGTAATCGCGTCGAGCAGCGGCTCGATGCCCTTGTTGCGCAGCGCCGAGCCCATGAGCACCGGCACCCCCTGTGCCGAAACGGCCATCTCCCGCAGTGCCGACGTCAGCTCGGTAACGGTCAGGTCTTCGCCGTCGAGGTATTTCACCGCAATGTCGTCATCCAGCTCCGCCAGCGCTTCGATCATCCGCTCGCGTGCATCCAGCGCAGCTTCTTCAAGCTCGGCCGGGATAGGCCCTTGCTCGGGGGGTGCCAGACCGTCCGCCGGCCAGCGGATAGCCTGCATCTGCACCAGGTCAACGACCCCCTCGAAGTCGACTTCAAAGCCGATCGGAATCTGGATAGGGACGGGATTCGCGCCAAGGCGCTCGCGGATGGACTCAACCGTTGCGTCAAAATCCGAACCGCGCCGATCCATCTTATTGATGAAGGCGACCCGCGGAACGCTATATCGGTCGGCCTGACGCCAGACTGTCTCAGACTGCGGCTCCACGCCGTTCACCGCGTCAAACACCACCACGCCACCGTCCAGAACACGCAGCGAACGCTCAACTTCGGCCGTGAAGTCAACATGACCGGGCGTATCGATGATGTTGATGCGGTGTTCGTTCCACGATGCCGTGGTGGCGGCGGCCACGATCGTGATGCCGCGCTCGCGCTCCTGTGCCATCCAGTCCATCTGCGCATTGCCTTCGTGGACTTCGCCAACGCGATGAATGCGCCCGCAGAAGAACAGAATGCGCTCGGTCGTGGTGGTCTTGCCGGCGTCGATGTGCGCAATGATCCCGATGTTGCGCGTACGCGAAATATCCAGGGTGTTCATGGGCTTCATGTCCAGCGAATCCGTAAGGTGGGACTAATACGCGTAGATCGCGAACGCTCGGTTCGCTTCCGCCATCCGATGCATCTCGTCGCGACGGCGAACCGCTCCGCCCTGGCCGTCGGCAGCTTCCATCAACTCGGCCGCCAGGCGTTCCGGCATCGATCGGCCGCCGCGGTTGCGAGAGGCGTCAATCAGCCAGCGCACCGCCAGCGAGTATCGCCGGTCTCCCCGGATCTCGACGGGAACCTGGTAGTTGGCGCCGCCGACTCGCCGCGGCTTGACTTCAATTTGGGGCATGGCGTTTCGTACAGCCGCCTCGAACACATCGATGGCCGGTGCGCCAGTACGGCCCTCGATGATGTCAAAGGCGCTGTAGACAATCCGCTGAGAAAGCGACTTCTTGCCATTGAGCATGACCTTGTTGATGAACCGCTGAACCGTACGGTTGTTAAACCGCGGGTCAGGCGGAATCACGCGGCGCTCCGGACGCTTGCGGCGCGGCATCAGGTCCTGCGCACCCGCGCGCCGGCGGTGCTGGGGGTCAACGTCATCGGAGGTACGGCCGTTCCCCTGCCCCTAGCTGCCGCGCTTCGCGCCGTACTTCGACCGGCTGCGCCGACGGCCTTCAACGCCATCGGCGTCCAGGGTTCCTCGCACGATGTGGTAGCGCACGCCTGGCAGATCACGTACGCGGCCGCCACGAATAAGAACCACCGAGTGCTCCTGCAGCCGGTGCCCCTCGCCCGGAATGTATGCGGTGACTTCAATGCCGTTCGAAAGCCGCACGCGCGCCACCTTGCGCAGCGCCGAGTTGGGCTTCTTCGGGGTAACCGTCCGCACCAGCGTGCAAACGCCGCGCTTTTGCGGCGAGCCCTCGCCACGCTGCATGCGCCGACGCAACCCGTTGTACGAAAAGTGCAGCGCGGGCGCCTTCAGCTTGCCGCGGCGCTGCTTTCGTCCCTTGCGAACGAGTTGATTGATGGTTGGCACGTCGTGACCTACGGAACCCTTACACACAAAACACGCGGCGGCAGACAAGCCATCCGCGCTGATCCAAAGGCTATCACTGGTTGGCCCCATCGTCAACGCGTTCGGCGTCAGGCGCGGGGTCCACCCGCACTGCCGACGACTCGTCAATGCCGGGGTCGTCCGAGGGGCGCAGAAAGTCGGCGTAGTCGTCACCCGCGCCCGTCGACGATGTCTCGATACCCGACAGAAGATCGCTCTCAGCCGCATCCATGGGCGGCGGTCCCACCGCCACAACGCCGGCCTGCCCACCATCCTGAAAGTCCGGCGTGCCGTCAGCGCCGTTGCCGCCTTCACGCAAGTCGTCCAGCGACACGCCTTCCGCCATGTGCATGGCATCGGTGTCGATCAAGACGTCCGACTGGCTCGGGGCCTCAAGCTCCGGACCATGGTAGCGATCCCAACCTGTACCGGCCGGAATCAGCTTGCCGATGATCACGTTCTCCTTTAGCCCGTGAAGTTGGTCGGTCTTGCCCTCCACGACTGCTTCCGTGAGCACGCGCGTGGTGTCCTGGAACGACGCGGCAGCAAGAAAACTCTCGTTGTTCAATGATGCCTTCGTAACGCCAAGCAGCACGGCGTGCGAATCGGCAACCCGGCCGCCCGCTTCCGCCGCCTGCACGTTCGTCTCGGCGAGAGTTGAGCGGTCCACCAGGGTTCCAGGCAAGAGCGCGGTATCCCCGGGACTGTCCACGGCGTCATGGCGCAGCATCTGCCGGATGATGATCTCAATGTGCTTATCGTTCACCGCCACGCCGACCATGCGATACACCCGCTGAACCTCGCTGACGATGTACTGCTGCAATTCGGGACGCCCTCGCAGACGCAGAATGTCGTGCGGGTTCAGCGGCCCGTCGGTGAGCTGATCGCCCTTGCGGACCAATTCACCGTTGTTTACGCGCAACTCGGCAGCCAATGACACTGGATATTCGCTGACGTCCTCCTCCTCGGAGCGCACAACGATCCGGCCTTCGCGCAGCTCCACCACGCCCTCGGCCTCAGCGGTGACGCCAATGCCGGCAACCTTGGCCAGCGCGCGCTTGCTTATCGTGTTCGACTTGCTCTTGGCCTTGCGAGCCAGGAGGTCCTCGGCCTGGGCTGTGGGCACCGCCAGCACGGCATTCCTGGCCACTTCGGCGCCGTCCTCCACGATCGGGACCATTTCGGGGTCCAGTTCGTATTCGTACTCATGCACGTGGGCCGCGACCACGCGGACGCGACGCTGCTCGTCTTCGACGATGACTTCCACAGTCCCGTCGATATCGCTCATCACCGCAACGCCCTTTGGAATCCGAGCTTCGAACAGCTCCTGCACACGCGGCAGGCCCTGTTCCTTGTCCACGATGTCCGCCCCGGTGGCGATCCCGCCCAGGTGGAACGTGCGCATGGTCAACTGCGTCGCGGGCTCGCCCATGGACTGAGCCGCGATGATTCCGACGGCCGTGCCTTCGGCCACCAGGTCGTGGCGCGCCAGGTCCATGCCGTAGCACATCTGGCACAGCCCCCGGGCGTTCGCGCAGGTCATCGGTGATCGAACCATGGCCGACTGCACGCCGGCGGCATCGATCGCCTGCACCAGTTCGTGATCAATCAGCGTCCCCAGCGGCACGATGATCTCGCCCGTCTCCGGATGCACGATCGGTCGCGCCGGAAACCGACCAAAGCAGCGCACGCCAACCGAATCCAGTACTTCGTCCAGGGCGCCAACTTCAACCGGGATCCCTTCCAGGGTTCCGCAGTCAGGACCCATGACAATCACGTCCTGCGCAACGTCAACCAGCCGCCGGGTGAGATAACCGCTATCGGCCGTTCGGAGCGCGGTGTCGGCCAGCCCCTTGCGACCGCCGTGCGTGGAGATGAAGTACTCGTGCGCCGACATGCCCTCACGGAAGTTCGCCCGCACCGGCATTTCGATGATCCGGCCTGAGGGGTTGGACATGAGGCCGCGCATCCCCGAAATCTGCCGAATCTGGTCGAAATTGCCCTTGGCCGCGCCCGAGTTGCCCATCATGAAGACGGGGCTCATCGGGTCCAGACTCTCCTCCACGGAATTGGAAACCGTGGCCATCGCGTCCGTCCAGGCTTTAACGGTCAGCCGGTACCGCTCGTCGTCGGTAATCAGGCCGTCGTCGTAACTGGCCCGGATCCCGCTCACGCGGGCGTCGGTCTCCTGCTCCACCTGGCGTTTGACCTCGGGAATCTCCAGGTCTTTGATCCCCATCGTCACGCCGGAGCGCGTGGCCCAGTACATGCCCAGATTCTTGAGCTGATTGGCCACGTCGCCGGTGACGTCCATGTCCGTGTTGAAAAAGACCATCTCAATCACGCGCCGCAGGCCGCCCTTGTCCAGCTGTTCGTTAACGAACCGCAACTCCCGCGGGATGGCCTGGTTCAGCATGATGCGACCGACGGTCGTTGTGACAAATGACGGGCCGCCCTGGCCCAACGCTTCGTCGGGGAAGTCATCCAGCGTGACCCGAAGACGCACTCGTTCCTGCAAGCCCACCGAGCCGTGATCGTAAGCCAGCACAGCGTCCGCAAAGTTGGCAAAGGCCTGGAGTTCGGCTTCGTCTCGTTCGTCCGGCTTCTCCTGGGTCAGGTAATAGGCGCCCAGCACCATGTCCTTGGTGGGGCTGACGATTGGCGTGCCGTCCGCCGGCGACAGGATGTTGTGCGTGCTCTTCATGATGTGCCGGGCTTCGTCCTGCGCCGCTCGGCTCAGCGGCACGTGAACGGCCATCTGGTCGCCGTCAAAGTCCGCGTTGAAGGCCGTGCAGACCAGCGGATGAATCTGGATGGCGCTGCCGCTCACCAGCACGATGTCAAACGCCTGAATCCCCAGCCGGTGCAGGGTGGGCGCGCGATTGAGCAACACCGGGTGATCTCGTGTCACCTCTTCAAGGGCGTCCCAGACCAGCGGCTCGGGATGCTCGACCATTCGCTTGGCGCTCTTGATGTTGCTGGCATGTCCGTCATCCACCAGCTTGCGCATCACGAACGGCTTGAAAAGCTCCAGGGCCATCTTGGTTGGCAGCCCGCACTGATTGAGATTGAGGTGCGGACCCACCACGATCACCGAGCGGCCGGAGTAGTCCACGCGCTTGCCGAGCAGGTTCTGTCGGAATCGGCCCTGTTTGCCGCGCAAGAGGTCGCTCAGCGACTTATACGGATGGTTCGACGATCCGGTCACCGCGCGACCGCGGCGGCCGTTGTCGATCAGGGCGTCCACGGCTTCCTGCAACATGCGCTTCTCGTTGCGCACGATGATCTCCGGCGCGCCCAGCTCCACCAGCCGCTTCAGCCGATTGTTGCGATTGATCACCCTGCGGTAGAGATCGTTCAGATCGCTGGTCGCAAAGCGCCCACCGTCCAGCTGCACCATGGGCCGCAACTCGGGCGGCAAGACGGGCAAGACGTTGAGAATCATCCACTCGGGCCGGTTGCCCGAGCGTCGGAACGCCTCGACCACCTTCAGCCGCTTCGCGGCCTTCTTGCGCCGCTGGATTGAATTGGCTTCCAACTCCTCGCGCAGGAACTCGGCCAATTCGTCCAGATCGACATTTGCGATCAGGTCGCGAATGGCTTCCGCGCCAATGCCGGCCTCAAAGACACTTGGATGCCGCACCCGGCCGGCCGCGTCCAACACATCGCCACACGTGCCGGTCAATTCCTGATGCCGAGGTTCGGAGAGGAGTTGGTGCAGTTCAACCGTGCCCAGGTCCTTGCGGCGCTGCTCGTAGAACTCCCGAGCGTCACCGATGTCCCGAACCCTGTCCTCTTCGATACGGGCGACGGTCTGTTCGCTTTCGCGGCGCTCCATGGCCTTGGTGTGACTGAAGCGCTCGCGGGCGCCGGTCTTCTCGGCCTCGAAGCGGGATGTGACGTCGGCGATCGCCGCTTCAGCCGCGGCGTCAAGCTGCGCCAGTGCGTCCGAAGGCGGCGTCTCGCCCGCGGCGATGAGGGGATCGCTCATCCAACTCAAGCCGATGTCGCTCTCGAGCTTCTGCTGGCTCATGTGCCCAACGGCGGTCAGCAGCTTGCGTGGCTTTGCGATTTCCTTGTTGATGGACTCGACGCTGGCCTGGGCTTCCGTGTCCAGGCGCTCCAACTCATCGCTGAGCTGTGAGTCGAGTTGGGCGACCTGCTCTTCCAGGCGTCGCTGCTCGTCGCCCAGGCGGATTGCCGCCGAGTCTTCGATCTCCTCGATGTAGTCGGCCAAGTCTCGATCGACCCGGCCCAGCGCTTCATCACGGGCCTCTTCGTCCAGGTCCGTCACGATGAACGAGGCGAAATAGACAATCTTCTCCAGGTCGCGCGGCGTAATGTCCAGCACCTGGCCAATGCGGCTGGGCGTGCCCTTCAGGAACCAGATGTGCGTGATCGGCGCCGCCAATTCGATATGCCCCATCCGTTCGCGCCGCACGCGCGAGCGGGTGACCTCGACGCCGCACTTGTCGCAGATGATTCCTCGAAAGCGCACCCGCTTGTACTTGCCGCAGGCGCATTCCCAGTCCTTGGTCGGACCGAAGATGCGCTCGCAAAACAGGCCGTCTCGCTCGGGCTTCAGCGTCCGATAGTTGATGGTCTCCGGTTTGGCCACCTCGCCATAGGACCAGGACCGAACCTGATCGGGCGACGCCAGGTGGATCCGAATCGCGCTGAACTTGTTGACTTCAAGCATTCGTTCGGGTCCTCCTAGAGGCGGTATTCACGGCCCTGAATGTTGATGCCATCCAGGTCGGGCAGCTGGTCGTGCATGTGTTCGCCAACCAGCGCGATTTCCTCCTCGGCGTCATCCAGAATGTCCACGGAGACGCCAAGGCTCTGCAACTCCTTCACCAGCACCCGGAACGACTCGGGAATGCCGGGCTCCAGGACGGTCTCGCCCTTCACAATGGCTTCGTAGGTCTTGACCCGACCGAGAATGTCGTCGGACTTGACCGTGAGCATCTCCTGCAGCGTGTGGGCGGCGCCGTAGGCCTCCAGCGCCCAGACCTCCATCTCGCCAAAGCGTTGGCCGCCCATCTGGGCCTTGCCCCCCAGCGGCTGCTGGGTGATCAGCGAGTAGGGCCCGGTCGACCTGGCGTGAATCTTGTCGTCCACCATGTGACCGAGCTTCATCATGTAAATGACGCCAACGGTCACGTCCTGGTCAAACGGCTCGCTGGTGCGGCCGTCATACAAGACGGCCTTGCCGTCAGCGGGCAGCCCGGCTTCTTCCAGGACAGTCGCAATGTCGTCTTCGTCCGCGCTGTCGAAAACCGGGCTAACGGCGCGGAATCCAAGCTTCTCGGCGGCCCAACCCAGGTGCGTCTCCAGCGTTTGGCCCACGTTCATGCGCGACGCCACGCCCAGCGGATTGAGAATGATGTCAACCGGCGTCCCGTCCGCCAGGTACGGCATGTCCTCTTGCGGCAGGATCATCGAGATCACGCCCTTGTTGCCGTGCCGGCCCGCCATCTTGTCGCCCACCATCAGCTTGCGCTTCGACGCAACGCTCACCCGGATCATCTCCGTCACGCCCGCTTGAAGATCGTCGCCGTCCTCGGCTGAGAATCGGCGTACGTCGATCACGCGGCCAGATTCGCCAGCCGGCACGTGCTTCGAGGTGTCCTTCACTTCGCGGGCGTCACGACCAAAGATCGCGCGCAGGAGGCGGTCCTCGCCCGAGAGCTCTGTCTCGCCCTTCGGCGTGATCTTGCCCACCAGCACGTCGTCCGGCCCGACCTCCGCCCCGACGTAGACCACGCCGGTGTCGTCCAGGTTTCGCAACGCCTCTTCGTTCTGATTGGGAATGTCGCGCGTGATCTCCTCGGCGCCCAGCTTCGTGTCCCGAGCCTCCACCTCGTACTTCTCGATGTGGATCGACGTAAACACGTCGTCCTTGAGCAGCCGCTCGCTCACGACAATGGCGTCTTCGTAGTTCCCGCCTTCCCAGAACATGAAGGCAACCACGATGTTCTGGCCCAGCGAAATCATGCCGTCCGCCGTCGCCATGCTCTCCGCGATCGTCTGGCCCGCCGCGACCTTGTCGCCGCGCGCCACCACCGGCCGCTGGCTGATGCAGGTTGCCGTGTTCGATCGGTCGAACTTGCGCAGACGATAGACCCGCTCGCCGCCGGCCTCGCCCTGGTCGACCACGATCTCGCGCGAGGTCACCCGCGTGACCTCGCCATCGGCATCAGCCAGCACCATGTGGCCGGAGTCCCGCGCGCTCGCACGCTCCATGCCGGTGGCCACCAGCGGCGCCTCGGGCATGATCAATGGCACCGCCTGACGCTGCATGTTGGCGCCCATCAGCGCTCGGTTGGCGTCGTCGTGTTCAAGAAACGGGATCATCGCCGTAGCCAGGCTGACAATCTGCTGTGGCGAAGAGTCCAGGTACTCCACGTCGCCCGCGTCGGCCTCGTAAAAGTTCGGCCCCTTCCGGACCGAGACCCGATCCATGGCGATTTCGTACCTGTCGTTCAATTCGGTCTTGGCCTGCGCGATGATGTGGCGTTCCTCTTCGTCCGCGGCCAGGTACTCGATCTCGCCTGTCACAACCGGCCGAACGTGAACGTCGAGTTCTTCGGCGCCCTCAATCTGGCCGATGGCTTCTGCCAGGGCCTCGTCAATCACGTCGCCAGCCGCACCAAGGGGCTCACCGCCCCCGACCGGCCGTACCGACGCGGCCAAAGTCCGCCCCACCAGGCCATCGGCGTCCGTGGCCGGAACGCGCGTGATCACGCGTCGATAAGGCGTTTCGACAAATCCGTAGGAGTTCACTCGCGCCAGCGTGGCCAGCGTGTTGATCAGACCGATGTTCGGACCCTCGGGGGTCTCGATCGGGCAGACCCGCCCGTAGTGGCTGTAGTGAACGTCGCGCACGTCAAATCCGGCGCGCTCGCGCGACAGCCCGCCCGGGCCCATCGCGCTCAGCCGGCGCTTGTGCGCCAGCTCGGCCATGGGGTTGGCCTGGTCCATGAACTGCGAGAGTTGGCTGCCGCCGAAGAACTCCTTCACCGCGGCGGTCACCGGGCGCGTATTGATGAGCCCCGATGGCGTCGCCTCGGCCGCGTTCTGAATGCTCATCCGCTCCTTGATCACGCGCTCCATGCGCAGCAACCCGACGCGGAACTGGTCGGCCAGCAGCTCGCCAACCGCACGCACACGCCGGTTGCCCAGGTGATCGATGTGGTCGGGCACGCCCTGCGTGACGTTAAGGCGAACGATCTCGCGCACGATGGCCACTAGATCGTCCGGCTGTAGCGTCCGGGTCGCTTCGTCAGTCTCAAGCGCCAGGCGCTTGTTCAGCTTGTAGCGGCCGACCGGGCTCAGGTCATAGCGCCGAATGTTGAAAAACGTCTGATCGATAAGCGATCGGGCGTTGTCCACCGTGGCCGGGTCGCCCGGGCGCAACCGGTGATAAAGCTCAATCAGTCCGTCCTCGGTGCTGAACGCCAGGTCCTTCCGGCTATCTCCCACCCCAATCGTCGACTCGATGAACCGGTTTTCAGGATCGGAGTCCACGTCGGCAAATGCTTGCAAGAGTGCGGCGTCCTCGCTTAGTTCCGGCTCGATCGCGCGCAGAAACGTCGTGACTGGCAGCTTTCGTTTACGGTCGATCTTCACGTTCACAATCGACTGGTTGCTGGTCTCGAACTCCATCCAGGCGCCGCGCTTCGGGATCAGCTTGGCCCCAAATCGCCGGCGTCCGGTCGCCGGGTCGCTCTCGGCGGAAAAGTACACGCCCGGTGAGCGCACCAGCTGACTCACCACCACGCGCTCGGCCCCGTTGTAGATAAACGTGCCCTGGCGCGTCATCAGTGGGAAGTCGCCCATATAGACGACCATTTCCTTGATCTCGCCCGTCTGCTTGTTGTGCAGGCGAGCCTTCACGCGCAACGGCGCCTGGTACGTGCGGTCCTGTTCGCGGCACGCTTCCTCGCTGTACTTGGGCTCGTCGAACGCCGTGTCCGGAACCTCAAAGTGCAGTTCCAGGTTCTTGCCGGTGAAGTCCTGGATCGGCGATATCTCAGCGAACAGTTCGGGCAGGTATTCGTTCTTGAACCGGTCGAACGACTCCAACTGTGTCGAGACCAGGTGCGGCATCTCCAGGATGCTCGATGCACGCCCGTAGTACCGCTCGTCAATGCCCGACGTGGTGCCGTTTGAACTCATGAATCGCCTACTCCTTCGTTCCCTGGCGAGCGAAATCGGCGGCAGGCAAAGCCGCCCCACGGTGCATGGTTCGGATACTCACGCACGGCGCGCGGTCGTGCCGAAAGGTAACCGCGCGATGCCGGCGCACGCAGACGGCCGTCGACAGAGAAGACTGCGACAAGATCTGCGTCAGCGCGTCACTTCCGTATTCAGAAAGGTGTCCGTTGACCACAAGGCACGAAAACCCAACCGGCGCACGCCGGTTGGGTAACGGCTATTCAGTTGACTCGCGGCCGCGCGGTTATTCGGACACCCCCACGATGTCTCTAAGCTAGCACAGGGCCGCGCGCCGGCAAACTCCCTGCCGTCCATCCACGCCATTGGCCAGATCGGCTCCGCCCCTGGTCGCGACACGAGCGACGACGCCTGACTGCGCGGCACTCGTTAGCCAAGCCGCCCACGCAGGGCGCGACCTCCCAGCACATGCACGTGTAGGTGCGGCACGGTCTGCGCGCCGTCGCGTCCGTGGTTCGTCGCGAGGCGATAGCCCGACGCCGCCAGGCCCTCGGTCTGAGCAACCGTCACGGCCGCGGCCATCACTCGGCCCAGGAGTTCCTGATCGTCCCTCAGCCCGTCAATGCTGGCCACGTGTCGCCGCGGCGCCACCAGCACGTGCGACGGGGCCTGCGGGTTGATATCACGAAAAGCGACCACGTGAGCGTCCTCATACACCCGATCGCTGGAAATGTCGCCGCGCGCAATGGCGCAAAAGATGCAGTCCGCTCCGTTCGGCTCGTCACTCATCGGCAGTCTCCTTGCGCGGCGTTCTCGATTCCTCCTCGCGGTGCAAAGGCCAGCATCCGCCACTCGTCGGCGGCTGATCGGATCTTCGGCACGAAGTCGAAGCGCCGAGCTGCATCCACCACATCGTCGACTCGTTGATCCAGTATGCCGCTCAATATCAGCAGACCCGACGTCGTCAGCAGTCCGGCGTACACCGGCATCAGCCGCACGTGCACCGCAGCCACGATGTTGGCGACAACCAGACCGGCGGGTTCGGGCACGCGCAGGTCGCCGCTCGGAACGGTCAGCCTGATCCGCTCCGCAACGCCGTTCCGCCGGACGTTCGCACGGGCCGTTGGGCCGGCGTCGGCATCCCGATCAAACGCGTAGACGCGCGCCGCGCCCAGCTTCGCCGCGGCAACGGCCAGCACGCCGGATCCCGTCCCCACGTCAACGACCGCGTCGCCCGGTTTCACGGTCGCCTCCAGGGCCTCCAGGGCCAGCCGGGTCGTCGGATGGCTTCCCGTGCCAAACGCCATGCCGGAGTCGAGAAAGATCGGAATCCGATTCGCATGCGCCTCGGGCTGCTCCAGCCACGCCGGGACCACGACCAGTCGTTGCCCGACCGCCAACGGCGCATGGAAGGCACGCCACTGCGTCCGGTACGTGTCCGCGTCTACAAATGACTCGGAGGCCGTCCCCACGGCACCGTCGCCGGCAACTCGCAGCATGTCGAGCGCTCGCAAGACCTTCGATCGCACGACCGCCTGCTCCGTGCCCGGGGCCACGTAAGCGCGAGCGGTAACCGCCCAACCGTCCTGGCCTGGCCGTGGCCGTTCTTCCACGGCCAGATTGCGCCCCACCAGCCGCTGGAGCGCCGCCGCCACGTCGTCCACGGCCTCCGTCTGCAACGGGACGCTGATAGCCGCCCACCGATCCGTCACCGAAATGCGGCCCGGATCTTCTCCACAAAGCTGCGACCGCCCGAATCGCTGCCGCCGGGCAGGGTCTCGCCAAGATCTTCCAGCAGATGGCGTTGCGCGCGGCTCAGCTTCGTCGGGGTCGCGACGTGCACGAAGAGGTAGTGATCGCCCCGTCCGCCGCCCCCTCGACGCGGCACACCCTTGCCGCGCAGGCGAATCGGCGTGCCTGCCTGAATGCCCGCGGGTATCTTGACGCTCGTCGGACCGTCGGCAGTCTCTACGTCGACCTTGGAACCAAGCGCCGCCTCCGCGACGTTGATCACCACGTTGCTCACAATGTTGTCGCCGTCACGTTCCAGTACCGGGTGCGGCTCGATCTCTATCCCGATATACAGGTCCCCCGGCGAGCCCCCGCGCGGGCCGTGGTTGCCCTCCCCGGTCAGCCGCAGCTCGGTTCCTTGTTGGAGTCCAGCCGGAATCCGCACCGTGCGATTGACGGCCACCCGCTCGAGCCCAACGCCCGTACAAGACGGGCATTTACTCTCCACAACCTGCCCCCGGCCGCCGCACGTTTCGCAAACCGTGACGTTGACGAACTGCCCAAAGATCGACCGCTGCGCCCGCTGCACCTGCCCGGTGCCGCGACAAGCCGAGCACGTACTGGGTCGGGTGCCCGGCGCCGCGCCGTTGCCCGCGCACGTTCCACAAGGTTCGAGACGTCGGTAGCTGACTTCGGTCTCGACGCCAAAAACGCTCTCCAGGAACTCCAGCCGGACCTGGACTCTGGCGTCGGTGCCGGGCTGGGCCGCCCCTGGCCGCGAGCGTCGCCCGCCGCCGAAAAACGCGTCGAACACGTCGCCGATCCCGCCAAAGTCCTCGAACCCGGTTCCAAACGCACCGGCGGGGCCGTCGTGCCCAAAGCGGTCGTAGTTGGCTCGCTTCTCGTCGTCGCGGAGTACTTCGTAGGCCTCGTTGATCTGCTGAAAACGAGCGTTCGCGTCGGGCTCGCGGCTGACATCCGGGTGATGTCGCCGCGCCAGGTCGCGGTAGGCCTTGCGAATCTCGTCCCGTCCGGCTGTCCGCTCGACGCCTAGAACGTCGTAGTAGTCGGGCTTGGCGCTCACGCGGCCCCGCTGGCGGCGGCCGGTGGCGGCGTATCCTGACCTGCGTCAGCGCCCGGCGCCTCGTCGGTTGCCGGCTTTGGACCGGCCTTCACCAGGACCGGTCGAATCACGCGGTCGTGCATGCGGTAGCCGCGTTGCATCTCGGCAACCACGGCTGTCGCGGCGTCGCCGTCCGTCATCACCACTTCGTGTATCGCCACGTCAATCGGATCGCCAACCTGGCACTCGATCGGCGTAACACCCGCCGCTTCCAGGACCCGGCCCAGCTGAGCTTGGATCAGTGCCATACCGTCGATCCAGGTCAAGAGGCGCAACTCGTTGGGGAGAGAACCGAACGCGCGCTCAAACGCGTCCAGCACGCTCAGAAGCTCGAACGCCATGGCCTGATTCGCGAATCGGGCAATCTCCTGAGACTCCTCCGAGGTACGCCGCCGATAGTTCGCAAAGTCGGCCTGCACCCGCGTCAGGCGGTTCAGCAGATCCTGTCGCCTCGCATCCAGTCGAGCGACCTGCGCCTCAAGGTCCTCCTCGCCGTCCGTCGTCGCCTCGCACGCCGCGGCCGCATCCGGCTCCGCCGACGAGTCGTCACTATCCAGGTTGGCGACGGACCGGCGGTCCGTGACGTTGACTTCGATCGGCGGTTCATCGGCGCCGCCTGCGCCGTTCTGCTCACGTGCCATGTGCGGCATACGAATCTGTGACGTACCCAGCCATTTTACGGTCGCCGGAGAACCTGGCCTGCGGTACCCCGCCAATCATCCAGGGACGCTCGTCCGCATACGCTCCGAATCCGGCGGCTATCGCCAACGCACGCCAATTGGGTGAACGGATTACGCCGCCCCTCCGACCGCCCGCACCTCGCCGGGGGTCACGACGAAATCCACTGACGCGATGGCGTTCGCGCCCACCAGGATTTCTACCCGCCACGGACCAGGGGCCGCCGTTGGCGGCAGCCCAAACCAGAATCCAAACCGCGCCGACGTGTAGGCCGGCTGTGGATCGGTCAGAAACGTGCCTTGCCGCGTGTCACCGGCGTACCAGCGGATTCCCAGGCGCGACCCGCGCGCCACGTTGGTGAACTGTATGGAGACGTTCACCCGCTCGCCCGGATGAAAGGTCAGCGTGGGATTGATGGGCTCCTGCCCCGGGCCAAGCTGCAGCGCCAGCACCACGCTGCTGGCTTCGGCTGACTCCGTCGCCCCCACCTCCACCGTGGGGGATCCTGTTGGCGTCGGCGATAGCTCGGACGCCTCCGCGGTCGTTGTCGGGAGAGCCGCGGACGTCCCGCCGCTGACTCTCCAGACCAGCCCCCGCGCTTCAAGCAAGTAGGCGGTGCCGTCGCGTCCCAGCGCGATATCGACCGACGTGAACAGGGGAATGTCGCGAGCCGGATCGCCTGACTGTCCGCTGCCGAGCGGATTGCCGGCAACCACCTGGGCGTGCCCGCTCGGATCAACCCGCACAATTCGGCCATTACCGCTTGTCACCACGTACACCGCGCCAACCGCGTCAACCGCGACCCCGACGGGAGCGTCGAGCGACACCTCGCGGGCTGGCCCCTCGGCCGGTCCATCGGCACGGCCGGATCCGGCCAGCGTATCAATCACGCCGTCCGGTCCAATCCGCCGGACCACCCCGGCCTGGAGTTGGGAAATCAGCACCGAGCCGTCGGCGTTTACCGCCACGCGTTGCGGAAAGCCCAGCGTGGCCTCCACCGCCGGTCCGCCATCGCCGCCCACTCCGTCCACGCCGCGTCCCGCAAAAGCTCGAATCACGCCGTCCGGTCGAATCACGCGCACGCGGTGGACAGGTCCGTCGACCACGAACAACGACCCGTCGGTTCCCAGGGCCAGGCCGATGGGTTCGGTCAGCTGCGCGTCGCGAGCCGGACCGCCGTCACCGCCGGAACCCGGCTGGGGACCGCCGGCAAACGTCGTGATCACCCCGTCTGGGTCGATCTTGCGAATCCGGAAGTTGCCGGAGTCGGCGACATAGATTGCTCCTTGCGCGTCCACCACGAGCGCCGACGGACGATTGAGTTGCGCCGCTGTTGCGGCCAGGCCGTCGCCCGCGTGACCGGGCGCGCCGGTCCCCGCCACCACGCGCACGGTGCCATCCGCTTCAATGCGGCGGATTCGGTGATTGCCCGTGTCGGCAACCAGAAGTCGACCAAGGCCGTCCACCGCAATCCCGCGAGGTGCTGCGAACGCGGCGTTCAGCCGAAACTCGCCATCGGCCGAACTTCCGGATCGACCCGTTCCCGCAAAAATCTCGGCCACCGGGTCACCGGCCAGTGCGGCGCCGCTTGGAAGGCCGCCGGCCGGCGGCACATGAGCGGCCGGGGCCGGCGGCGCCTCGCCTGACTGGGCCGCCCTGGCTGCCGGCGCTTGCGAATCCTCGGCCGGCGGTGCCGCGGGCGCCAGGGCGCGTACCCGCCGCACGCTCTGTTCAACTATCAGCAAGCGGCCGTCAAAGGTGGGGGTAATGTCGAACGGCAGTGTCAGACGCGACTCCAGCGCCGGCCCGCCGGACTCCACGCGACCGCCCACCAGTCCGGCCACCGTCTGGATGATGCCGTCGGGGTGGATCCGACGAATGCGGCGGTTGTTCCAGTCCGCGATGAACACCGCGCCGCTGGCGTCCACAACAACGCTCTGGGGCCCGTGAAGTTCCGCGGCCGCGGCCGGTCCGCCGTCGCCGGCTCCACCTGGGAAGCCGACGCCGGCCAGCGTGTCGATCACGCCGCTGGCGGTTACCCGCCGGATCCGATTGCCCGCAAGTTCGGCGATCAGCAAATTGCCGCCGCCGTCCACGTCTACGTCCACGGGTTGGTTCAGGGTGGCTGCGAGCGCCGGACCGCCGTCGCCGTCGCTGCCGGGAGCGCCCGTGCCGGCGACCGTTGTGACGATGCCGCTCGTGTCAATGCGGCGAACGCGATTGGCCGCCCGTTCCGCCACGAACAGGTTGCCGTCGCCATCGATCGCCATGCCTTCGTTACCCGCCGTTCTCGCAAAGGCCGAAGGCCCGCCGTCACCCTCAAGGCCCGCGTGGCCGTCTCCGAGTACGGTGGTCACAAGCCCACCTGGATCGATACGACGGACGCGATCGAGTTCGGCGACGAATAGCGTGCCGGACTGATCCACCAACAATCGCGTCGGGTCCGTAAAGTCAGCCGCCAGCGCGTGCCCGCCATCGCCGCCGTAGCCGCGCGTGCCGGTGCCGGCCAGAGCCTCGATAATGCCGTCGGCACGGATCCGACGAACGCGGCTGGCGCTTGGATCGGCCACGTAAATCACACCATCCGAGCCAACCGCCACGCCGCCGATGCTGCGAAACTGCGCCGCGACCGCCGGCCCACCGTCGCCGCCGTCGCCAATCTCCCCCGTTCCAGCAAAGTCCTCGATAATTGCCGGCAGCCGAACCGGTGGTGGCAACGGCAGCGGTACGGGTGCCAGATAGGGCGGGGGCGTGCGCGCCGCGCTCGGATCCGCCGTCGGCGCTGTCTCCGCGCCAAAGCCGCCGATGTCGCATGCCGTGCTTGCGGTGGCAATCGCCAGCACGCCAACCAGCCGTCGCCGGCCAAGCCCGGCCGCGCGGCCGCTAGCTCGCATCGCCCCGTATCACGATCAGCAGCGTTCGCAGCAGGATTCGCAGGTCGAAGAGCAGCGACCAGTTTTCAACGTAGTACAAGTCGTAGCGTGTTCGCTCCGCAATTGACGAATCGCCGCGCATGCCGTTCACCTGCGCCCACCCGGTCACCCCGGCGCGCTCGCGGTGCCGAACCATGTAGCGCGAAAACTCGCCCCGAAACCTGGTCACATAGTCGGGCTGTTCGGGGCGCGGGCCCACCAGGCTCATGTCACCGCGGATCACGTTGAGTAACTGTGGCAATTCGTCAATCCAATAGCGCCGAAGGAATCGTCCAATGTGCGTCTGCCGAGGGTCGTCGGAAACGGTCCAGGTCTGACCATACTCGTCAGCCCCGCTGACCATGGTGCGGAACTTCACGATGGGAAATGGCCGACCGTCGCGCCCAACGCGTGTCTGAACGTAAAAGGCGGGTCCCTTCGAGTCTAACTTGACGATTAGAGCGATCAGCAGCATTGGTGCCGACGCCAACACCAGCACGATCGTCGCCACCACCAGGTCAAGCGTGCGCTTGGTGAAGCGGCTCAGGCCCCGCAGTCGCACCTCGTTCACCGCGATCAGTGGAAGCCCGCGAACCCCGCCTTCAATCACCGGCGACACCATCAGCTGAAAGAGATCCGGCAACAACCAGACATCCGCATACGACGCCTCGACATCGGCCAGGATTGCCAGCAGGTCGTCGTGCGAGAGGGAGGGAATCGCCACAACCACCTTGTCGATCTCGTGCTCCGCGATCAGGTCCGGCAGTGCGCCGGATGTGCCCAGAACCGGGAGCGAGAACTCGCCGATGGACACACTGGACTCGAAGTCGTCCAGGAAACCGACCAACTGGTATCGGCGGCTTGGGTCCCGGATCAGCCGTTCGCCAACCTCACGCCCTTCGGCGCCCGCCCCGATCACCAGCAGACGTTGGACACCAAGGCCCCGCTGCGCCAGGAGTCGCAGGAGCGTCGCCAGCAGCGACCGACCCATGGCGACAAACACGATGCCAAGCGGCCACGCAATCGGCATGACGTTGCGCACGGGTTCCAGGCGGTCCGTGAACACGAAAAAGGTGGCCGACACGGCCAGCAGCGCTCCAATCGTCACCATGCCCGCGCTTCGCGCAACACGATCCACCGGACCCGCGGTGCGAAATCGCGAGTACATGCCCAGCGACAAGCCGCCCACCACGGTGGCGCCCGCAAAGGCAACCACCACAGGCGCCAGGAACAAGAAGCGGTTCGGAGGCGCTCCCTCGAACCATCCGAAGCGGTAGCGCATGTAGTAGGCGGCCACCAGCGCCAGCCCAACCGTCGCCACGTCGGCAAACAGCGAGAACGTGGAAACCAGGCCGCCCCAGTTACGCCGGGTCCACGTGATCATGCCGCGCCGTCCGCTCCCCCTGGCCGCCACGCCGTGAGTGCGCGCAGCATGCCGCCACACCCAAGGATAAGGACTCCAACCAGCACCACGCCCCGCAGCGGCCATGGATCGCGCCCATGGTGCTTGGCGTAGTAGCGCCACATCGACCGGTAGAACTCGAATCGGGTCCGCAGTGGACGCTGCCGTGACGACTGACGCTTGCGGTGCCACACAAGCGATGTTGGCACGTACAACGTGCGCCACCCCGCATCCGCCAGCCGCCGCTGCAGATCGAGATCGTCACCGTACATGAAGAACCTGGGGTCGAACCCTCCAACGGCCGCAAACGCGTCGCGGCGAACCATCAGGCATGCGCCCGACACGGCGTCGATCTCGCTCACGCCTGAACCCGCCGGCTCGCCGGCGTTATAAGGCCGCTCCACACGCCGCCGCAGCACCCGCGGCGATCCAATCAGCCGGTGCAGCGCGTTGGCCGGACGCGGAAAATAGCGTCGACCCGCCGGGTCCGGACGACCGTCCGACAGCGTCAAGCTGGGCCCCGCCGCGGCCGCGTCGGATCGCCGGCCGAGCGCCTCGGCCAGCACCGCGATCGAGCCCGGTTCCGCCTCCGTGTCCGGGTTGAGAAACAGGATCAGCGGTGCGCCGGTGGCCGCCGCACCCACGTTGTTGGCGCCGCCAAAGCCAAGAGCCGGTGATCCCCGGATTGCGCGGGCGTCCGGCCGCGCCTGCAGCATGGCCCAGGTGCCGTCACCCTGGCCGTTGTCGACAACCACCACCTCCAGGGCAAGCCGGCCGCTGGCCGTCGCCAGGCTGTCCAGGCAACGTTCCAGCAGCGCGCGCACGTTAAACGTGGTGATGACGACTGCGACGTCGGGAGTCTCGGCGGTCATGGTCGTAATCGTCGGGACAAACCGGCAACCAGGCCGCACATCTTGGCTAGGTCGCCAACAACCCGCAGCACGGGCGTCAGGGCGCCTGCCGCGAGTGGGTTGGCGTTGGCGGTCTGTTGCAGCATGGCCGGCATCCGGCGCAGGGAACGCCCGAGGTAAAGGCCGGCCAGCAAGAGCAAGACGGCCCGCGCGGCCGGCGACGGATGCTGCAGCAACGCAACGCCCAACCCGTAGGCCCCATAGCGCAGCGCGTGCCGCGGTAAAAGCATCCCGGCATGACCGTCGCCGGCGGCGTAGAGGTAATACTGTCGAAAGAACGCACCCAGGCTGGAGCGTGGACGAATCCTCACGTCCGCGCCGGGCGCATGCTGGAACCAGCCGCCCGCCCGCCAGATCTCGCGGTCCAGCCACAGGTCTTCTCCGTGGGCCAGCCACTCCGGATAGCCGCCCACCCGCTCCAGCCATTCGCGCCGAAACAGCGCCGACCCGCTGCTCGGCGGATAGCGGGACGGATCGATCTGCGGCGCCAGCGGCAGCGCCACCGCCCCCAGCGCCGCCTCGAAGGTCGTCTCCGGCGCCGCCAGGATGTAGCCGTACGATCCAGCCGCGAGCGGCTCCGCCTCGGCCACCGTCACGAGCGACTGCAGCCACTGCGGCGAGCGCCGCAGGCCGGCGTCCGTCACCGCAATCAGCGGCGCCTGGGTCGCGCCAATGGCCTGGTTCCGCCCGGCGGCGATGTTGGTTCCGGCGGCGCGGCGCAACTTGAATCGCGGGTCGCCCGCCGCGGCCGTCTGCAGTGCCTCAAACGTGCCGTCCGTCGAGCCGCCGTCCACAATTACGACTTCATCCGCGGCGAGTTCCTGCTCCCGCAGGCTTGCCACCAGCGCGGCCGCGTCGGCGGCTTCGTTCTTGACCGTGGCGCAGATGGCAATCGTCACAACGTCGCCTCGGCCGGAGCCGGCCCATGCACCCGCGCGTAGGCGTCCAGCAGTTGCCCGCCAACAATCGCGGCGTCGTGTTCGGCCGAGACGTACGTCAAGCCGGCGCAGGCCGCCTGGTCGTGGGCCGCCCGGTCTGTCAGCAAATGCGTCAGGGCCGCCGCGAACTCGTCGGCTTCCGCGGCAAGCGTCACGCCGATGTCCGATCCGGCCGGAAGCCCAACGTACCCCTGCGCGCGCGCGACCACCGGACGACCGGCTGCCAGGGCCGAGAGGACTTTGTAGGGAGCGCCCGCCGCGACCGAAGTCGGTGAGACCGCAAGCCAGGCGCTGGCGTACTCGCTCTCGATATCCTCCACGGTCCCGCCCAGCGTGGTTCGTACGGGCGAGATCGGGTGCAGGTCTTCGGAGCCTGGCCCAATGACACGCAATTCGGCGTGTGGAAGCTCACGCGCAACCGATGGCCAGACGCGACCAAAGAGCCACTCGGCCGCCATGACATTCGGGCGATACGCGAAGTTGGCTGCAAAGAGCACCCGCGGATGATCGGCCCGGCCGCAACCACCCGGCTGCGCCGAACCGACCTGCACCGGATGCGGGATGTACGCAGGCGAGCGAGCGCCCAGCGCCGCCAAGCCGGCACGATCGTCCGGCGATGACGCCACCGCCAGGTCGGCCGTCCCGGCAATCCATGCTTCAACCCGTCGCAAGAGTCCGGCCTGGCGGCGGGCCCAGAGCGCCCGTGGCCCGGCGCTCGCCTCAGCCAGCGCGGCCTGGAGCATCCACTCGATGTTGTGGGCGTCATAGACCACCCGCGGACGAGGTGAAGTCCCGGGTGACGCGGTCCACACATCGCGAATCACCGGCGCCAGTTGCGCCTGGGCTACGTGGACCGCGTCGTACGCGCCGCTGCTCAGCAGCATCTGCACGCGCCCCCGGAGGATTCGCGATCCATGTCGAATCAGCAGGTCCGGCACGCCGCCGCGCCAGCCGCCCCGCAACCGCCGCCACATGCTCGGCGCCGCCGCTCGCACCTGGAAGAGTTTTCGGATCGACGAAGGCGCGCGGACCTGCGGCGAATTGGGCTTGTCAAGCGTCACCACGTCCACTGTGTGCTCGGCCGCCAGTGCCTCCAGCAGCAAGCTGTTTCGCACAGCCGCGCCGTGCGTCGGCGGCCAGGGCGGCGTCGAGGTGACGGCCAGGATCTTCACGCGCAGGCCTCGTAGACCGCCAGCGTGCCGCGCGCCGTTCGTTCCCAACTGTAGGTTCCGGCTCGTGCCCGCCCCCGGGCGCCCAGCGCTTCGCGCAGACTCGCATTGTCGGCCAGCCCGTCGATGGCCGCGGTCAGCGCGCCAGCGTCCTCCGGATCTACCAGCAGCGCGTCGGCGCCCACCACTTCCGGCAGCGTGCCGGCGCGCGCCGCAATCACCGGTGTGCCGAAGCCCATCGCCTCAAGCGCCGGCAGGCCGAATCCCTCATCGCGCGATGGCATCAGCAGAAACTCCGCGTGGGCCAGCAGGCGGGACAGCGTCTCGTCGGACACCCGCCCCAGAAACCGTACGGCCCCATGCTCCGGCGCGCTGCGAACCGCGCGCACGATTTCCGACCCGCGATAGCCAAGCGACCCGGCAATCAGCAGGCTTCCCTGCCGAGCGAAGTTCGACGCCCTGAACGCGCGTGCCGCCAGCACGATGTTCTTGCGAGGCTGGATGGTCCCAACCATGAGCGCGAACGGCGAGGGCCACACCTGCCCGTCACGCATATCCCCGGCCGGCGGCAATCCCGGCGCGTTGGGAACCACGTGCACTCGCGATGCCTCCACCAGGCCTCGCCCCACCAGGGCCGAGCGCACGTGCTGGGACGGAACAATCACGGCGCGAGCCCGCGGCAAGGTCTGAATCGCCGCTTCATAGTGCCGCCGGCTGGATGCCGCGTGTGTCTCCGGGTGCGTAAGGAATGAAATGTCGTGCGCCGTCACTACGGCGGGGCATGTGACCCCGCGCGGAATCCCGTGATCTGGGAAATGCACCAGGTCGGCCCCTCCCAATATCCTCGGCAGCAGCACGCGTTCCAAGCGCCCCCGGACGGGAGCGAACACCGGATGCGCGCGCAGCGACGGCGCGCCGGGAAGGCCGCCGCGCCGGTCCACCAGCAACGCCAGGTCCACTCCGGCGTGCGGCAAGCTCCCCAGCGCTTCCTGGAGCCGCCAGATATAGCGTCCGATGCCAGCCTGGTCATGCCGCAGCATCCGTCCGTCCAGCGTCACCGCAATCATGACGGCCTTGGCCGCTCGCTGGACGACTGCGCCACCAGCAGGCCGGCAAGCCCCCCAACCAGGTAGACCAGGTGCGGAAAGCTGACGATGTGATGATCGAACACGCCAGCGGTGGCGAACGCGGCTAGCGAAGCGAGCAATGGCCGCAGCTCTGGGTTGGACCGCGCCGACCGTACGGCCGCCCAGGCCGCGCCGCCAACCAAGGCAAGATTCGCAGTCGCGGCGCCAATCCCTGCGCGCTCGGCCAGCCATAGCCAGGCGTTGGACACCCCGGCAAAGATGTCCGGGTGCGGCGCCTCGCCATAGCCCACGCCCAGGAGCGGGAATCGACCGATCACGCGGGTCGCTTCGCGCAGCTCGTCCACCCGCAGCGCCGCCGACTGGTCGCCGGCCTGGAGGCCCTGTCGAATCCGCTCGAACGGTTCCAGTGGCGCGGCCAGCACCGCCGCCCCAAGCGCCGCCGTTGCGGCGGCCGCCGCTCGCGGTCGAATCAGCGCCAGCCACACCAGTAACCCGGCCGCGGCCGCAATCCAACTCGCGCGCGAAATCGTCAACATGAGCGCCACGCCAATCAGCATCACCGCGGTCATACCCAGGGCCCTGCGCCGTGCGCCGCCGCCAACCCACGCCAACCCAAACGGCAGGGCCGCCGCCAGGGTTACGCCCAGAACATTCGGATCCACCAGCAGCCCCGTCGCTCTGGGCGTCACCTGGTCCGGCAGAAAGCGCGCCACGTCTGTAGACGGGTAGCCGGCCGCGCCAAGAGTCTCCAGCGCCTGCACGCCGAGCGCGCCGGCCCCGTGCAGAACAATCGCGACGGCCGCCTGCAAGGCCGCCGCCGCGGTCACGAGTAATGCCAGGGCCGTCATCGATCCCCGGCAAGGACGAACCAGCGCCGCCATCAGCGGCGTCAGCGCGTACATCGACATCTTCGCCGCAATCTGTACGGCCTCAACGTCGCCGGCTGCGGCAAAGGCCGCCGCCCCAGCCAAAAGCGGCAACGCTGCCCCGGCGGCCACCGTGACTATCAGCCACCGCGGCATCACCTGCCACCTGGCGGCGTATTCGCGCCGCCCCGACACGGCTCGCACCGCGATCCCGGCAAACGTGCAAGCCACGATCAGGTCGAGCACTGGCGGCTGCACCCCCAGTCGCTGCGGCACAACCAGAAAGGGCACCGTCAGCGCCACGAGCAGCGCCGCCAGAGCGCCGTAGACCGGCCTCGCCAACCCCAGGGCCACGCCAAGTGCCGCCAGCCCACCGGCCAGGGCGGCCGGCACAGGCCGCGATCCCGCCAGCAGGCCCGCCAACGTCGCGGCCGCCGTCACGGCCGCGAACATCGTGAGCGACCCGCGTCCGCTGCGCAGTCGGCCGGCCATCAGCGCGTTGACGCCCGCCGAATGAAGCCCGCGCTAGCCGCCGTCCGTATCGGCGTCGCCGGCGCTCGCCGCCGCTTGCTGCGCTCGCCAGGCCTCGTACGCCGCCTGATCGACAAGCTCGCCGCCCTCGAGGGTGTAATCGCCCGTGAAGGACCGACTTGCATCGAATACTAGGTATAGATTGATCGTTCGGAAGCTCTTGGCGCCAATAATGTCCTTGTTCGTCGTGTAGTGCGACGCGCCGTCGCCGGCGCCCTCGAACTCGGGCGAGAGATCGGCGTTCGGGTCCACGCGCACATCAATGATTTCGTCCGCGTACTTGCTCTTCACGTAGAAGTGCCACGCCGTGTCAACGGGTTCCTTGGATTCCCCGTCTCCGCCGCCGAAGAGTCGCCGAAAAAAGCCCATCGTCGTCCTCCACCTGCGTTATCGTTCGAGTAGTGCGTCGATGTAGGCGTCTGCCACGCGGCGTGAACGCTGGCGGCGCGACCGTTTGCGCCAGGCCCGGGGGAGCTGTCCAACCGAGGCCAACTGGCCCGCGAGCGTGGCGCGCGCCGCTCGTCCCTGAATCGCGCGCAGCGCCGCGACCGTCAGTCTAAGCTGCGCCCCGGCGATCCGCCACCAGCCGCGCCGCCAGAGGAACCCCGGCATGTTCATCACCGCCACCAGCGGCCGGTTGCGTGCCACCAGGTAGCTGGCAATCGGGCCACCCGCCGTGGCGCTGAGACGGTGCCGGACCAGCGCGTCCGGTACGTAGCGGCAGCGGTGTCCCGCCATCTGCGCGCGCCAGTCCAGGTCCACGTCCTCGCAGTACATCACCAGGTCTTCGTCAAAGACCCCCACGTCGTCGAAGAGCTCGCGCCGATAGGCTGCCGCGGCTGCGCACGCCCCAAACACCTCGCACGGCGCTGCAAATCGCGGCCCGTCAGGCTCCCAAACGCCGCGATTGGCGGGCAGTCCGTTATGTCCAAAGGTGTCCCCCGCCGCGTGCAGGCGCGTGGGATCGTCGTACAGCAGGATTCGAGAGGCCAGGAAACTCGCGTCCGGGGCCTCCGCGAACGCGCGGTCAAGCGCCGACAGCCATTCCGGCGCCGGCACCGCGTCGTTGTTAAGCACCGCGATATACCGCCCCCGCGCCTCCGTGATGCCCCGATTCAGCGCGGCCGCCAGCCCTCGCTGACTCGGCAGCTCGATCACCCGGTCCGCCGGCCGCTCGGCCCGCATCCAGACCACGGTGTCGTCGTCGGACCCGTCGTCAACCACAACCACTTCAAAGTCGCGCAACACTTGGCCGTCCAGGCCGTCCAGCGCTTCTTCCAGCAGATGTCGCCCGTTCCAGGTCGGGATCAGGATTGACCAGCGCGGTGCGTCCGCGGCGCCACCGGCGGTCACCTACACCGCGATCTCTTGGATGTGTGCGGACAGCGCTTCGCCCCAGGTCCGCAGCGTCACGTCCACGGCTCGAGCCGTTTCGTTGGCCAGTTCCGCGTTCGCCGGCACCGCGGCCGCGCGCGGGAACTCCCTCGCACTGATCTCTTCCAGCCCCACGTCACTCCGTCCCATACCGGCCAGGAACGCCGCCGCCCAGCCGTACCAACTGGTCGCGCCCTCGTTCACCAGGTGATGCACGCCGAACGCCCCCGTCTCGGTCAGTGCCAAGATGGCGGCCGCCACGTCACCGGCATTGGTTGGATTCGCCACCTGGTCGCCCACGTACCGCAGGGGCCCGTCCGATTCGTCCACCTGCGTCAGGCGCGTCAGAAAGTTCCGCCCCCAGCGGCTATACAGCCAGCTGGTGCGAACCACGTAGAGTCGTTCCAGCACCTGCCGCGCGGCCCGCTCGCCGTGCAGCTTCGTCCAGCCGTAGGCGCTCAGCGGCGCGGCGTCGTCGTATTCCAGGTAGGGACCGAGCTTATTCCCATCAAACACGTAATTCGTGCTCACGTAGACCATCGGTGCCCCGGCCCGGTCCGCGGCGCGCGCCACGTTCCATGCCCCCACCGCGTTTGTTCGGTAGGCCTGCGCGCGGTTTCGCTCGCATTCGTCCACGTTCGTGGCAGCCGCCGCGTGGATAATCAGCCTTGGCGAAATCTCGTCTATCGTCCGCTCGACCAGCGGCGCATTCGTGACGTCAAGTTGAGCACGCGTCAAGGTGACCGTCGTCTGCGGGTCCAGCCGCCGGGCCAGTTCAATCCCCAGTTGACCGCCGGCGCCCGTCACCACCGTCGCGCCGGCCACGCTAGGGTGCCGAGTCGTCGGATTCCGCACCCGTGTACATCAGCCCCACCGTGAAGGCTGCCGTCACGACAGCCACGGCCACCAGCCCCGCGTACTGCGCGGCGCCCAGGGCCCGCCCCATCGACGCCATGAAAACCAGCGCGATCAGGACCGCCGCCAACACCAGAAATGCCAGGACTGCGGGCCGGCGAAGCATCGTCAATAGGGAGCGCAGAAAGTAACCGTCCAAGCGTGAAAACCGGTGCGCTGACCCCGGAAAGCTATGATACCAGCGTGCCACGTTGGCACCGGAGCCGTTACAACAGGTTCGTCGCTCCATGCCGCCCAACCTGATTCCCGCCCATAGCGTGTTCATCTGGACCATCGGCTGCCAGATGAATCGCGCCGACGGTGAACGGATTCAGCGGGAACTCCGGCGTGCCGGCCACCAACCCGCCGACACCCTGGCCGAAGCCACCGCGGTCGTCGTCAACGGGTGCGCCGTGCGGGATAACGCCGACCGCAAGGTCTGGGGCATGCTCGGCATGCTCAAGGGCCTCAAGAAAACCAAACCGCACCTCGTCGTTGGCCTCACCGGCTGCACCGTCCATGCCGACGAGGAGGAACTGGCTCCCCATCTTGAGCCTGTCGACGTCCTCTTCGACACCCTGAATGCCGAACCGTTGCTGGCTCGCCTGGCTCGCTCGGCCCCGGCCGACGCGCCCGCCTACGAGGACGTTGAAGCCCAGCCCGCCCCGGGCGCCGGCGCGGTTTCTCGCTTCGTCAATGTGATCTACGGCTGCGACAAACGCTGCACCTACTGCATCGTCCCCTTCCGACGCGGCGCCCAGCGCAGCCGGCCCCTGGACGAAATCCTTGACGAGGTCCGCCGCTTCCGCGACCAGGGCGCGCGCGAGATCGTCCTGCTCGGCCAGATCGTCAACGCATACGGCTTCGACTTGGACGGCACCGCGTTGCCCGACGTCTTGCACGCCGTCGACGCCGTCGAGGGGATCGAACGGATTCGCTTCACCACGGCTCATCCGCGCTTCATGACCCGCGCGCTGGCCGAAGCCATGCGCGACATTCCGGGCGTCTGCGAGGAAATCAACCTGCCCGTCCAGTCCGGGGACGACTGGGTCCTCAAGCGCATGGCCCGCGGCTACAGCGCAGGCTTCTATCGCGACGCCATCGCCATGCTGCGGGACACCGTTCCCGGGGTGGCGCTCACCACCGACATCATTGTCGGCTTCTGCGGCGAGCGCGAAGACCACTTTCTCAACTCGCTGCAACTCGTGCGCGACTTGCGCTTCGATCAGGTCCACGTGGCCGCCTTCTCGCCCCGGCGCGGCACCGTGGCTGCCGAGTGGCCCGACGACGTCCCGCGAGCCGAAAAACTGCGCCGCCTCCATCGCATTGAGCGTGAACAAACTGGCATCGCCGAAGACATCAACCAAGCCTGCCTGGGCCATTCCCACCACGTCCTCTTCGAGGAACTCACACCCGGCAAGGGTGGATCGGACGGCCCGCGCTGGCGCGGCCGGACCCGCACCAACAAGCTTGTCTTCGTGCCGGACCAGCCGCATCTGGCCGCTGGCCAAACCCGGTCGGTCCGCATCACGGCGGCTACGCCCTGGTCGCTCCGCGGCGCGGTGGTCGCCGACGCCGCCGCCTAAAGCGCCCATGCCGGCGCCAGTGCGCAGCCGGGTTTCGCGCCGGTCCCTGTTGGCCGCCTCCGGGCTGGCCATGCTGACGGCCGCTTGCGGCGAGTCGGCGCCCCGGCCGTCCGCCTTCGCCGCGCGACCCTATTGGGAGCCGGCGCTTACCGTGGCCACCGGCGCGCTCGAAGTCGTTCGAACGCTCGAACTCAACATTCGCGAACTCGGCGCCGGCTCGCAAACGCCCGAGCAATTCGCGGCCGCCGTCGAGGCGCGCTTCGAGTCCATTGGCGCGCTGGGCCAGGCCCTCGTGCCCCTCAACCCGCCGGCTTCGGCCGCCGACGCCCACGGGCACCTCACCACGGCCATCGACGCGCTGGTCGAAATCGTCCCGACCCTCCGCGCCTACGAGGAACTCGAGGAGCCCGAACGCCTGGTGCATGTCATCACGCTGCGAGAACGGGCGCGTCGCGCCATCGGCGCCTTCGCTCAGGCCCTCGGCCCGGGCCGAACCAGGGACTGGCTGCTGAAAGTCATCGAAGATCTCGGCGAATTCCAGCTCGGCGTGGTGCGCGTCCCCATGCTGGCCGTGCTCGTCGGGCCTTTCACCGACGAGGCCGAGGCGCGGGCCCGCCTCGGTCAGCGACTCCCCGACCCCCACTTGTCGCGCGTATATCGGCGCTGGGTGGAAGCCGGGCGCTACCCCACCCCCGACGAAGCCGATGCATCAGCGCGCGAGTGGCAGCTCCAGGGCCTCGCCACGCGAATCGAGGACGTCGTTGATCTGTCCTTTACCGTCAACAACGTCCGGGTCCCGGCCGCCGGCCGTTGGACCGAGCGGAGCTGGCTCGCTCGCACCGACTTTGACATCACGGCGCTTGCGGCGTCAGGCGCGGCCGACCTCGTCATTGCCATCGCGCGCAACGGTGCGGTCGCCGCGTTTGGGCCGGAAGGCGAAGCCCTGTGGACCCGCGATCTCCGGGTCCCGCTGTCGCGCGCCGCCGTCTCCAGCGACGGCGAGCTTCTCGCGGCCCACGGCTTCGACCTGCAACTGCTGGATGCCCGCGGGGAGCCCGTCTGGCGCTCGGCGTCTCGACCCGACAACCAGTTGCTCGAAGACGTGGTCTTTGCCCCGGATGGCCGCTGGCTTGTCGCGCGCTCCACCAATGCCAGCGGCGTCGGACATGTCTTCGCGTTCAATCGCGGCGGTCAGCTCTGGGGTCCGACGCGGGCCTATATCAGCGCCGCCGACGTTGCCCTCAATCCGGATACCGGAACCGTCGCCGTCGCCTCCTCGAACCAAGGCGAAAACCACATCGTGCTGATCACGCCCGACGGCCATCTCGATCAGCGCTTCGGGGTCGACGGCGAATTGCACCGCGTGCTCTTCACCCAGACCGGCGAGCACACCGTCGCCGTAACCAACCGAAGCTCGCAGATCTTCGACAGCGCCCGTGGCGATCTGCTGTGGCGAATCGGGTATCCCTCCACCGCGGCCGCCCGCCTGCCCCGGACCGACACGATCGTGCTGGCGGGACCGCACGGGCTCGGCGCCTTTAGCGTGAACGGCACGGAACTCTGGCGTGTTCCCGGCCTCGCGGTTGAGCGCCTGCTCGTCACCGATGCCTATGTAGTCAGCCAGACCTCCGAACGCACCTTCGCCGTGCATCGCGCCGACGGCTCCCACTTGGGACAGCTCGTGACCTCCTCCGACATCCGCGCGGTCGCCGCCGCCCCGGCCGCCAATCTGCTTCTCACGGCCAACGCCGAACGCGCCATCGAAGCCTGGCAACTGCCGGAGGTCGAGCCGGCCGCCGGCTAGGGCCGGTCAATCGCGGCCGACAACACCACGTGATTCCGTAGCTCGGTGCCAAACTCCAGCGCGTCGTGGACCTCGATAAAGCGGCCCAGCGCCCGCGCTTCCCTCGCCTGCTGAATGCGCTCGGTAATCGCCGGCTGCCCCGCCACGCTGCTCAGCAGGCTTTGCTGTCCGCCCAAACTGGTCTCCAGAATCGACCGCAACAGGAGCGCCAGCGTCTGGGCGTCGGCCGAGAGCCGCGTTGTCGCGCGGACCTGGCGGAATTCGGCCAGCGCCGTCGCCGCTCCGCCGCTTTCCGCCAGGACTCGCAACCGCGAGCTCTCCTCGCGCAGCGCCTGGGTCGCCAGCATCCCCAGATACCCCGTGGCTGGGTCGAGCGCCGCCATCAATCGATCCGCCTCACGGAGAAACGAGCGCAAGTCCGGATCACTGACCATATTGATCGGCAGCGTCTCCAACGCCTGGAGCCGGGCCGGCGCCGGCTGCGGCGGCAATCGCACCAGCGGCGGGAGGTCCCGTTCCGGAGGGTCCGGCACCGCGTCTTCGCTCAGAAGGCCGGAGTGATTCGCGGCCCCCGTCACCGGCGGACGCGCCTGCCCGTGCGGCTGCGGCGAACCTGCCGGCTCGGTCGTCACCAGCACCGCCACCAGCGCTCCAACCGAAAGCGCCAGCACCCCCAGCAGCGCAAACAGCAGGCCGCGCAGCGTCAGCAGCCCACGCAGTTGGCGTTCGCCCACTACGAGTCCCCGCTCACGCCCCGCCTCCGCTCACGCAACGGCCGCGTTCTCAAATCGCACGCCGGCGGAACATCCGGGCATTTCATACGCGTATCACGGCCTGAGTCTAGCCGCGGAGCACGGCCGGCCTTTGCTATATTCCCTACCGGCCCGGACGCCCGCGCGTCGGGCCGCTTTCGCGTGCCCAACGCTCACCCTCCGACTGCCTATGAACCCGACTGTACGACCCCTGACCGCCGACCGGCGCGACGCTGCCCTGGACGTTGCCGACCGGGCCTTTGCCGACACGCCTCGGGCCTATTTCGAACGGCACCAGAGCGCCGACCCCGCCTGGGATGTCTCGCAGAGCCTTGTCCTCGAGGACGGCGGCGCCATCGTTGGGCAACTCTGGATCGCCGATCGCACCATGCGCTACGGCGAAGGGCGCGTGCGCTTCGGCGGCGTTGCCGATGTGGGTGTGGATCCGGCCCATCGCAATCGGGGCTACGCCGGGCGCCTGCTTGACGCGGCCATCGAGCGGATGCAGGCCAACGGCCAGCCGCTGTCGCTGCTCTCGACCGGCACGCCCAGCGTCTACGCCCGCCGAGGCTGGCACACCGTGGCAACCGCGCGGCTCGAAGCCGAGTTCCCCGGCGGGGACATCGAGTCGGCCGGCGGCTTCGTTGTCCGCCCGTTTCAGGCCGTCGACCTCCCCGCCGTCACCGGCATCTACCAGGACATCGCGGCTGACCGCGTCGGCCCGCTCCAGCGCAGCGAGGCCTACTGGCTCGCGCTCATGGATTGGTTGCCCCGCATCGCGCCGGGAACCGAGGTCTTCTTCGACGTCCTCGTGCAGGTTCGCACGGTTGTCGCCTACGCCATCACCGCATTGTCCGACGACGAGTTGGAAATCCTGGACGGCGGCGTCCAATACGAGGATCTGGCAATACCCCTGCTGAGCGTCTGGCGGGATCGGGCATCCGCCCGCGGCGTCAGCCGCCTGACCGGCGAACTTCACCCGGCGTCCGAGCTCTTTGACCTGTTGCGCAAGCGGGCCAATGGCAGCCTCCAGCCCGCCAGCCATTACATGGTCAGGCTCAACTCGCTGCGCGGCGCCCTGCAGAGCGTCATTCCCGAACTCATCCGCCGCCGCCGCCGCGCCGCGCCGTTGCCCGGGCCCACCTTCGTCCTCAGCGTCGACGGCGAAACGGCGCGAATCGAAACGCCCATGGCCAACGTGATCATCGGCGAGCCCGTCGGCAACGAACCGGTCGTCGAGTTGACCAGCGGGCAGTTCCTGGACCTGTTCCTTGGCGCGCCGGGCGGCCACGAGGCCCTCGATGCCGCCGACGTGGCGCCGCACATTGACGTGTATCTGCGCCGGCTGTTCCCCAATTCACCGTTCATGTACTGGAGCGCCGATCGCTTCTAGACCTCGCCGGCGCCGGGGTCCGTATAAAGCTGAAACGTTTCGTTCGAGTATCTCCCGTGCGAGGGCAGATACCCCTGCCGTGACAGACCGCGCGCCGTCCCCGCCAGCACGGGAAGGGCAACCTCCGGCACCAGTGAGGCGAACCGCTCCGGTTCCCTCAGCAATTGCCCCGCGTCCGCGATCGCCACGGCGTCGGTCTCCCGGCCATTCGCGCGCGGCTCGCCGCTCACGTACCGCATGCTGAATACCAGGTAGGTATTCAACTCGCCTGGATCGACTCGATGCCGGACCGCAACCAGGTCCTGCGCTTCGGCGACCACGCCGGCTTCTTCCGCCACCTCGCGAACCAGCGCCCCTTCCAGCGACTCGCCCGGATCCACCTTGCCGCCCGGGAACATGTAGCGGCCCTTGATGTCGCTGTACGTGAGACGCACCAGCAGAATCCCGTCGCCCATGCGCACCACGCCTCCCACGCCAATGATGTTCCGGTGGTCGGGCCGCGACACCGCGTGTGCCCCTCGAATGCCCCTGGGCTGCGGCAGAGCCGTTAGCGGGCGCCGGCTGAAATCGTGCGGATCAACGCCGCCGCTTCCTCCACGGCAATCTCGTAATACTGCCGTCCCAGGTCCGCGGTGGCGGCCCGCGCGTCGTCGCTCAACCCGGTGATCCGGGCGCCGGGAAACGACATGTACACGATGTCTGCCACGTTGGCGGAGGCGCCCATGGAGGACGAGCCCAGCTTGGGCCAGCCGGAACTACGCGGATCGTCCCGGTCCGCGTGCTCGATCGGCAGCAGCTCGTCCAACACCAGCTCCGGGTGCAAGTGCAGCATCAACGACGTCTCGAAGTCGCCGCCATGCCCCGGAACGTGCACCTCCCGGCTCGCCTCAACCGCCTCCAGTCGACGCCGCGCGATGTCCCAGTAGGCGCCGGCCGCCACGCGCACGTCCGGATGCTCCAGCACGAAGTCGCGCGCCGCCTGCTGGATCAGCTGGATGTTGCCGCCGTGCCCGTTCAGGATCAGGATGCGGCGGAAGCCCGAGAGCGTCAGGCTCTCCAGCAGCTCGCCGAGCACCAGGCTGAACGTCCCGCTGCGCAGCGTCAGCACGCCCGGAAACGGCCGGTGGTGATCCGAGCTTCCGAAGTGCAGCGGCGGGCTCACGATTACGTCCAGCTCGCCGGCCGCCTCGGCCGCGCCGCGCGCCACCGCCATGCAGCACATCGTGTCCAGCCCGATCGGGTTGTGCGGGCCATGCTGCTCGATCGCCGCCGTCGGCATGATCGCCACGGCCTCGGGCGCGCGCGCGCCAATCTCATCGCGGTTCAGACGTTCCAGCGCCGTGTAGGCCATCGGGAGCCCTCGAAGCGTCGAGTCGGCGAATCGTGCCCCGCCGTGCACTCGCTGGCAAGGCGGCCCGGCGCGGGTCGGCCATCAGCCGCGCGGTCGGCGCCGTACGCCCGGAGGCCCTCGGATCGAGACTGGCGGCCTAGCTCCCGGCGGCGGCCCCCACGGCGGCTTCTCCCGGCGCTTCGTCCCCGGCCTCGGGTTTGGACTCGAACGTGAACGCACCGTCAGCCGCATCCACCCTGATGGTGCAGCGTTCCCCGCACTCGTCGCGGAGCAGCATCCTCGCGATCACGTTCTCGATCTCGCGCTGCATCGTCCGGCGCAGCGGTCGCGCGCCATAGTTCGGATCCCAGCCCATGGCCAGCACCAGGTCTTTGGCGGCGGTCGTGAGTTCCACGCCGATCCGCTGGCTCTCCAGGCGCTCGGCCAGCTGCGCGGCCATCAGGTCCACGATCTCCCGCAGCTGCGGCTGCGTCAGCGAGTGGAAAATGATGATTTCGTCGATCCGGTTCAGAAACTCGGGACGGAAACGCCGGCGCAGGTCGGTCATCAGGCGCGCCCGCATTTCGCGGTAGTCGCGCGCTTCGCTCGCCGCGTCGTCGCCCGCCGGCACGCCGAATCCAAGCTGGTTCTCGCGCCGGATGTGCTGCGCCCCCACGTTCGACGTCATGATGATGATCGTGTTGGAAAAGTTGACTTGGCGGCCGTGCCCGTCCGTCAGCCGCCCGTCGTCCAGCACCTGCAGCAGCACGTTGAACACCTCGGGATGCGCCTTCTCGATCTCGTCGAACAGCACCACCTGGTAGGGACGTCGACGCACCCGCTCCGTCAGCTGCGCCGCGTCGTCGTACCCCACGTACCCCGGCGGCGCGCCAATCAGCCGGCTGACGGTGTGCCGCTCGCCGTACTCGGACATGTCCACCCGCAGCAGCGCCGCCTCGTCGTCGAACATGAACTCGGCCAGCGCCCGCGCCAACTCGGTCTTCCCCACGCCCGTCGGACCCAGGAAGATGAAGGAGCCCATGGGCCGCGACGGATCGCCGATCCCGCTGCGCGAGCGTCGGATCGCGTCGGCCACCGCCGATACCGCCTCGTCCTGGTTGATCAGTCGGCGGTGTAGCGCCGCCTCCATGCCCAGCAGGCGCTCGGCCTCCTCCTCGAACATCCGCGCGACCGGCACGCCGGTAATGCTTGACACCACCTCGGCCACGTCGTCCGCGCCCACCGTCTCCGTCAGGTCCTGTTCGGCCAGCCATTTCTTGCGAGCCGATTCCAGTTGCGCTTCGTTCTGCAAGACCTCGGACTTCAGGTTCGCCGCGCGCTCATAATCCCGCCGCCGCCAGGCCGACTCCTCGTCGGCCTTCAGGTCTTCAATGACCTTCATGGCCTGCCGCAGCTCCGCCGGCGCGTCGAAAATGTCCACCCGGACCTTGGCCGCCGCTTCGTCGATCAGGTCGATGGCCTTGTCCGGCAGGAATCGCTCGGTTAGATAGCGCTCCGACAGTTCCACCGCCGCGCGCAGCGCCGGGTCGCCGATCGTCAGTCCGTGATGCGTTTCGTAGCGGTCGCGCACGCCTTCCAGCACCTGCACGGTCTCCTCGATGCCCGGCGCTTCGATATGCACCGGCTGGAACCGGCGCGCCAGCGCCTTGTCCTTCTCCACGTGCTGCCGGTACTCGTCCAGCGTCGTCGCGCCAATCGCTTGCAATTCGCCCCGCGCCAGCGCCGGTTTCAGCATCGTCGCGGCGTCGATCGCGCCCTCGGCCCCGCCCGCGCCCACCGCCTGGTGCAGCTCGTCGAAGAACAGGATCAGCTGTCCCTCCGCGGCCCGAACCTCGTTGATCACCGCCTTCAGCCGCTCCTCGAACTCGCCTCGAAACTTGGCGCCCGCCAGCATGGCCCCCATGTCAATGGCCAGCACCTCGCGCCCGCGCAGCAACTCCGGCACGTCGCCGCCGGCGATCCGCTGCGCCAGGCCCTCAACGATGGCCGTCTTGCCGACGCCCGGTTCGCCGATCAGCGCCGGATTGTTCTTGGTTCGCCGTGCCAGCACCTGGATCACCCGCCGGATCTCGGCCGCGCGCCCGATCACCGGATCCAGCCGTCCCGCGCGGGCCAGGTCCGTCAGGTTGACGCTGTACTTTTCCAGCACCTCGTACCGGCTCTCCGCGCTCGGCGTGGACGATCGTTGTGCCCCGCGAATCTCGCGCAGCGCCCGGTACACGCTTTCCGCGTCCACGCCGATCCGCCGCAGGGTTTGCCCCGCCAGCGTGTCCTGCGACTTCGTCAGCGCCAGCAGCAGGTGCTCGTTGCCCACGTACTCGTCGTCCAGCCGGTCGGCTTCCTCGCCGGCCGCCTGGATGATCGCGACCGTCTGCGGCGTCACGTACATCTGCCCCTGCGCGATCGGCCCATTGGCCTGCTCCGACGTGATTCGCGGCTTGCCGCCCAGCGCCCGCTTGGCTTCGCCCCGCGCCAGGTCCGGCGACACCCGCAGCCGCTGCAGGATGCGCACCGCCAGCGAGTCGTTCTGATCCAGCAGCGCCATCAGGATGTGATCGGCGTCCAACTGGTTATGGCTGCGCTCCAGCATGATCGACTGCGCCGTCTGGATCGTTTCCTGCGCCTTCTCGGTGAATTTCTCGAAGTTCATCATGGCGGCGGCCGCCTGTTCCGGAATGGCGGCGCGCCCGGATCTCGCGTGGCGCGCCGCAGGGCGTTTCGCAGTCGTTCGATCTCCGCGTCGTAGCGTTCCCGCATCTCCCGCAGGTTCTGCCGGTATTCCGCCGCCTGCCGCCGATGCCGGTCGCGCATGTTCAGCACCACTTCCACCCCCGCCAGGTTCACCCCCAGCTCCGACGTCAACCGCTGAATCAGCCGCACGCGCTCGATGTCCTCCTGCGAGAACATCCGCACGTTCCCCGGCGAGCGGCTGGGCGTCACCAGGCCGATGCGTTCGTAGTGGCGCAGCGTCTGCGGATGCATCTCCGTGATTTCGGCCACCACCCCGATGAAATACGCCGGTCGCGAGCGCAGGTCGTCGCCGGGTCGGTCGCCGCCGTCGCTGTCGAACACCACGTCAGTTCACCGCCTGCGGCGTGGGAACCTCGCCGCGAATGCGCGCCAGTTCCCGGAACAGGTCCCGTTCGCGCGAGCTCAGGTTGCGCGGCAGGCGCACCACGATCCGCACCAGCATGTCCCCGCGCCCGGCGCCGCCGGCCCGTGGCAGCCCCTGGCCCCGCAGCCGCAGCCGGGCGCCATGCTGTGTTTCCGCCGGGACGCGCACGGTCAGCGACGAACCGGACGGCGTCGGCACCGCCACCTGCGTGCCCAGGACCGCCTCGGTCAGTCCAATCGAAACCTCCGTCGCCAGGTCGTCGCCCCGGCGTTCGAAGCCGGCGTCGTCGGTGACCTGGATTCGCAGGAACAGGTCGCCCCGCGACCCGTCGGCCCGCACCGCGCCTTCGCCCGCCACCCGCAGGCGCTGCCCGTCGCGCACGCCCGGAGGAATCGTCACGTCGATCCGCCGCTGCCGCACCCGGCCGTCCGGCGCCGGCACCCGCATCGTCAGCGCCCGCCGGCCGCCGTGCAGCACCTCCGGCAGGCTCACCTGCAGCGTCTCTTCCACGTTCGCCGGCCGCGGCCGTTGCGGACGCGCGCGCCCGCCGAACAGCGCCTCGAAGAAGTCGCTGAAGCCCGACGCCCCGCCTCCGAAGAAGTCGCCGAACCCGTCCACGCGCGCGCCGCTCTGGCGAAACGCCTCGTCGAACGAGCCCGTGCGCCGCCAGTTCGATCCGAACCGGTCGTACTGCTGGCGCTTCTCCGGGTCGCTCAGCACTTCGTGCGCTTCGTTGATCTCCTTGAACCGCGCTTCGGCCGCTGGATCGTCCGGATTCACATCAGGGTGATAGCGTCGCGCCAGCCGCCGGTAGGCCGACTTGATGTCGTCCGGCGACGCGCTCCGTGGAACACCCAGGGTCTGGTAATAGTCCTTGTATTCCACGGACGCCCTCTACATCCCGTCGTCGGCCACGGCCACTTCCACGCGCGCCGCGCGCAGCACGTCGTCGCCCCAGCGATACCCGGTCTGCAACTCGGCCGTAATCGTCCCCGCCGGCAGGTCGGCGCCTGGTCGCGTGGCCACCGCCTCGTGCCAGCGCGGATCGAAGACGCCGTCCGTCTCGATGGCCCGCACCCCGCGCGCCTGCAGCAGCGATTCCAGCCGGCTGCGCGTCAGCTGCACGCCCTCCCGCGCGCTCCGTGGATCCGATCCGGCGTCCAGCGCCGCCAGCGTCCGGTCCAGGTCGTCGGCCACGCTCAGGATGTCCCGCAGCAGCGACGACTTGGCCTGCTGAATCAGGTCGTCCGTCGTGCGGTTCACCCGCTTGCGGAAGTTGTCCATCTCGGCGCGCAGGCGCAGCAACTGCTCGTTCAGCGCCGCCACCTCGGCCTCCAGCTCCGCTTCCCGCTCGCTGCCGGCGGCTTCGCGCTCCCGTGGGTCGGCGTTCATCCCGCCCTACTTCTCGTCCGCGGCCTCGAACTCGGCGTCGACCACGTCGTCGTCCGCCGGAGCCTCGTCCGCGCTCGGGGCCGGTTCCGCGCCGTCGGCGCCCGGCGCCGCCTGGTACATCTGCTCGCCCAGCTTCTGGGCCGCCGTCTGCAGCACCGCCACCGCGCTGCGTATCGCCTCCAGGTCCTCGCCCTCCAGCGCCTTGCGCACGTCGGCGATCGCCCGCTCCGCCGCCTGCCGGTCGTCCGCTTCGATCTTGTCGCCGTTCTCGCTGATCAGCCGTTCGGTCTGATACGCCAGGCTGTCGGCGTTGTTGCGCAGCTCGGCCTCCTCCAGCTGCCGCCGGTCGTCGGCGGCGTGCGACTCGGCTTCCTGCACCAGCGCCTCCACCTGCTCGTCGGAGAGGTTGGTGCTGGCCGTAATCGTGATGCGCTGCTCCTTGGCCGTCGCCAGGTCCTTGGCCGACACGTTCACGATCCCGTTCGCGTCGATGTCGAACGTCACCTCGATCTGCGGGACGCCGCGCGGCGCCGACGGAATGCCTTCCAATCGGAACCGGCCCAACGTCGTGTTGTCCCGCGCCATCGGCCGCTCGCCCTGCAGCACGTGAATGTCCACCGCCGTCTGCCCGTCGTCGGCCGTCGAGAAGATCTCCGACTTGCTGGTGGGAATCGTCGTGTTGCGCGGAATCAGCGCCGTCAGCACGCCGCCCAGCGTCTCCACGCCCAGCGACAGCGGCGTCACGTCCAGCAGCACCACGTCCTCGACCTCGCCCGCCAGCACGCCGCCCTGGATCGCGGCCCCGATGGCCACCACCTCGTCCGGGTTCACGCCCTGGTTGGGTTCCTTGCCGGTCAGCTCGCGCACCAGCGTCTGCACCGCCGGCATGCGCGTCGATCCGCCCACCAGCACGACCTCGTTGATCTCCGAGGCCCGGATGCCGGCGTCGCCCAGCGCACGGCGGAACGGCTCCACGCAGCGTTGCGTCAGGTCCTGCGTCAGCCGCTCGAACTCGGCCCGCGTCAACGCCGCGTCCAGGTGCTTGGGCCCCGTCTGGTCCGCCGTGATGAACGGCAGGCTGATCTGCGTCTGCGGCACCGACGACAGTTCCTGCTTGGCCTTCTCCGAGGCCTCGATCAGCCGCTGCAGCGCCTGCGGATCCTTGCGCAGGTCAATGCCCTCGCTGCGTAGGAAATCCTCGGCCACGTGATCCACCACCCGGCGGTCGTAGTCGTCGCCGCCCAGATGCGTGTCCCCGTTGGTGGCCTTGACCTCGAACACCCCGTCGCCCACCTCCAGGA
>DAOUIX010000033.1:0-2629 GCA_034423235.1 Chloroflexota bacterium | reverse complement strand
GGCCTGGAACGACAGCAGGTCGCCAAGAAAGCCCTCCGCGATCAGACGCCGCGCTTCCTGGACGATGGGGTAGGCGCGTGAGATATAGGCGATGGAGAGGTGTAGATTCCGGCTCTTCGCCAACCGGTAGATCGCCCGGTAGTCGTCGATATCCACGTAGCCCGGCTTCTCGTGGAACACGTGCGCGCCAGCCTCCAACGCCTGGGTAATGACCGGCGGCATGCGCCAGGGCTCCATGGTCACGAGGGCGACCTGTGGCTTGAAGTCGCGGTACAGCGCGTCCAAATCGGTGTACGTGGCGGACACCTTGCCGGCGCCGCCCTCGCGGACCTCGTCGAACGTTCCGCCGGTGACGTCGCCGATGGCCACCTCGCCGACTTCTTCGTTGTGGAGTGCATCGATGAGTGCGCCCAGATGCCAGGCGGTCGGTTCGGTAATCACCGCAACTCGCAGTTTTTCACTCATGACGCGGCTGCCTATGTCAGTGCGGCTTGGGCGCCGCGCGGCTGGCGGGATTCTGCCTTGCGCCGTGGCCGTAGGCCAGTCAAGAGCTCCGTCGGTGGCCGATATGACCTGACAGGAGCGCCGTAAGCCAGCTTCCGTTGGAATCTCGCTCAGCGCTATACTTCCGAAGGCTGTGAATTCGCGACATCAGCAGCGTGGGTTCAGGCGCATGCATGCACGAACTAATCAGCGCGCGACGCGCGATGCCGCCGACCCGGGTCTTCGGGCTGGCGCCGGAGGGTTGCTACGCCCCGCGGTGTCCTCGGACCGGCAGTGACCCGGCCGTGAAAGGACGCAGACGATGAACTCCCCACAACTCCCGCGACGACGATTGCTGGCCGGCATGGGTGGCCTTGGAGTGGCGCTGCTTGCCGCCGCTTGCGGCGAGGGCGGCCCGGAAAGCGCACCGGGTGGCACGGCGGGCGACGTGGCCGAGGCTCCCATCGGCGACGCCGGCGAAATCCTGGTCTTCAGCAATAGCTCCCCCCACGTCACCGCCATCGACATCCTGACCGAGGAAGTCAGTCGTACCGGCGACCTGGACGGCTTGACCACCTGGGCCTGGAACGACGACAACAACTACTTCGACGGCCGCCACCTCTGGCTCGGCACGCTCGCCGCCGGCGGCACCGCCGAACTCATCACCCTCGACGTCGACACCCTCACCATCAGCAACCGCATCCCCCTGGGCAGCGAAGCCGAGGGCGTCTTTCTCGGCAAGGCCCGCCAGGACGGCACCCTGCTCGTGGGCAAGATGGCCGCCGGCGAGGTTCTCACCGTCAACACCCAGACGCACGAGGTCACCAACACCTTCAGTGACATCCCGCTGCACGGCGGCGTGCTGGCCGACGCCGACCTCAGCACCGACGCCGACGGCGTCGAGCGCTTCGTCTATCCCACCGGCGAGGGTGACCGCGTCATCGCCCTCGACCCGAGCAGCGGTTCCGTCCTCGCCACCGCCGAGTCCAAGACGGGCGGGCATCCCACCCGTCTGACCGCTTCTCCCGACGGCTCGATCTGGGTCCAGGAGGCCGGCAAGCACTCCGTGGCCGTCTACGAGCCCTCCGCCCTGGAGCTGGTCAAGCGCTTCCAGACCGGCACCGAGCCGATCCTCGGCACGTTCACCTACGACGGCGCCTACGCTTATACGGGCCACGCCGACGACAACTTCGTGCAGGTTGTCGACACCGCCAGCCTCCGCGCCCTTGCCCACATCCGGGTCGGCCTCACCCCCCAGATGGTGGCCGTGCGGCCCGACTTCAGCCGCATCTACGCCATGCTGACCGACGACCAGGCGGTGGCCGTGGTCTATCAGCAGGATTGGGAAGTCAACAGCTCCACCATCACCTCGACCAAGGAGAACACGATCGCGTTGGACGCCCCGCCGGTGGGCATGTTCCTGCGGATGACATCCGTGGGCGGCCGGCTGCGTGACTCCGCGGAACGTGCTGAAGCCTGCAGGATTTCGTATGCCTGTGGCACACAGAACCTGGGAACCAAACGCTAGCCCCGGCCCGGCAGGCCGGTGGCGCCGGCAGGCCATCGGCAGCCCGGCTGTGAAAGGACCGAGGCGATGAACACCCCACAACTCCCGCGGCGACGACTGCTGGCCGGTATGGGCGGCCTTGGCGTGGCGCTGCTTGCCGCGGCCTGTGGCGAAGGCGGGCCCGAGAGCGCACCCAGTGACGGTGCCGGCGAGGGCGCCGAGGCGCCCTTGGGCGACGCCGGCGAAATCCTGGTCTTCAGTAACAGCTCCCCCCACGTCACGGCCATCGACATCCTCACCGAGGAAGTTGCCCGCACCGGCGACATCGACGGTCTCGTCACCTGGGCCTGGAACGACGACAACAACTTCTTTGACGGCCGCCACCTCTGGCTCGGCACGCTCAACGCCGGCAGCGCCGAACTGATCACCCTCGACGTCGACACCCTCACCGTCACCCACCGCATTCCCCTGGGCAGCGAGGCCGAGGGCGTCTTCCTCGGCAAGGCCCGCCAGGACGGCTCCCTGCTCGTCAGCAAGATGGCCGCCGGTGAAGTCCTCACGGTGGATACCGCCACGCACGAGGTCACCAACACCTTCAGCGACGTGCCGCTCCACGGCGGCGTGCTCGCCGATGCCGAC
>DAOUIX010000032.1:0-4245 GCA_034423235.1 Chloroflexota bacterium | reverse complement strand
GTGAAGAGTGGTGAGCGGGGAGGCGGCGAGCTTCACGCGCAGGGCAGCTTTGGGGACTTGTACGCGGACTTCAACGGGTTGCCGGAGGGGGCGGAGCGGACTGACTTCTACGAGCACGAGGCCAACTGGTCGAACCGGATGATCCTGGGGGACAGCCTGCACGTGATGGCCTCGCTGGCCGAGCGCGAGGGGCTCCGTGGACAGGTTCAGTGCATCTACATCGACCCGCCCTACGGCATTAAGTTCAACTCCAACTTTCAGTGGTCAACTACCAACCGGGACGTACGCGACGGGAATGCCACCCATATAACCCGCGAGCCAGAGCAGGTGCGAGCCTTCCGCGACACCTGGCGTGACGGTCTCCATTCCTATCTGACCTATTTGCGTGACCGCCTTACGGTTGCACGCGAACTGCTAACCGAGAGTGGTTCGATATTCGTGCAGATTGGCGACGAGAACGTCCACCGGTTGAGGGCGTTGATGGATGAGGTCTATGGGGTCGAGAACTTCGTTTCGATAATAGCAACGAAGACCTCTGGTGGCTCGACTGGAACATTTCTCCCAGGAGCAGTCGGGTTTATTTTGTGGTATGCTAAGAGAATACACTCCAGCAAGTTCAATGCCCAATATAGACCTAAAGATATTGGTGCAAGAGAAGCTCGAAAATACAACAAGATCAGAATGTCCGATCTTTCGTCTGTCAATCTTAATCAACAAACAGACGCGACGATAACCGCACCTTTGGGGAGGATATTCAGGCAAGACAATCTTACCAGCCAGAGCATCGGTAGAGCTAAAGGAAAAGGTGCTGCATCGTGGTTTGCAGTAAATATTCACGGAAAGCAAGTGACGCCTTCGACAAGTGTTAGATGGAAAACTAATCGAAAGGGAATGGACAGGCTATTGCTGGCTAACCGCGTTGAAGCGACGGGCAATAGCTTGGCATATGTACGATATCTTGATGACTTTCAAGCTGTCGAAGTCAATAATCTATGGGACGACGTTGGTGGTGTACAGAGTAGGTCGGACCCAAAGGTCTACGTTGTTCAAACGCCAACGACATTGGTTCATCGATGTATGCTCATGGCCACTGATCCCGGTGACTTGGTGCTCGATCCCACATGCGGTTCTGGCACCACAGCTTATGCGGCGGAGCAGTGGGGTCGCCGGTGGATTACCATCGACACGTCGCGCGTGGCACTGGCGTTGGCGCGCGCCCGCATCATGGGCGCCCGTTACCCGTACTACCTGCTAGCCGACAGTACAGACGGTCAGGCCAAGCTGGCCGAGGTGGAGCGTCGCGAACCGTCGAGCGCCCTTACCTATGGCGACATCCGGCAAGGCTTCGTCTACGAGCGTGTTCCTCACATCACCCTGCGTGACATCGTCAACAATGCCGAGATCGACGTGATCTGGGAGCGGATGCAGCCAGCGGTGGAGGATGCTCTGGCCGACCTGAACCAGGCTTTGCGGGAGGAGTCGCCCGCGCCGTTCACGTCTCCGACCGGCGGCCGTGAAGGGCAGCAGATCGATTTCAGCGCGCCCGACGGCGCAACCGTCACGCTGCCCTCTGGCGAATCGGTCCCGGCCAATTGTCTGCTGGAATGGGAAGTCCCGCGCGAGCCGCCGAGCGACTGGCCGGCAGCCGCCGAGGAAGCGCTGGACCGGTTCTGGGATGCTCGTATCGCGCGTCAGCGTGAAATCGACGCCTCCATTGCCGCCAAGGCCGAGTTCGAGTACCTCTACGACAAGCCGTACGAGGACCGGCGCACGGTGCGCGTGGCTGGTCCATTCACCGTGGAGAGCCTGTCGCCGCACCGCATCCTGGGGGTGGACGAGCACGGGGAGCTGATCGACACGGCGGCGGAGGCGACGGGGCGCTACGGCGAGCCGCAGGACTTTGCCACGATGATCCTGGACAACCTGCGCATGGCGGGCGTGCAGCAGGCGCACAAGGAGGACCGGATCAGCTTCGACTCGCTGACGCCCTGGCCGGGCGTCCACGTGTGCGCCGAAGGGCGCTACAGCGAGGGCAGCGAGTCGGGACGACAGCGCCGCGCGGGAGTGTTCGTGGGCCCCGAGTTCGGCACGGTCCAGCGCCAGGACCTGGTTGAAGCAGCGCGGGAGGCGGCGGAGGCAGGCTTTGACGTGCTGGTTGCCTGCGCGTTCAACTACGAGGCGCATGCGACCGAGTTCGACAAGCTGGGCCGGATTCCGGTTCTGAAGGCCCGCATGAACGCGGACCTGCACATGGGCGGTGAGCTGAAGAACACGGGGCAGGGAAACCTGTTCGTGATCTTTGGGGAGCCGGATATCGTAGTGGCGAGTGAAGAGTGGTTAGTGGACAGTTCGGAAAGGCGAGTCGCGCCCTATGCCATCTTTAAGCTCGTATCGGGAGTTGATCGTCTGGCAGAAGTCAATCGACTTAGCCGTCACGATCTACAAGCTTACGCGCAGCTTTCCCGCCGACGAGCGATATGGGATTACCTCGCAGATCAGGCGAGCCGCGTTCTCGGTTCCAGCGAATATCGCGGAGGGACAGGCCAGACGGACGACCGGGGAGTTTCTTCAGTCGCTTGGCATTGCGCGGGGCTCGCTAGCGGAATTGGAGACCTTTCTGATCTTGTGCAAAAGGCTGGAACTACTGCCGTCCGAGCGTTCAGCGAGCTTGTTGAGCGACTGCGCCGAGATCAACCGGATGCTGAATGGGCTGATCAAGTCACTTTCCACTCGCCACTGACCACTCGCAGCTGGGCCCAGGTGCGGGTGAACGGCGTGGACGTGTTCGATCCAAGCTCCGGCGAGGTGCGCAGCGACGACACGGACGGCATTGCGTGCTGGTTCATCGACACGGACTACGACTCGGAGAGTTTTTTCGTGCGTCACGCCTATTTCCTGGGCGCGAACGATCCCTACAAGTCGCTGAAGACGACGCTGAAGGCCGAAATCGACGTGGAGGCCTGGGCGACGCTGCACAGTGATATTTCGCGTCCGTTCCCGAAGCCGGAGTCGGGCCGGATTGCGGTGAAAGTGATCAATCACCTGGGTGATGAGGTGATGAAGGTTTTTCGGGTGGAGTAGGGGCTAGCGGTTGGGTGGTGGGGTGAGGTGGTTTCCTTCGGCAGGCTCAGGACGGGCTCTTCGCGAGATGGCGAAGAGCGAACGGAGCGTAGAGAGAAGCGAGATTGGGACGACGAGGCCGGTTGGAAACCGGCTCCTACGCAAGAGGGGGCGCGGCCGGAAGAGAGCGGTCTGAATCTGCCCCGTTTGCGGTATGGCCGGCTGCCGCGTCGCGGGCGTTGAGGGTGTGCGGCTGTGCACGAGGATCGTGTGCACTAGGATTGTGGACACGGGCGAGTGGGAGACTGCTGTGAAGAACATCACGCTGAGCGCTGATGCGAGCCTGATTGTGGCGGCGCGCGAACGCGCGGCGGCCGAGCGCACGACTTTGAACGCGCAATTTCGGCGCTGGCTGGCGGACTACGCCGGGCGCAAACACCAGGCCGATGCGGCCATGGCCACCATTCGTCTGCTGCGCGGCGACATTGCAACCGGCGGCCGCAGGTTCACGCGGGATGAAATGAATGAGCGCTGAGGACTTTCTCGACACGAACGTGTTCGTCTACCTGTTTGACGAAACGGCGCCCGACAAGCGTCAGCGCGCCGAACGACTCGTGCGCCGCAGCCTGGAGGAGGGTAGCGGCTGCATTAGCTACCAGGTCGTCCAGGAAACCCTGAATGTGGTCACGCGAAAGCTGGGCGCGCGGCCCGCCAGCGCGCGGCTGTTGCTGGACGACGTGCTGGCACCGCTGTGGCGGGTGAACCCGACGCGCTCGCTGTACGCGCGCGGCCTGCGTGTGCACGCACAATTCGGGTTCAGCTTCTACGATTCCCTGATCGTGGCAGCCGCGTTAGAAGCCGGCTGCGCGCGTCTCTACAGCGAAGACCTACAACACGGCCAGCGTGTGGACCAGCTGACCATCCAAAACCCCTTTGAGGGGCACTAACGGCGACTCCGTCCGGAGGCACCCCAGTAATAAAACGAGGGACCCATGGCGCGAAGACGACGAACTTATCAGCCGCGCACCGTCAAATCGCTGACGCATGAGGAGGCGGGGCGGCCGAATATTCCGACGGCGGAGTACCAGGCGCTGCTGAAGGATGACGAGCAGCATCCGATCGAGGTGGCGTTCGAGCGGCGAAATCCGGATCTAGACCCGCAGCTGGTCTGGCGCGGGAAGGATC
>DAOUIX010000031.1:0-11610 GCA_034423235.1 Chloroflexota bacterium | reverse complement strand
CATGAGGTGGGGGCCGTTGGTGGCGGAGGATTGGCGGGCGAGGTCGTAGACGGCGTCCTGGAGTTCCAGGACGCGGACGGCCTGGCGTAGGGGGATGGGCGGCGGGTCGCCGTTTTCCAGCGCCTGGATGGAGCGGTCCATGATGCTGGCCATCATGTCGGCTCGCGGCGTCTCGTCGTAGACCCGCACTCCCCGGCTGGTATGCACCTGCACCTGGCCGACGAGGTCGGCGGTGTACTGACCGAGAATGATCGCGTTGGTCCCTACGGCGCGGATGACGTATTCGCCGGAGTGGTCGCCCAGCGGGTAGGCGTAGCTGCATTCCACCAGCCCGGTGCTGCCGTCGGCGGCCCGGAACAGGCCGGCGGCGTAGTCGTCAAACGGGCGCTGGAACATGGCGTTGGAGATTACGCCGGCCACCGCCTGCACGGGCTGACCGCCCATGGCGTCCAGCATGATGTCGATGCCGTGCTGGCACTCCACCGCCCAGCAGCCGCCGCCGGAGATGGACGGGTCGTTGTGCCAGGCGGAGGGCATGTTGTCGTAGCGCGTCGGCGTTGAGGTGCTGAGGCGGCTGTGGAAGTGGGCCAGGTCCCCGAGGGCGCCGTCCGCGATCGACTGGCCGATCACGTCAAAGACTTTGAGCTCGCGCGTGGGCAGGGTGAGAGCGCCCCAGAGGCCGGCGGCCTCCGCGGCGTCCACCGCGGGTCGCAGCCGGTCGGCGCAGTCGGCCCAGGGCTTGTCGAACAGGCAGGGCACGCCAGCGTCCACGCAGGCTTGGAGGTAGCTGGGCGCGAGGGTGTGGCGGCCGGAGACCAGGGCGACGTCGGGTTTGACGGCCTGCAGGCACTCGGCGGCGGTGTCGAAAACCGGGCAGCCGAAGGTCTCGGCCATGGTCGTGCGTTCGGACTCCAGCGGGTCGAACGCGCCGACAAGCTCGTGTCCAAGCTGGACGGCGGTGCGGCCCATCCCAAACCCGTGATGACTGTAGGAGAGGACGACGGCGCGCATGCGGGTAGCTCCGGTTTGCAGGGCAGCGCGTGAGTGTACGGGGCGGTTGATCAGCATCCATGCGCCTGGACGAGGACTAGACGCAGCGATGCCCTAGTGGGACTTAGGTCGTGGCACTTGAGCCCCAACTGCTTTTCGATGGCCGGGATGGGTCTGCACGCGGGTCGTCCGACAACTTGCAGCAGCATGCCGTTTGCACGACGGATGTAGGGCTGACTGGCGAAGGGCGGCCTGCCCGGTACAATTGATGCAATTCCCCCAGCTGTTTCTGACGGCTGGGATGGGGCCACCTCCGGGTGGCCCCTGAGATTTAACGTCCCGATGCTGCGCACCAACATCTACGTTGATGGTTTCAATCTGTACTACGGTGCGCTACGGAAGACACCCTACCGCTGGCTCGACCTGCGAGAGCTTTGCCGGCGCGTTATTGGATCAGGACACGCCTTGCAGCGCGTCCGGTACTTCACGGCCGATGTTAAGCCCACGTCGCGCGACCGGAAGAAGAACGTGCGCCAACAGTTGTATCAGCGAGCGTTGCGAACTCTCCCAGAGGCCGAGATTCACAAAGGCGGGTTTGTCCAGCGTCCACGGTGGATGCCGCTTGCCCGTCGGATTCCCGGAATCCTCGAGCGAATCCTGGTGGACCGGGTGGAAGAGAAAGGCTCCGACGTCAACCTGGCGACCTACTTGATGTTGGACGCCGTGCAGCGGGACCTTCAGGCCGCCTTCGTGTTGTCGAACGACACCGACCTGGTTGAGCCCATCCGACTTGTACGTCAGACCTTCAGTCTCCCCGTGCATGTCGTGAGCCCGCACCGGACACGCAGCCGACGGTTGGAAGCGTCTGCCACCTCATACTCGTTGCTCGACCACACGCTGATACCGGAGTGCCAGTTCCCGCGAGAGCTTTCCGATCAGCGCGGCGTGTTCCACAAGCCGCCGGAGTGGGACTGGACCTAAGGCCCAGCGCCAGTCTCAGGCCGTTTCTTCGGCCTGTTGCGTTTGAGTCTCGGCGAGACCGGGTTGGGTGACGAGGATGGGGGCGCTGTTGGAATCGACGGTCTCGCGCGTGACGACCACCTTTTTTACGCCCTTCTTGGACGGCAGCGTGAACATGGTGTCCATCAGCAGGTCTTCGAGGGTGGTTCGGAGGCCGCGGGCGCCGGTGTTGGTTTCCTGCGAGCGGCGCGCGATGGCCTCCAGGCCGTCGTCGGTGATCTCCAGCTCCACGCCATCCATTTCAAACAGCTTCTGAAACTGCCGCAAGAGCGCGTTCTTGGGCTCGCAGATGATTCGAACCAGCGCTTCCACGTCCAGTTCATCCAACGCGGCCACCACCGGCAGGCGGCCGACGAACTCGGGGATCAGCCCGTACTTGAGCAGGTCGTCTGACGCGACTTCGTGCATCACGCTCTCGGCCTTCTCGCCGTGGGCGCGCTTGCCAAAGCCCACGCCGCCGGCCTGGCCGATGCGACGCGAGATGATGCGGTCCAGCCCTTCGAACGCGCCCCCGCAGACGAACAGGATGTCGCGGGTATCCATCTGGATGTACTCCTGGTGCGGGTGCTTGCGCCCGCCCTGGGGCGGCACGTTGACCTGGGCGCCCTCAATGATCTTCAGCAGCGCCTGCTGAACGCCTTCACCGGAAACGTCGCGCGTGATCGAGGGGTTGTCGGCCTTGCGGGAGACCTTGTCGATTTCGTCGATGAAGATGATGCCGGTCTGGGCACGGGCCACGTTGAAGTCGGCGGCCTGCAGCAGGCGCAGCAGGATGTTCTCCACGTCCTCGCCCACGTAGCCGGCTTCGGTGAGGGCGGTGGCGTCGGCGATGCAGAACGGCACATTGAGAATGCGGGCCAGCGTGCGGGCGATCTCGCTCTTGCCCACGCCGGTGGGTCCCAGCAGCAGGATGTTGCTCTTGTGCAGTTCGAAGTCGTCGTCCGACGCGCCCGCGGCTACCCGCTTGTAGTGGTTGTAGACGGCAACCGAGACGACCTTCTTGGCGCGGTCCTGGCCGATCACGTAGTCGCTCAGCAACTCGAAGAGTCGTTCCGGCGTGGGAATACGCCCGGCCATCGCGCGCGGACTGGGGGTGCGCGTCTGCTCCTCGTCGATGATGTCGCGGCAGAGGTTCACGCACTCGTTGCAGATATAGACCCCGGCCGAGCCGGAGATTAGGCGGCGAACCTGGTCCTGGGTCTTGCCGCAGAACGAGCAGCGGTAGCTCGCGCGGTTCGAGCGACTACGCGCCATGTCAGCTCCGAGGGGCGAAGGTCCGGGTAGAGTACCGAGGTCGGGCCATGCCGCCTAGTCCGAACCGTTGCCGTCCTGGCCAACGCTCGCCGAGCGCGGCGTCACGATTTGGTCGATCAGCCCGTATTCCCTGGCCTCTTCGGCGGTGAGATAGAAGTCGCGGTCCGAGTCCGCGTGAATTCGGTCCTTCGGCTGCCCGGTTGCGTCCACGAAGATCTGTTCGATCCGGTCGCGAACCTTGCCGATCTCCCGAGCCCGAATCTGCAAGTCGGCGGCCTGCACGAAACCTTCGAACCCTTGGGACGGCTGGTGCAGCAGCACGGTGCTGTGCGGCAGCGCTGACCGCTTGCCGGCGGCGCCGCCGGCCAGGATCACGCTGCCCATGCTGGCGGCCAGCCCCACGCAGGTCGTGGCCACGTCGTTCGGCACGTACTGCATCGTGTCGAAGATGGCGAGGCCGGCGCTCACGCTGCCGCCCGGCGAGTTGATGTACATATTGATGTCCGCTTCGGCGTCCTCGCTGGTCAGCAGCAGCAATTGCGCGATCACCGTGTTCGCCACGGCATCGTCAATGGGCGTGCCCAGAAAGATGATCCGGTCGCGCAGCAGGCGCGAGTAGATGTCCATCCCGCGCTCGCCGCGGTCCGTCTGCTCAATTACGTAGGGGACCAGAATGCCCATGCGAAAGTCCTTTCCCGTCCGGCGACGCTAGGTCTGCGCGGACTCGGGGTCATCCTCCGGTTCTGCCGCGGCCGCCAGTTCGGGCGGGGGCTCGGGATGGTGATGGTCGTCGTGCAGCGGCGCCGCGCCGTCGGTCACCTCGGCTACGAGCGCCCGGATGGCCTTTCGAGAACGAACGCTGCTTGCCACCTGTTGGCGCGCTTCGTCGCGCATCAGGTTGGTGCGGATGATGTTGCGGCGTTCCTGCGGGTAGAACTCGGCGACGCGGTCGACCTCGGCCTGCATTTCCTCGACTTCGGCCGTGATGTCGTGCGCCTCGGCGTAGGCGCCCAGGGCCAGGGCGCGGTGAATACGGCTGAGCGCTTCGGTGCGCGCTTCTTCCTCCCACTCGTCCCGGGTCTGCTCCCGCATGGCGAGATAGGTGTCAACGGGAATCCCGCGCTGTACCAAGGTGTCCGTGCGCTCGCGCAGCACCTGCGCGCTCTCGCGCTCGACCAGCACGTCGGCAATCTCGAATGTGGCGCGCTGCACCAGGTGCCGCACCGCCTGTTCTTCCAGTTCGCGCTGCGCTTCCTGCGCCTTGCGCTCGCGTAACGCGCCGGTAATACGCTCGCGCATGCCGTCGAGGTTCTCGAAGGGTCCCACGCTGCGGGCGAATTCGTCGTCCAGGTCCGGCAACTGCCGCTCGCTCACGCCGTCCACCTGAATCTCGAACGTCACGGCCTTGCCGCGCAACGCCTCGTTGGGATCGTTGGGCGGAATCCGGGCGTCGTACGCCACCTGGTCACCGGCCACCGCGCCGGTTACCGCGCCGTCAAAGCCCACGGGAAAGCCGTTGTCGCCCACCAGCACGTTGTAGGGCTGCGGATCCTCGGGCTCGATTCCCTCGCCCGCGATCCGAATGCGGATCTGCACCATGTCCTCGGCGACCGCGGGGCGTTCCACCGGCTCCCAGGACGCCTGGGTCGTACGCAACTGCTCAATCTCGGCTTCGATCTCGTCCTCGGAGACCTCGTCGACCGACATCTCGATCGACACGTCGTCCACGTCGCCCAAGTCGACCGTCGGCGCGACGGCGACCTCGGCCGAGAACAGGAACGGCGCGTCAAGCGACGGGAGTTCCGGCACGTCCAGCTCGGGCTGGTCGATGGGGGTCACGCCCGTCTCGTCCAGGGCCGAGGTGTAGGCCTGGGGCACCACGGCTTCCAACAGGTCCTGCATCACCGTCCCGACGCCGGCGGCGTTCTCGACCAGGCGGCGCGGCGCCTTGCCGGGTCGGAAGCCGGGGATCTTGACCCGGCGCCCGACGCGTTGAATCGCCCGTCCGTATTCCTTCTGCAGATCCTCGGGCGGCACTTCGACCGCGAGCCGAACACGGCTGCCATCGAGCTTCTCAGCGGTCGCGGGCATACCAATCCCCTGGGCGGAATCCACCAGCCGACTGCAAGGCGGGTGGGGAAGGAGAGACTCGAACTCTCACGGAGAAATCTCCACGTGATCCTAAGTCACGCTCGTCTACCAGTTCCGACACTTCCCCCTGAGTGCTCGAACGGACAGGACGGACAGACAACCGCCCGCGCGAACGCGGGCGCCACCAATTATATGGCGATCAGTCTCGATTGCCGGACTTTTCGTCCGCCCGCCGCTTTAGCAGCGTCCCGCAACGGGCTAGGATTGAATCCAGCCCTCGACCCGCCGGATCGCCGGCGGCGCCGACGCTAGAAGAGGACAGGCAGCATGGCCTACGAAGTTCCCGACCTTCCCTACGCCTTTGACGCGCTGGAGCCCACCATTGACGCGCGCACCATGGAGATTCACCACGACCGTCACCACGCGACGTACGTGATGAATCTCAACGCCGCGCTGGAGGGTCACGACGACCTGGCCGCACAGAGCATTGAGGATCTGGTCAGCAACCTGGGCGCGGTTCCCGAGGACATTCGCACGGCTGTGCGCAACAACGGCGGCGGGCACGCCAATCACTCGCTCTTCTGGACGGTGATCGGCGGCGACAGCCATCCGCACCCGCACGGCGCACTGGCCGAGGCCATTGACGCGGCCTTTGGCAGCCTGGAGGCCTTCCAGGCCGAATTCGCCGCGGCCGCCACCACCCGTTTCGGCTCGGGCTGGGCCTGGCTGATCAAGCAGGCCGACGGCTCGCTGGCCGTGACCAGCACGCCGAACCAGGACAGCCCGCTCATGGATGGCAGCGGCACGCCGATCCTGGGGCTGGACGTGTGGGAACACGCGTACTACCTGAACTACCAGAACCGTCGCCCCGACTACATCGCGGCGTTCTGGAACGTCGTGAACTGGGAAGAGGTCGAGCGCCGCTTCGGCTAGACCGACCGTAACCACGCGAAGAGCCGGCGGCTCATGACCGGGCCGCCGGCTCTTCGCGCGAACGGTCCAGGTCAGACCGGCTAGGATTGACGCATGTTCGCTTTGTACCGGCGCGCCCCCTGGCAGGCGCAGTTGCTGACGATCTTCGCGATTGTCGCGGTCCTGATCGTCATCGGGTTCCTCGCGCTCCGGCAGTTCCAGGCCGGCGACCCGAACGTCTCCGTGGAACCGACGTCGGTGGACGTGGGCGGCGCCGCGAATCTGATCCCGCAGGGTGAACGTCCCTTCGGCCTGCACGTCATCGGCGAAGGCGAGGTGGTGGTGCCGCCGGACCGCGCGATCGTCACGCTGGGCGTCGAAGCCTCAGCCGAGACTGCGGCGCAGGCGGCGGACGAGGCCAACGCAACGGCCGAGAAACTGATCGAAGCCATTCGCGGCGTGAGCTCTAATGAGCGCGAAGTCCTGATTCAGACCACCGGGCTCAGCCTGTCGCCGGTCTTCCCGCCCACCGCGCCGGAACAGCGCACCGTCTCGGCCGATCCGGTCGGCTACCGGTCGGCAAACACCGTCACGGTGACCATTGACAAGATTGACCTGACCTCCCGAGTGCTCGACGCGGCGCTGAGCGCGGGCGCGAACAGCGTGCGATCGATCAGCTTTACCCTGCAAGACGACGGCCCGGCCAAGGCCGAAGCCTTACGCCTGGCGACGTTGGACGCGGCCGACAAGGCCCGCGCGGTGGCCGACGCCCTGCGCGGCAGCGTGCGCGGCCTGATCTCGCTGCAGGAAGACAGCATCTACGTGCCGGTGGCGCGCAGTGAGTTTGCCTTGGCACGACCGATGGCAGCCCCGCCCGCCGCAGCCGCGGTTCCGGTGGAAGCCGGCGAGTTGCGCATCCGCGCCACCGTTCGCGCCAACTTCGCCTACGAGTAGGCGACGCCGGGAGGAAGTTCGAGCGACGGCCTCAGCTAGCCGAGGTCGGCGGGACGCACCGGCGAGCCCGTGCGCGCGGATTCCTCGATGGCCAGGGTGACCCGCAAGGTCTGTGCAGCGTCGGCGTAGGTCGAGCGGACGTCTGAGGCATCGCCCAACTGCACCGCACGTACGAATGCCTCATCCAGGAGGTACGCGGCGTCCGCGCTGTTCGTGAGTTCGCGCACTTCGCCGGGACGCGCGATGCGTCCACCATTCGTCCACACCCACATCGACAGGTCGCGCGCCACGATGGTCACGCCGTGGTCCCACGGCTCGCCCGGCACGCCGTTGAGGCCGCATGTGTTGAGCAGCGTGCCGACCGCCCCATCGGCGAATTGAAATGTGGCTGCCGAAACGTCAAAGATGTCCAGGTTCGGCGCGTCGGTCATGAGTCGCGTCGCGGCGGCGGTATGCACGCTTTCGATTTCGCCGACCAGGTAGCGTTGCAGGTCAACCACGTGGGTCGCCTGCTCCACGACCTGTCCGCCTGATTGCGCCTGCACGCGCCACCAGGGCGTGCGCGGCATGCCGCCCAGGTAGGCGCCGATGGCCATGCCCACGGTTCGATCCGCCAGTAGCGCGCGGGCGGTATCGGCCGCCTCGCTATAGCGCGTTTGGTAGCCCACCGCGGTGATCAGGCCGCGCTCGGCGATGGCCCGTTCGATCCCTCGCACGGTGGGCATGTCCAGCCCGACCGGCTTCTGTACCAGCATCGGAATCCCGGCCTCGATGCACTGGTACTCCACCTCGCCGTGCGCGAACGGCGGCAGGGTGATGAAGACGGCGTCCGGCGCGGCCGCAGCCAGCATCCGGCCGGCGTCGTCGAAGGACTCGATGGTCGGCGGCTCGATCGGCGGCGACATGCGGGCCGCGGCTTGCCGCAGCGTGTCGGGGATGCGCGCCAGGTCAATGTCCGCCAGGGCCACGACGTCGGCTTCCGGCATGCGCAGCAAGTTGCTCAGATGCATGGCGGCGATACCGCCCACGCCAATCAACGCGACGCGCACGGGGGATTGCTCAGGCATACGTGTTCAGGATCGGCAGCGGGACCGCCGCAGCCTAGGGGCCGCCCCGCCGGAGCGTCAACGCGGGTCTACACTGCCGGGCTGTGATGGGGTGCAGGTTGACGCAACTCGAGCGCGCCGGGGCGCGCTCGACCGCTGAGCGCCTACCGGCTGGCCGGGCCTGATGCCCACGGGGCCTCGCCGGCACCACGGCGCTCCACGCCCCCTTGGCGCGGGCCACCGCGTGGTTCGGGTGCCCCGGCGGGTTTCCATGAGTCTGCGAGTGGACACGACCCTGGCGCGTCGCGGACCGTTCCGACCGGGTCTCATTCTCATCACCGCCTTCGCCAGCCTGATTCTGCTGGGAACCGCGCTGCTGGCGCTGCCGCTCTCCATGGCCGATGGCCGCGAGCCGGACCTCCTGGTGGCCCTGTTTACCGCCACCTCCGCGGTCTGCGTCACCGGCTTGACGGTCGTCTCAACCCACGACCATTGGTCCCTCTTCGGCCAGATTGTGATCCTGGCGCTGATCCAGACTGGGGCCCTGGGATTCATTGTGGGGGCCATCGTTATCTTTTCGCTGGCCGGTCGGCGCACGTCAACCCGCGAACGCCTGATGTTCGGCCAGCACATCGGACGCGGCGAACCCGGCGGTCTGAAGGGACTGTTCTGGCGCATCGCCATCTTCACGCTGTTCCTGCAAGGCGTGGGCGCGGTCCTGCTGTTCTTCCGGGTGCGCGGCGATTCGTCCGTGGAGAACCCGCACTGGTGGTCGATCTTTCACGCCGTCTCGGCGTTCACCAACGCGGGGTTCGACATCGAGCCGGGCTCCGACAGCTTCGCGCGGCTGGTGGAGGATCCGACCACGGTGGGCATCCTGGCGGCGCTGGCCCTGGTTGGCGCCATCGGCTTCATGGTGATCTTCGACGTGCTGCGCCGCCGGCTCTGGCGCCGCCTGGGGCTCGAGTCTCAGATTGTGCTCACGGCCATGCCGGCCCTCTTGATTGCGGGGTTTGTGCTGCTGATGGTGCTGTCACCCGACTTTGGCGGCGCGGTGCCCGAGGACGATGTTGGCCTGCGGGCCAACGCCGCGCTCAACCATGCGGTCTGGCGCACCACGGGATTCTCGACGATCGATATGGGCCGCCTGCACACCGATACGCTGATCGTGCTGATCGTGCTGATGTTCATCGGCGGCGCCTCCGCCGCGGTCACCGGCGGGATCACCGTCAACACCTTTAGCGTGCTTTTTATTGCGATGGTGTCGCACATTCGCGGTCGCCGTTTCCCCGAGGCGTTTGGCCGGCGCATCGCCCAGCATTCGGTCATGCGGGCGCTGGCCGTCGTGGGGCTGTCCGGATTCGCGGTGCTGCTGGCCACGGTGCTCATGTCCATCGCCGAGCGCGGCTCGGAAACGGTGCTGTCGAATCTGCTGTTCGAGGCCGTCAGCGCCTTTGCCGTGGTCGGCTATTCCACGGGCATCACGGCCGATCTGACCGTGGCTTCTAAACTTGTGCTGATCGGAACCATGTTCGTCGGCCGCCTGGGCGCGCTGACCCTTGCCCAGGCGCTCGTCACGCGCGAGCATCAGCCGTTGGTCCGCTATCCGGAGGAGGCCATCAAGGTCGGCTAGCCGCCGGCCGGACGCATGCAGATCCTGGTGACCGGCCTTGGCCGGTTTGGAAGCAGCCTGGCCCGCACCCTGGCGGAGTCCGGGCACGAGGTCATCGTGCTCGATACGTCCGAACAGGCCGTCCAGATGGCCACGGACGTGGTGGATCAGGCCGTGGTGGGCGACGCCACCAACGAGGCGGTGCTGCGCGAGGTGGGGGCGACCGACGTGGACCTGGCCATTGTGGCCATGGCCGAGGTGGAAGCCAGCGTGCTGATCACCACCCACCTGAAGAACCTGCGCGTGCCGCGCGTCTTCGCCAAGGCCTCCAGCGAGGTCCACCGGCTGATCCTGGAGCGTGTGGGGGCGGACCGTGTGGTCTTTCCCGAGCGCGACATGGCGTTGCGCCTGGCCCAGAGCGTGTCCACACCCGGCATGCTCGACTACCTGGAACTGCTGCCACACCTCGGCATTACCGAAATCGATGGCACGCCCTTTGCCGGGCAGTCGCTCGCCAACCTGAACCTTGCCGCGCGGTACGGCGTGAACGTGCTGGTGATCAAGCGCGGCAACGAACTGATCGTCACCCCCGGCCTGTCCGAGCGCGTGATCGAGGACGACACCCTGGTCGTCGTCGGGCGGGACAGCCGCATCGCCGAACTACAGACCGCCGCTGGCTGAGCTGTCGCGTCCGGGCGCGTGAACGGCCTGTGGACGCACTGTGGATTTAGCTGGGTAATTCGTAAAGCCAGGCGCTGGCGCCCAGCGCCAAACCGAGATCCAGCCCAGGTTTTACTCAAGCACGCGCTGCCCAGAGGGCGTGGGATCGCAGGTCTGCAGCGAACCGAACACCTGGCGAACGAGTTGTCCAGATGTTTGATAAGCGGGAGATTGACACGCTAGATAGAGGATGTCACCATACTCCTTCACCTACATGTAGTATGTAGGCCCATCGGTCGCCTTCGCCGCTGATATTTCGAGTCATTGCTTTCGGCGGCGGTGGGGTGGGGCGAACAAGAATGGGGGAGTGGCGGTGATCAGACTGCTCGGCGAGTTGCACCGCACCCGCGACGGCCGCCACTTCGCCATTGACTTCGCCCAAGTCATCCCGTCCACCGGCGCCTATGACTTGGTCCTCTTTGGCCTGCGTCACGCTGAAACGGAGTTTTCGATGGGTGTGGCCTTCCCGCAGGACTCCGCCAGCGCCTGGGGCGCGCACGACGCGCTGGTGCGAGAAGGCCTGGGGCAAATCCGAACCGAACTCGAGCGTGGTAATACTGAGGACGGGTCTCTGGTCGAGATCCCTTCCGCCACGTGGGGAGGGTGGCGACCGAGCTACAGATTCTCGGTCCCATCAAAGACGCGTTATGCATAAGCACGGCACGACGTATCCGGAACTCTCGGATAACGCGCTGGCCGTGCTACGGAAGCGCTACTTCCTGAAGGACCGCGTCGACCACCCCATCGAAGACACGGACCAGTTCTTTGACCGCGTCGTGCGCGGCGTCGTGGACGTGGAGCGAGAGCGAGGCTGGGTCGACGCCGACGGCCACGTCGAGATCGTCGACGCGATGTACGACCTGCTGCGCGGGCTGCGCTTCGTGCCCAACAGCCCCTGCCTGATGAACGCGGGCAAGCCGCAGGGCTACGCGCAGATGGCGGCCTGCTTCGTGCTGCCCATCGACGACGACCTGCTCAGCATCAAGACCACCGACATGCACGCGGCCATCA
>DAOUIX010000030.1:0-21803 GCA_034423235.1 Chloroflexota bacterium | reverse complement strand
GGGTGAGGGGGCGACCGCCCCGGGGGCGGCCCGCGGCGTCGGGTCCACCCCGTCCCGCCCCTGGGGCGAGGACACCCTGTGTCCAGGGCTATGCGGGGGCATCGGCCAGCAAGCGGCCCGCGCGGCGCAGGTTGTAGGCCAGCAGCTTGAACCACATCTCGGTGGTATTGCGGGCCAGGCCACGGTAGCGCACCCGCTGGTAGCCGTACGAGCGTTTCAACGTGCCAAACACTTGGAGCTTATGTTACGTGAGTGCCCAAAATCCCTTGACACTCGAAGGGTAGGGGCGCTGCAATAAATTTGCCGAGATAGCAGCTAGGGTGCGATACTCTCCCGAACTTGGGATTTGGGCCACCTCGCCAAGCTGTCGTTTGCGCGGCTGGATGGCAACCGGCTCAGTGGACGATTCCGCCCGAGTTGGGTCGCCTCGGCGGCGGCAAGCCGCTTACGGGGTGCATGCCCACGCCAGAGAAGAGGACCAGAGAAGAGGACCAGAGAAGAGGAACTGTGCGATGTCCAGCAGGGTGACTTCGAGTCAGCTCCGGCTGCCGTTCTGCGTGGCCAAGTAACGGGAGATCGGAGCGCCACCCAAATGCGTCCGCCTGCCCAATCGGCGCCGCCACTGCGAGTAACACTCGCGGTGGCGGCCATCGTGGCGGTGGCCACGCTGACCGTCTGGCGGACAGCGGCGGCCCTAGACTGCGAAGGCATCCCCCTCGACGACGGATGCCTCTTCACGATCACCGGCGGCGACACAACCGATCCCGACGACGGCTTTGCCGTGACCAATGCCGGCGGCGTGCCGCTCTGGGACTTCGTCCGAGAGCGCGACCCGCAGGCCATCGGCTATCCCATCAGCCAGCGCTGGGCGCGCGGCCCGTTCACCTTGCAGGCCTTCCAGAAGGTGATCCTGCAGTGGGACCCCGGCAAGTCGCGCATGAACTATTACAACATCCTCGACGTGCTGGCGAACCGGTATCCCGACGTCGAGCTGCCCAACGTGCCCTCGCACCAGGTGCTCGAAGCCGATCGCGGTGCCGACGTTGCCGCCATCAGGCGAAACCACCTGGCGCTGCTGGACCAGAACGCCGCCATCAAGGCGCGCTTTCTCAGCGAGCCCGACTGGCTGAACCTCTACGGGCTGCCGATCCGCTACGAGGAGCGTGAGGTCAACGGCAATCCGCAGGGGCTGCAGTTGCTGCGGGCGCAGCGGATGGTGTTCGAGATCTGGACGGGATTATACGCTTCGCTTGACAAGCCGCTGCAAAGCCGGTAGACTTTCTTATCAGTTGAGTCGAGGGCCGCGAAATGGCCGGACCGGGCAGGCATCACCGCGAGACGATTAGCTTCTTTCAGTTGACTGAGCGGTTTCCAGACGAAGAAAGCGCCGTCCAGTGGTTCATCAAGCAGCGCTGGCCGAACGGCGTATGCTGCCCGTTCTGTGAGTCTGAGAGCGTCAACGACGTTCCGAACCAAAAGCCAATGCCCTACTGGTGCGGGGAATGCCGGAAGTACTTCTCAGTCCGCACAAAGACCGTCATGCACCGCTCGAAACTCCCCTTTCGCACGTGGCTCTTTGCCATTTACATCGTCGCGACGAATCTGAAAGGCGTCTCCAGTCTAAAGCTGCATCGCGACTTGGGGATTCGACAAGCCACGGCATGGCACTTGTTGCACCGTATCCGCACAGCCTTTGAATCCGGCGACGATCTTCTCAGTGGTCCGGTAGAGATTGACGAATCCTTTCTGGGCGGGACGGCGCGAAACCGACCGTCACACCGACGATTGACGCCAGTCGTAGGCATCCGAGACCGGACGACGGCTGAGATACGCGTCGGCGTGCTGACTCGAACTGATCACGCGAGCCTGTTGCAATTCTTGGCGTTGAACACGTCAGGCGAAGCGTACGTCTACTCTGACGGAAACCGCGCCTACCGGCTACTCCCACGGCACACGGCGGTACGTCACAGCGTCTCCGAGTGGGTAAGCGGGCAGGCGCATACGAACGGGATTGAGTCATTCTGGGCGATGCTGAAGCGAGCGTTTCATGGGACGTTCCATCACTTCTCACCGAAGCATATGGCGCGATACGTGAATGAAATGGCGACGCGACAGAGTTGGCGGGAATTGAATACCGTCCAGATTTTAGAGCGGATCGCGCAACGGTTGGTTGGGAAGAGTCTGAGCTACAATACCCTGATTGCAGGCGGGCCAGCGTACGCATAGGTGCTATAATGGAACCTATGGATAAGTTTCAAAACCGTACGCTGTTTCATGGTGATAATCTTCCCGTTCTTCGTAATCTGAATTCGAACTCCATTGACCTGATAGCGACCGATCCCCCCTTCAATAAGGGGAAGGACTTTCACGCGACGCCGGGGAGCTTGGCGGCTGGCGCAAAATTTCAGGACCGCTGGACGTGGGAGAAGGATGTCCACCCGGATTGGGTTGATCAGCTTACTGACGACTACCCAAAACTCATGGAAGCTATAGAGTCGGCCCGTTATGCGCACTCAGACAGCATGGGAGCCTATATCTGCTTTATGACCGTGCGCTTATTGGAAATGCACCGAATTCTGAAGGATACGGGGAGCCTCTATCTTCACTGCGACCCGACAGCTAGCCATTATCTGAAAGCTGTACTGGACGCGATCTTTGGTTGGAAGAATTTCAGGAATGAGATTGTATGGTGCTATACAAGTGGCGGGGTTAGTCGTAGATGGTTTGGCCGAAAGCATGATTTGATCTTTTTCTATACAAAGTCACCCAAATACCTATTCAACCCCCAGTATCGACCATACTCAGAAGGTACATTACAACGCGGTCTAACAGACTATAAGAAAAGACTCAATCCGAAGTACGAATTATCATCTAAAGGCGCGATTGAGAATGATTGGTGGCAAGACATCCAACCTCTACTTAGCCCTACATCAAAAGAGCGCGTCGGTTGGCCGACACAGAAGCCATTAACACTATATCGACGCATTATTAAAGCTAGTAGTAAAAAAATGATATCGTACTTGATCCCTTCGCAGGTTGTGCAACGTCGATTATCGCCGCTGAATATGAGGGCCGTCAATGGATAGGGATAGATATCTGGAAAGATACGTACGATATCGTTGTGAGTCGTGTAAAGAATGAAGTCGGTATGTTCGGTAAAGTCCACTTCACCGACAAGCTTCCTGAGCGATCAGATAGCCGTGAGACAGCCGCCCCGTTTCTCCGCGTCAAAGAGTCCGTCAAAGAACCAGAAGGACCGCGCTGGACACGCGCGGAGATGTATGAGTACCTGCTAGCCCAGCAAGGCCAGCGATGCCAGGGCTGTGACCGTGCCTTTGATGATCCCCGCTACTTGGAGCTTGACCACAATACCCCGCGCTCAGACGGCGGGCTGAACCATATTACGAATCGTATTCTACTCTGCGGTCCGTGCAATAAGCTCAAATCGAACCAGTACACACTCAGCGGACTCCGCCGACAGAACAAGAAGCTTGGGTATCTCGCCTAGCTTCGAGTCGTCAAGTCAAGCGTATAATCCCGCTTCTGTGGCTGCGGGCCGCGCGGTCCTTCCGGCAGAGGGATCAAGGCCCACGGGAAGCGATCCTTGATGCGGTTGATGGGTCCGCCCACGCCGCCGCCCCAGTGGAAGAACCCTATCTTCCCGTTCGAGAACGGTTCGCCGGCATCACCTCTGATCTCCCGGTACCGTGCGCGCGACGGTACCACGCCCTCTTCGAGCACAAAGTCCCGGAGCATCCGCAACCCAACGTCCGCGCCGGAATCAAACACGGTCCAGCGCGTGGCGTCCTTGTTGTAGTACATCAGGTTCTCTTCGTCGGACAGCGCCCAGCCCCACGAGATTGCATTGCTACTCACAAGCGTCCCGGAGTCCCATAAGCCATAGGTTTCCGTCTCGGGGTCGGTGATGCGCCTTAAGGCGTCAGAAAACTCGGTCTGGATGCCCCAGTTCCCAGGCGTTGGAAACTCGACGCCCGCGCTCTCCATGAGCGCCAGATTGCCCGAGAGGACGTTCAAGTTGCCCTGATAGGGCATGCCGTGGAACGGCCCCTGCAACCCATCACGGTGCGGGAAGGGGCGTTCGTTGACCAGGTTCACGCTGGATTCGTCGGGGCACCAATACCAGTCGGTGGGATCGAAGTCGTCGTGCTTCTGCAGTACGTCGTCAATAACCGTGAACGCGCCGTCGGTCAGGAACTGAGCCGCGAACCAGCCCGGCATGAGCACGGCCTCGGGCTGCGTACCCGCGGCGATCATGATGGCGATCATTTCCTGGTTCGCGTCCGGCGAGAGGACGAACTTCACGTCGATGTTGGGGAACTCCCTGGCGAAGTTGTCCAGCGCCCAGCCCATGGCGGCGCCGCGAGGACCGGAGGTGTGGTCGGAGTGAAAGACGAACCGTACTGGCGGGGCCTGCGGTGCAACTTCGACGATCTTCTCGACGACTTTCTCGACTTCCTTCGTAACGACTTTTTCAACGACTTTCTCGACCGGGACTTCGACAACCTGCTTGACCTCAACCACCTTCTCGACTGGAACTTCCTCACGGACGACGTTCACGACTTGTTGGGTCACGATTCGTTCGACTTGCTGAGTGACGATCTTCTCGACCGGGACTTCTTTGACCACGACCCGTTCAACGGGAACTTCCTTGGTCACGATCTGCGTTTCAGCTTCGCCGCAGGCCGCCAGCGCGATTGCGCTGATCGCTCCGGTTGCGCCTATCAGAACTCGGCGTCGTGTGATGTTGGCCTTCATTTCGTCCCCCGATTAGGTCAGAACCAATATGGTTCTATCTACAAGTGATTGGGATGGAATGATTAGGCCACGAAACTTATGGCGCGTCAAGTGTGGGCTAGTCCGCTGTCGCTCTTGGTCCGGGCGTCCTGGCCTCGGCGACCCGATTCGGTAGACGCCAAAGGATCCGAAGGCGTCGGCCCGCTTTGGCTACGGGAAGCGGACGCCGATCTTGATTGCGCGGTCGGGGTCGGCCAGGCCGTCGGCTAGCGCTTGGGCAGCCTCGCGAAAACGGACGATGGGCGTGACGATGCCCTCTGAAGTGATCAGCCCGCGTCGAAACAAGTCGATGGCGGTTGCGCGAGCGCGCGCTTCGTCCCAGAGCGGGTAGGAGCGGTCCGGGTTTCGCCAGACGGCCTGGCTGCCGATGATGGTAGGCCGGTTGACGTGAAACTCCTCGTCCAGATGCAGCGTCGAGGCGTCTTTGGGACCGTACGGCACGTGCACGATGGTTCCGCACTGGCGAATGGCGCGGATGGCTTCGTGCAAGGCGGCGGCGCTGCCGGAGGTTTCAATGGCCACGTCGACGCCATGGCTGCCTGTCGCGCGCTTGATTTGCAAGCCCGCATCCTCGGCAGCCGGGTTTACGACCACGTCGGCACCCAGGGCCAGAGCCGTTGCTCTCCGGCTCTCGATCGGGTCGACCGCAATTGCCGTGGTGGCCCCGCTGCAAGCGACGATCTGAATGGTCATCAGGCCGATGGCACCCATGCCGAACACGGCCACCGCGTCGCCAATGCGCACGCTGCCGTCTCGAACGGCCACTAGTGCCACGTGGGCGGGATCGGAACACACGGCGTCGGTCTCGGAGAGGCCATCCAACGACCGCCAAGAATCGGCGGGAAGCTGATGTTGCTCGCGGATGGGTCCGTAACCGAAGACGCGGTCGCCCAGCGAGAAGTCGGCGACCTCTGGTGCCACGTCTGTGACGGTCCCTACCACCATGTTTCCGACCGGGCGCTCGGTAAGCGGGAGCGGTTTGGCTCGGGGCAAAAACATGCGGAGTTGGTCATCCCATCGTTTACGGTGCTGGGGGCTCCCGGTCAGCGAGTGCAGTTCGGTTCCGTGCTTTGGCGCGGCGAAATCCACTCGCACGCGCACGTCGTTGGGGCCCAGTTCAGGTAAGACCATCTCCCGCAAGCGAAACGACTGCCCGTCGGTTGAGACGATTTCACGTGGCATTTGGAGTCCTCCGAGTCAGCCCGCTGTTTCGGGTCGATTCAGTTGTCAGCCTGCCTGGGCGAACGGGTCTATCACGGCTTTAATGACCTCGGCGCCAGCGGCGTCGCGGATGAGGCGGACGGCGTGGCCGGCGGATTCGAGGGAGAAGTAGTGGGTGACCATGTGGTGGAGGGGGTAGCGGCCGGAGGCGGCCAGGGCGATCGCGGCTCGGACGGCTGCGTGGTCGTGGCTGTTCACGCCCTGGGCGCGGACTTCCTTGCGCACCAGTTCGTTCCAGGGAAGCTCGACTCGCGTGGCGGGCGTGGAGCCGGCCATCACGAAGGTCCCCAGCGGGCGTACGACTTCGGCTGCCAAGGCTGGCGAGTTGGCGCTGCCCGTCACGTCGATCACGACGTCGGCCAGGCGTCCGCCGGTCAGATCGGCGATGGCCTCGACCGTGTGCTGATCGAACGTCAGCGTTTCGGTTGCGCCGCAGTCGCGGGCGAATGCCAGGCGAGCCTTGTCGCCGGGCAGTCCGACGACAATGATCCGGGCGGCGCCAGCGGCGTGGGCGGCGATTGCGGCGGCCACGCCCTGCGGGCCGGGCCCGAAGACGACCACGGTGTCGCCAATCCCGGCGCCGCCGACGGCGTGAACCCAGCGAATACCGTTGGCCAGCACGGCGCCAATCACAACCCCGACCTCGGGCGAGATGTCATTGCCTATGCGGTGGACACGGGCTCGCGGCGGCAGATAGAGATGCTGTCCGTAGGCGCCCCACAGGTGCGGGGAAACGGCGGCTGAAATGCGGCCGCCGTAGCCCTGACCCTCATCGCACATCTGGTAGCTGCCACGCAGGCACAGGCCGCAGCGACCGCAGCCGAAGCTGGCTTCCACGATCACTCGATCGCCGGCTTGCACGCTCCAGCGTTGGGCCGCGAGTGGACCGACCTCGCTGATTCGCCCGACGATTTCGTGGCCGAGGATTGCGGGCAGGTTGCGGCCTACGGCGGAGTGGCCGCCCCAATGCAGGATGTCGCTGCCGCAGACGCCGGCCAGTTCCAAGTGAAGCAATCCGTCATCGTCACCAATGGTGGGAAGCTGAAAGTCGCGCAGCTGGAAAGTTTCCGGTGCGACCAGGACCGCGCTGGTTGTGGTGGTCACGGTCGGCTTGCCAGGCAGCCGATGATGGTGTCGACGTGCGCCACGAACTCGGCCGTCAGTTCCAGCGTGCGGCCTTCGGTCGCGGACGGGTCAAAGACCCACGAGCCGTCGTTGGTCTGGGTGTCGGCGAACCAGTGCGCCAGCTTGACGGCCCAGGCAGCGTATTGCTCCTCGCCGGTGACCTGAAAGAGAAGACTGGCGCCCCAGCCGCTCTTGCAGACCTGTGGGAACTCAAACTGTCGCGGAGTGCTCTGGATGGAGAACTGCTGGAATTCGCGCGCCAGCGAGAGGTAATCGGGGTTGGGATCAACCATATACAGCCGGCACAGGAAGGCGGCCGACAACCCGCCCACGGTCCAGCGCTGTGGCCGTGGTTCTTGTGACTCCACGACGTGCCAGAACTGATTACTGGCGTCGTAGCTGGTAATCACGGCCTGGTCGCGACGCGAGTAGGAGTAGTAGAGGCAATTGGGCAATTTGGATTGCGCGTTCCAGACTCGCTCCAGGAATGCATAGACCTGACGGGCCTCATTCAGCCGGCCGAGCGCGATACAGGCCAGCCCGCAACCGCAGGTATAGGGCAAGTCCATGACGTCCCCGAGGGTTCCATCGGGATCGCGATCGTTGGCGAAGCCGCCGGAGGACCGGTCCTGCATGGTGAGGATGAACGCGAGGCCGCGTGCGCTGATGTCGAACTGGCGGGCCATGTGCGCGCCGTAGACCAGGGTGGCGTTGCGGTAGGCGTAGGCGTCGTAGAGTTGACGGTAGCCTCGGTCGAAGTCGCCATTCGGCGTGAGCATGTGCTCGCGAATCCAGCCGCAGACGGCGGTAGCGGCCTGGGTGTGGCCTGCCACCGTAAGCGTCCAAGGTAGCCGGTAAAAGCGAAATCCCTCGTCGGAGGGCTTGACCGCTCCGTCAGGGCCGATCCGCGCCAGGAGCCATTCCGCGCCGCGACGCTTGGTCTCCGTTAGCCGTTGAATGGCCCGATGTCGTTGCGCCGAAGTTCCACTGCGGACCATATCCAACCTGCTCCTGACGGTCTCGGTACCCGGGGCGTCACTTCCCAGCGGCGTCTGGACCGCGAGGTGGCGTTAGGCGCGTTCGCCTTCGTAGTACACCCAGCGACGCGCGCTAAGGAACTGCACGATCGTCAAAAACAAGATGATCAGAAACAGGACCCAGGCAATGGCTGACGCATAACCCATGTTGAACGCCCGGAACCCCATCTGATACAGGAGTAGCAGGATGAAGAGCGTGGCGTCGGCCGGACCACCGTCGGTAATGATGAGAGCCGCAGTAAAGACCTGGAAGGACCCGATGACGCCGATCACCGAGGTAAGAAAGATCTGCGGCGTCATCATGGGGATCGTGACGTTGCGGACCTTGGCCCACCAGCCCGCGCCGTCGATTTCGGCGGCTTCGTAGAGGTGCTGGGGAATGCCCTGAAATCCGGCCAGGAAGATGATCATGGTGGTCCCTACGGTCCAGAAGCTCATGATGATGAGCCCTGGCATCGCCCACGAGGTGGAACCGAGCCAGTTCGGCCCACTGATACCCAGGGGCTCCAGGAAAATGTTCAGGAAATTGTTGAGCAAGCCGTTTGGCTGCAAGACCCAGTACCAGAGGACGGCTGTTGCCACGCCGGTGGTAATCGAAGGCAAGTAGAAGCAGGTGCGGTAGATCGCGATGCCCCGAACTTTCTGATTCAAAAGCCCAGCGATGATGAACGATATGAGCAACACTCCAGGTACGTGGAACGCCACGTAATAGGTAGTGTTGTAGACCGCTTGGACAAATCGAGGGTCATCGGCGGACAGCAGTCGAACGTAGTGATCCAGCCCCAACCACTTGATGTCGCCGATGAAGCTCCACTCCGTCAGGCTTACGTAGAACGAAAAGAAAAACGGTCCGGCAATGAAGATGATGAAGCCAATCAGCCAGGGCAGGATGAAGAGAAACCCCTGAGTCTCGCGCCACGTCCAACCAGGAAGCAGCACGCGACGCTTGCGCCGTGGGATATCTGGCTGATCGGCTAACGCCATGACGATCCTCACTCAGCCTGTCGTGGCGTGGCATCGGACAATTCGATGCCGAACATGGCGCGAGAGTCTACCGCGTGGGTAGGGTTCGCGCCGCCCCCAGAAAACCCTGACGACAGGACGCGGCCGATGACGTCGTACAACGCCATTGGTTGCTTCTCTACAGCACACACCAAGCAACATCCGGTGAACAGGGTCGTTGAGCGGCTAGTAGTCCTCGGCGACGGTGGTGCGGATGTAGCGGGTTGAGTAGTGGACGTCGTCGGGGTAGCCGTCCTCGGACCAGGCCGGAATGGCGCCCATACCGGCGACGCGAACTCGGTGCGAGGGCGGAATTTCGAACACCGCGCAACTCATACCGGCGACTGGCAGCGCGTGGTAGGAACCGCCCTGCTGGAGCAGGTCGGCACGCAGGTGCATGCCCCAGAGGTTATCGACGCGAAACCGAGCGGACACGGCGCGCTCGTTCTCGCCGTCGTGTCTGAAGTTGTCAATCGTGTCGCACTCAACCAGGATGGAACCCGGCGGCGTGCAGGCGCTGCCGATGACGGCGACTTGGACCATCGGGTGGTCTTCCTCGATGACGATCCAGTCGGACGGCGTCTGGGTGGTGGCCGTGGAGCCGTCCGTGGTCTTGATCGGGAAGAGTTCGATGCCGTGTCGTTCGCCGCCGACCCAGACGCGGTCCACGACAACATTCGGGTAGTTGAAGGGGAACTCGTACTCGTAGGTCGTGAGATTGAGCGCCTTGCGCTCGCGCGGCGGGTCGTTCGGATAGCCGGTGATGCGCTTGTCGGCGGCTTCAGTTGCCATCAGTCGCTCCTGTTCTCAGGCAGGCCGTCGCCCAACGATGGACGCACAATCGGGCCTGCCGGTAGCAGTACAAGAATCCATGGGTCTTATCGCCCGGCGATTCCGGTCAGCGCGACCCCGCGAATGAAGTAGCGCTGAGCCGAGAAAAAGATGACGAGGACCGGAATCAGCATGACGACTGATGCCGCCATCATGAGATTCCAGCGGGTAAGGCCGGCACCGCCCCCCACTTCGGTGTACAGGAAGAAGCGCAGGTACAGGGCCAGCGTGCGCCACTCCTCACTGTTCAGGAAGATCAGGGGGTTGAGAAAGTCGTTCCAGTGATGGATGAAGGAGAAGATGGCGGAGGCGGCCAGGGCGGGCTTGGATAGCGGGAGCATGATACGCCAGTAAATGCGGAAATAGGAGGCCCCATCCACAAGGGCGGCCTCGTCCAGTTCGCGCGGCAACTGGAGCATGAACTGCCGAATCAGAAAGACGTAGAACGCGCCGCCAAATGCGCCGCCTCCGAACCACCATGGAACGATCAGCGGCAACGGAGTATCGATCCATCCGAGGGTCCTGAAGAGGACAAATGTGGGGACTAATGTCACAATACCTGGCAGCATCAATGTGGAGAGCAAGATGATGAATAATACGCGCTTACCATAGAATTCAAGCCGGGCGAATCCAAAGGCTACAAGCGACGAACTCAACACTGTTCCGAGCGTGGCAAGGACCGCTATCATCAAGGTGTTTCCGAAATAGCGCGCCAAATTCGACGTCTCAAAGGCCGTAATGTAATTTCCGAAGACCACGGGATTCGGAATCCACTGCGGCGGAAACAGGAACTCGCGCCCAAATTCCTTCAGTGACGTTGACACCATCCACAGCAGCGGCAGCAGGGAAATCACCGCCACGAAGAAGAGCGTCGCGTAACCGACGAGGTGCCCGAGGGTGGTTTGACCATAGGCCAGGAGCGTGCGCCGCCTGGTGGTGCCTTCACGTGCCTGAAATGAGATCTGGCCAATCCTGTGCACGCGCCTACGCCCCTTCGCCTTCGTAGTAGACCCAACGGCGACTGACGGCGAACTGGATCAGTGTGAAGATCAGGATCACGCCAAGGAGCACCCAGCCGAGCGTGGCGGCGTAGCCCATGCGGAAATTCTCGAATGCGTGGCGATACATCCAGAGGACATAGAACAGCGTGGCGTGCTTCGGGCCACCGTTGGTCGCGATATAGGCGGTCGCGAAGACCTGGAACGAGCCAATGATTCCAAGAACGAGGTTGAAAAAGATCACAGGGCTGATCATTGGTACGGTGACATGCCAGAAACGACGGAGCTTGCCGGCGCCGTCGATGGAGGCAGCTTCAACCAGAGTCTCCGGAACGGCTTGCAGGCCGGCGAGAAAGATGACCATCTGTCCGCCGACGTGCCAGAGACTCATGATGATGAAGGCCGGCTTGGCCAGGTTCGGGTCGGTCAGCCAGCCCTGCTTGGGAACGCCGAACCAGCCGAGGATGGCGTTAAAGATGCCGAACTCGGGGTTGTACATGTACACGAACAGCACGACGAAGGCCACGGTGGGAGTAACGGTGGGCAAATAGAGGGCAGTTCTGAACACGTTGATTCCGCGCAGCTTCTGGTTGAGCAGGAGCGCCATGAAGAGCGCCAGCAGTAGCTGTATTGGTACGGCCAGCAGGGTGTAGAAGGCCGTGTTGCCCAGGGCCGTAAGAAACAGGTGGTCCGACACCATGCGTTCGAAGTTGCTGAGTCCGACGAATTCGGGCGGTCCCAGGAGGTCGTACTTCGTGAAACTCAGGAACAGCGAGTAGATCATGGGGAAGGCCGTAAAGAGGGCAAATCCGGCGATCCACGGGCTGATGAACAAGTAGCCGACCAGGTGACGGCGCCAGCGGACGGACCGCAGGCCGGTCTTGGCTGGCGGGGTGGGTCGCAGTTGACCCGTGTGGCTAGCCACGCGGACAGATCCACGTGTGAGTGAAGCCCCGGTGCCCGCCCGTGCGGGCGCCGGGCTTCACAGCCAAGCTATGTCCTGCCGGCTGCACGAGCGGCGTTAGAGCGGCTCGTTGAGTAGTTCGTCGATTCCGGGCGTGATCCGGTCCATGGCTTCCTGGACCGTCTCCTCCCCGAGAATCACGCCGTCCACCGCCGGCAGTACAAAGTCGTTGTTAATCTCGTCGTAGCGGACGGGGTGGAAGAACACGCGGTCGTAGCGCTCGACGGCCGCGCGGTGGACCGCCGGGTCTTCCCATGGCGCCAGGGAATTGAGCCACACGGCCAGATCCTCGTGCGACTTCCGCGTCGGCGCCGTGAACCCGACCTTGTACATCTCGACGATCCCTTCGGTCGTCATGTACTTCAGCAGGTCCCAGGCCTCCTCGGGGTTGTTGCTGGCCCCGTGGATGCCGTATGCGTTGGTGGCGTCGCGGTTGGTGTTGGTGCCGTTGGGCATCATGTACGGCGGTACGATACCCGCGTTGATGTCATCCGGAACCTTGGTGGTGGTCCATTTGGCGCCCCAGTAGGTCCGCAGGTTGCCGCTGAGGAACATGCCCTCGGCGCCGCCCGGGAACGCCCGCGAGAAGTCGCGCGAGGGGACCAGCTCATCTTTGATCAGGCGAGTGATGTACTCGAAGGCTTCCACCGAGCCTTGCTCGTTCAGGTGCGTGGCCGTGGCGTCCTCGTTCCAGACGCTGCCGTCAAAGCCCCACACCCAGAGGTAGTAGATCTTGAGGGCTGCCGGAATCTCCCGGCCGCCCCACGTCTGGTTTTCGCCCTCGCCGGCGACGCCACGTTCCAGGATGTCGGTGTGAACGTCGATCGTCCACTTGCCTTCCTTGTCCATTTCCCACAGGTCGCCGATGCCGAGCTCCGCAAGCGAGTCCCGGTTGTAGATCAGCAAGATTGGCGCGTGCTGCATGGGGATGGCGTAGAACTTGCCGTCGAGGTACTGGTGCTGGAGCAGCAAGCCTTCGTAGAAATCGCCGAGCGGAAACTCGCTGTCGTTGTTCCAGAAGTCATCCAACGGTTGCACTGCCCCGCGGGCCGCGAGCACGGAGTTTGTCTGCGGATGGACGTACACGATGTCCATGCTCTCGCCGCCGGCCAGCGCCGTCAGGTACTTGGTGACCGCGTCGGGGTGAGGCACGCCGTTGGCCTTCAGCGTGACGTGGGGGTTTTGGGCTGTATAGGCAGATGAAATATTGTCCCAGGCCGGCTTGGTGTACTCGATCTGGTTGTACCAGGCAACCAACGTGACCGGCGGCCGTTGCGGAGCGACCTCCACAGTCACGATCTTTTGGACTTCGACCGGAACTTCCTTCTGGACTTCGACCGCCACTTGCTGGGTGACAATCTTCTCAACTATTTTTGTAACCGGGACTTGCTGAGTTACGACTTTCTCGACGATCTGAGTAATGACGCGGTCAACTGGAACCTCAACGATCTGCGTTTCGCCACAGGCCGCCAGCGCCACGGCGGCCCCAGCTCCGAGCGCGCCGGCCCCCGCCAGCTTGAGCAACGCACGCCTGCTTACCTGTCTCTGTCGGTCCATTGCTTCCTCCCTGCGCAACCGAGCCGCACGAGACCGATGATTCCGGGACCAATTATCCCTACTCGAATCCTTCATCGGGACTGTTATCTATCATTCAGTAATACTCGGTGTCAAACGACCCCCTCCGACCGGATGAATACCTACGGAGCCGCTGCGTCAGCGCCGGCCACACTAGGATTGGGAACTGAACCTGAAGTCGGCAATGACGCTGAAAGGCCTGAGCATGCTTCTGCGTCTCTTGCGATACGCCGTACTGGCGGCCACCGTGGCGTCCGGGCTGGTGCTGCTGGCGAGGCCGGACAGCGCGAGCGGCTTTACGGGGCTGGCGCCGGATACGGCGCGGGGCGTCACGGAAGTCCGGGCGGCCATGGGCGGCGTCTTCGTCGCGCTGGGTTTGGCTCCTCTGATTCTGCGACGACCGGCCGAGCGTGTTCTGGGCCTAGTCTATCTGGCCATAGCGGCGGTGCGCGCGCCGGTCATGTTCATTGACGGCTCCGCGGCCGAGTCGTCCAACTGGATCAGCCTGGCGTTCGAGATCGTCGCGGCCGCAATCCTGCTGGGCCGGCGCATACGGGAGCCGACCAGAGGGGCCTGAGCCATGCTCCCCAGTCGACAGGACCGTGTCAGCCAGCGAACGCGTAGCGGCGACCGATGACTGACCCTTGGCTGCTGGGCACGGCAGCGGCAGTGGTTGCCCTGAGCATGACCCTGGTGTGGCTGTTGAGTTTGGCGCTGCGTAATGCGGGGATCGTCGACGTCTTCTGGGGGCTGGGTTTCACCATCGTGGCGGGGCTTGGGTTCTGGCTGGGTTTGGGCGATGCCGGACGGAGCGCGCTAACGCTGGTGCTGGTGGCTGTGTGGGGCGTTCGGTTGGCGATGCACATTGGCTGGCGCAGCCGAGGCAAGCCGGAGGACTTCCGCTACCAGGAATTCCGGCGCAACGCCGGGCCGAAATTCTGGTGGCGCAGTTACTTCACCGTGTTTCTGTTGCAAGGATGCGTGATGTGGATCGTGGCGCTGCCACTGTTGGCGGCGCTGGGCCAGCCGCGTCCGCCGGCGTTGGCGCCGTGGGATGTCGCCGCCGTGGTGTTGTGGCTGGTGGGCTTCGCCTTTGAAGCCGGGGGCGATCTGCAACTGGCGCGATTCAAGTCCAACCCGGCCAACCGCGGCCGGGTCCTCTCCAGCGGATTCTGGGGACTGACGCGCCACCCCAATTACTTCGGCGACGCAGTGATCTGGTGGGGCTTCGGCTGCCTGGGACTGGCTGTGGGGGCCTGGTGGGCACTGGTAAGCCCTATCCTCATGACCTTCCTGCTGTGGCGCGTTTCAGGCGTCGCGATGCTGGAGCGCACGATGGTTGACACGAAGCCCGGTTACCGTGAGTACGTGGAATCTACGCCGGCTTTTTTTCCTCGACTCCCTGGACGTAGGCGCCGTGGCTGACGAGCAGGCGTGGTTCGAACGTTTGGCGGCTCATGGACTGGCACCGGACGGTCTGCTGCGGCTGGGCGTGCGCCTGGCGCTGCGTCGCCGGCTGCGTTCGCTGGAACTCGCCGATGCGCGGCCAAACGCTCATCGACTTCGCGGCGGGCCGGTGGCCGTCGACACCGACGCCGCCAACCGGCAGCACTATGAGATCCCCACCGAGTTCTTTCGCCTGGTTCTGGGTCCCCGGCTCAAGTACAGCAGTGCGTTCTGGCCCAGCAGCGACAGCACGCTGGCACAGGCCGAAGACACGATGCTGAAACTGACGGCGCGCCGCGCGAAGCTGGCCGACGGTCAACGGGTGCTGGACCTCGGCAGCGGCTGGGGTGCGTTTTCGCTCTGGGCGGCCGAACGCTATCCATCGGCCAGCTTCGTAGCGCTGAGCAACTCACGTACGCAGCGCGATTTCATAGTGGCCCAGGCGGCCGAATTGGGCTTGATGAACGTGCGGGTTATGGCTGGGAACGCGGCGGCGCTTGAGCTGGCGGGCCGGTTCGACCGCATCGTCAGCATCGAGATGTTGGAGCACGTGCGCAACCACGAGCCGCTGATGTCTCAGTTGGCCGCCGCGCTGGCGCCCGGCGGATACATTTTCGCGCACGTCTTCAGCCACCATCGGCACGCCTACACGTTTGAGCCGGCGGACGGCTGGATGGCGCGCTGGTTTTTCAGCGGCGGCACCATGCCCAACCTGGACCTGTTCCAGGATTGTTCCGAGGCTGTCGGAACCGTTGATCGCCAGGTTGTTAACGGCCTCCACTACGCGCGCACCCTGCGCGCTTGGCTGCGGAACCTGGACCGGCAGCGCGACGCCGTCCGATCACTCTTTCGAACGGTGTACGGGGAGGGGGCGGCCGACCTGTGGGTGGCTCGCTGGCGACTGTTCCTCATTGCCTGTGAGGAACTCTTTGCGTACCGCGCTGGACGCGAATGGGTGGTGGCGCACCATCTGCTCGCGCCCGCAGATTCCGCCTGAAAGTCCAACTGAAGTGCACGTTGCCGTGATTGGAGCCGGCGTTGCAGGTCTGGTTGCGGCTCGTGAACTGCTACCGCATCACCAAGTCACGATCTTCGAGGCCGGCGATGCACCGGGCGGCCACGCACACACCGTGGACGTGGATTGCGGCGAGCACACATACGCCGTGGACACGGGTTTCGTGGTTTTTAACCACCGGACGTACCCGGAATTGCGGCGGATTCTGAGGGAACTTCGCGTCCCGAGTCAGTCATCGGAAATGAGCTTCTCGGTGCGTTGCGACCGCAGCGGCGTTGAATACAGCGGCGGGTCATTGAATTCGCTGTTTGCCCAGCGCCGAAACCTGCTGCGGCCGGCGTTCCTACGGCTGCTCGCTGACTATCTGCGCTTCAACCGCCTGGCGACGGGGTTGCTTGGTCCCGGCGAGCGGCGCACCTTGGGCGAATACCTGAACGACGCAGGGTTCTCGCAGGTATTTCGGGACCTCTACCTGGTACCCATGGGCGCGGCGGTCTGGTCAGCCGATCCGACCAAATTCAGCCGCATCCCCGTGCGCACGTTCGCGCGCTTCTTTTACAACCATGGGCTACTGGGCATCTGGGGAAAGCCGCACTGGCTGTCTATCGTTGGCGGCGCCCGGCGATACGTTGACGCTCTGGTCCAGCCGTTTCGCAGCCGCATCCAGCTTCGCGCGCCCGTGGTCGGTGTTCGGCGGTCGGGAGACCACGTGACCGTCGCGGTGGTAGGGGCGGGCGAGGCACGGTTCGACCATGTGGTGTTCGCGACCCACAGCGACCAGGCGCTGCGTGCCCTGCAGGATGCCAGTGCGCAGGAACGCGACATCCTGGGGGCCATCGACTATCAGACCAACGACGTGGCGTTGCACACCGACACCAGCCTGTTGCCGCGCCGCCGCCGCGCCTGGGCCTCGTGGAACTACCGGATTCCGAGGGACTGGGCGGCCGGCGTGCCCACGACGTACAACATGAACCGCTTGCAGCGGCTCGACGCCTTGGAAACGTATTGCGTCACGCTGAACCAGACCGACTGCATTCGTCCGGCGGCAGTGATCAAGCGGCTGACGTATCACCACCCGGTCTTCAACCAGGCGGCCATCGAGGCGCAGGACCGCTGGGGAGAAGTCAACGGTGCACGCCGCACGTGGTACGCGGGCGCCTACTGGCGCTATGGCTTTCACGAGGACGGGGTGGTGAGCGGACTGCGCGCAGCGCGGGCACTGCTGGCCAGCGGATGAGCGGCGCGAGCGCCCTCTATTCCGGGTACGTCACGCATCACCGGCGCATACCGGTGGCGCACGGGTTTCGTTTCAGCCTCTTCATGGTGTATCTGGATCTGGCTGAGCTGCCAGGCTTGTTCGACGGACGATTGCTCTGGTCGGCACGGCGTCCGGCACCGGCCTGGTTTCGACGCGCCGACCACTTCGGCGACCCGAACACACCGCTAGACGAGGCAGTGCGCTCGCGCGTGGAAGGGGTCACCGGCCAGCGGCCCTGGGGTCCGATTCGCCTGCTGACACACCTGCGGTATTTCGGCTACGTGATGAACCCCATCAGCGTGTATTACTGCTTCACGCCCGATGAGTCCCGCGTACAGGCGCTGGTGGCCGAGGTGACCAATACCCCCTGGGGCGAGCGGCACGTCTACGTGGTCGAGCCTGAGCCGGACGCCAAGGGTGAGCGGCTCAGAGCCGGTTTTGTGAAGGCGCTGCACGTATCGCCGTTCATGCACATGGACCAGAGCTATCAACTGATGGCGACGGTTCCGGACGAGTGCCTGGACGTGCAAATCGAGGTGGCGCGGGGTGGGACAGCCCTGTTCGACGCCAAACTGGCGTTGCGCCGTCAGGACTTGGGCGCTCGAAGTCTTGGTTTGGCTTTGACTCGCTATCCGTTTCTGACTGCCCGGGTCGCGGCGGGCATCTACTGGCATGCGCTGCGGCTGTGGCTGAAGCGGGTGCCGTTCGTCCCGCATCCGGGGCACTAGCGCGGGCGCAGCTACGGGTGCGGTTCGTATGCTGGCGCGCCGCGTCCCAGCCGCCCTTGGTGACAGCCCCGCCATGACGACCCGCTACGAACCGAATTGGCGCTCACTGCGTCAGCACCGCACGCCTCCCTAGTTCAGCGATGCCAAGTTCGGCATCTACACCCATTGGGGCATTTACTGCGTGCCCGCGTGGGGGCCCAACGCCACGTGGTACCCCTACCGGATGTACCGGGAGGGCGAGCCGCATTACGCGCATCACGTCAAGACGTACGGACATCCCTCGAAATTCGGGTACAAGGACTTCATTCCAGCGTTCAACGGCGCGAAGTTCGACGCGGACGAATGGGCCGATCTTTTCAAGCGGGCGGGGGCACAGTTCGCGGGGCCGGTGGCGGAGCATCACGACGGCTTTGCACTTTGGGACAGCGCGCACACCGAGTGGAATGCGGCGCGCATGGGGCCGAAGCGCGACGTGGTGGGCGAACTCGCGCAGGCCGTTCGTCGCCACGGCATGCGCTACATGGTAGCCATGCACCACGCCGAGAACTGGTGGTTCTTTCCGCACTGGCGCACGGACTTCGACACGTCCGATCCACGCTTTTCCGGCTTATATGGCGAACCGCACAACCTGGACTTCCCACTGCGGGACGTGGAGTGGGACGAGCAGGACAAGCCGAGCAAGGCGTTTCTTGAAACCTGGAAGGCGAAGCTGGTTGAGGTGGTGGACAAGTACGAGCCGGACTACATCTGGTTCGACTTCGGCCTGAAGGCCGTGCACGAGCAGTACAAGCAGGACTTCCTGGCCTACTACTACAACAAGGAAGCCGAGTGGGGCCGCGGGGTGGTGGTGACGTACAAGTGGGACAACCTGCCGCCGGGCGTGGGGGTGCTGGACATCGAGCTGGGCAAGATGCCGGATCAGGCGTACCACGAGTGGATTACCGACACGACGGTGGACGACGGCTCGGGCTGGGGCTACCTGCGGGAGACCACCTACAAGTCGGCCACTGAACTGGTGCAGTACCTGGTGGACAACGTCAGCAAGAACGGGCTGATGCTGCTGAACGTGGGGCCGAAGCCCGACGGGACGATTCCGGACGAGGCGGTCACGGCACTGGAGGGCATCGGCGACTGGCTGCGCGTAAACGGCGAGGCGATCTACGGAAGCACGCCATGGTGGACCTACGGCGAGGGCCCGACCCAGATGTCCGTTTCAGGGGCCTTCAGCGACACCAAGGAGAAGCTGGCCTACCAGGGCAGCGACATCCGCTTCACGGTGAAGGGCAACGTGCTCTACGCGATCTGCTTGAACTGGCCGGCGCCGACCTTCACGATCGAGTCGCTGAAGACGCTGTATCCGGGCGAGATCCGGTCGGTGGTGTTGCTGGGTAACGACGGCGAGTTGGCGTGGCGCATGACGGCTGAGGGGCTGGAGATCGAACGGCCGGAGCGGCGGCCGTGTGACAGCGCCTACGCGTTCAAGATCACTCGCAACACGAGCATGTAGCCGACGGCTCTCGGATTCGGTGTCATTCGCGGTCGTGTAGCCAGCGCCAGGCCCAGCGGACTTTGGCGTCGCGGTGGGTTGAGGTGCTGGAGTGGTCGAGGAAGGGGTAGACGTCGATTTCGCGCGGTTCGCAGGTCAGGCGGTTGTAGGCACCGAAGACGGTGGACGGTGGGCAGATGTCGTCGACGAGACCGACGCTGACCAGGGTGGGGCAGCGAACGCGGGGCGCCAAGTTGACGACGTCGAAGTAGCTGAGGGTGCGGAAGGCTTCGTCGTAGCGGTCGGGATAGGCGCGGCAATAGGCGCCGATTTCACCGTAGATGGTCTGCACAAGGCCAGCCGGTCCGGCGATCTGGGCGGCGCGCGGGAAGTCGCAAAGATAGGGGACTTCGGCCATCGCCAGCGCGACGCTGGGCTCGAGCGCGGCCGTGGCCAGGGTAAGGCCGCCGCCCTGGCTGATGCCGGTGCAGCCGACTCGGTCGGCGCGAACGCGGGGATGTGACTGCACAAAGCGAACGGCTCGCACGCAGTCCACGTAGACCCGGCGGTAGTAGTAGGTGTCAGGCGACTGGATGCCCTGGGTCATCCAGCCGAGGGCGTGACCGCGCGGGTCGGCTTCGGGGTCGGTGCTGAAGCCGGTCTGGCCGCGAATGTCGATCGCGAAGACGACGAAACCCTGGAGCGCCCATGCCGCGGCATCGAAGATGGCGGCGCGGTTGCCGGTGTAGCCGTGGAAGATCACGATGCCGGGAAGTTCGGCGTCGCCGTCGGGCACCAGGAGCGTGCCGGCCACGCGGCCCTGGCCGTAGCCGGCGATGGTCACGTCCTGGATGGTGAGACCATCAACTGGGTAATCGACCGGCTCGACGGTTTCGTCGTATGGGTGTTGCTGCTCAGCCAGAGTTTGGGTCCAGAAGTCGTCCAGGTCGTCCGGCGCGGTTGCCGGAGGGACGTATGTGCGGAGCTGTTCGATTGGCCAGTCAATGCTTGGCATCAGGCTTCATCCCCTATCCGTGGGCGGCTTCGTGTTGGGCGATCAGTTCCTCGGGAGTGATGCGGGCGATGACCTCGCCGATGAGGTCCAGCGCGGCGGCCTCGGCCCTGGGAAAGCGGACGCAGGACTTGCCCATGTTGAGTCGCTTGCCGGACTGCTTGTAGGCGTCCACAAACCAGTCGGTGAGTTCGGGGTCGGCGTAGAGGCCGTGCAGGTAGACCGAGATGTGGCGCTTCTGGGCCGCCAGCGCGGCCACACCCAAGGCTTGCCCGTTGTAGGTGTCCGGAAAACGCTCGAGCGGGATGGCGTAGCCGATCATGCCGTACTGCATGCACTCCTGGAACCCATCCGGCAGGTTGGCCAGGATGATCTCGCGAACCTGCTGGATGTCGTCCCGTCGGTTCTCGGGGAGCTCGGCCAGGTACTCCTCGACCGTGGCTGCTTTGCTGGAAACCATCCGTCATTGTCCTCCGGTCGTCGGTCGCTTCAAGTTTCGAAGGGCGCGCAGCGGCAGCGCAACCGGCGGTCGCGGGGATTGAACGAGGCTGGGCGCGGGTGGCCGGAGGCGCTACATGAGGCGGGGGTGAAGGGGGAGCTATCTCTCGCCAGCCCGAACCCCCAGAGGGGGTTCGGGCTGGCGAGAGATAGCTTGGGCCGATTTTTTTGGCGGGTCGGTGACGAAGGTTGGGGGTGTGAGGGGACGGGAGGACGGCGCGAGGAACGTTGGGTACGCGGACGTGGCGGGGAGTTGGGGCGGAGAGTAGAGACCGGAAGACGTTGGTGTGCGACCGGCCTCTGCGCACGGTGAGGAACAGGCGCGGGCGGCGCCGGGACGCCAAGGGGGCAAGGCGTCGGAAGAGGCGGGCGAGCATGGGGGTTCCGGGATGGACATGGGATAGGGCGTCTCTATTGTACACGAAATGATTACGATGGGCAAGGAAGACAGGGAAATATTGAGTCTTTTGATGTCCCCATGCGGCCTGGGTGGGGGTTAGACCTCGACCGGCGGACCCCTCAACGAATTCCGGCGCGGACGCCGGAGTCTGCCTCTCCCCTCGGAGAGGGTGAAGAGCCGCGGCCCCGGAGGTTGTTGATGCCTCGGGTGGTGGGTGCTACTGGGTCCTCGCCCCGGATCGGGTCCCCCGAATCTCGTCCGGGGCAGGCTGAGGCAGGCTCGGGACAGGTACTCCGGGGACGCCGGGATGTGGTTCGACTCGGTCCTCCGACGGACTCCAGACCGGCTCACCATGAACGGTTGGGGATGGGCGCCCGGAGGGTGGGGGAGCG
>DAOUIX010000029.1:0-7389 GCA_034423235.1 Chloroflexota bacterium | reverse complement strand
CCGCCGCCCGGCGGCCCGGTCAGTTCGCTCAGCCGCCCCCGCGGGATCCCATCGAACCCGGTCGCCTCATCCAGCGCCCCGATCCCGGTCGAAAACCCGGCCTCCCGTGGACTGACCCCAAACAGCCGCCCTGCGGCATGCAACCCCCAGCGCCGTTCGATTTCATGCACGGCCGTCCGCAACGCGGCGGGCCGCTCGGTGTTGGGAAGAGCCAGCGGAACACCCTGGGCAATACGGGACCCCATAATACCAAACAAAAACCGAACACACGCCCACACCGACAAGACTCAACCTGGAACAAGCCTTGAAACCCTTGATCCCCACCTTCTCGCACCCTCACGCCGTTCGGCGTAAGCTCCCTCTCTGCGGCACCCGGGGGTAGCCAGCCTCGAACTGGGTCGTCTGCCGATTCTCAGCAGTCCTATCTCCTTTCACTGGCGAGAGAACTTCGAATGAGCGCCGAACCCCAACTCTTCAGAATCAACCCCGAAACCCGCGAATCCGAAAAGATCGCCGAGGTCGACTTCGCCAGCCTGGGCTTCCAGGAGCGCCGCGACATCCAGGAATGGGTCGCCGCCAACCCGGGCATTCTGGGCGATGATCTGCTCATCATCGGCAAGGAGTTCAGCGGCTTCGACCGCACCGACGAGCGCCTGGACCTCCTCGCCGTGGACGCTGACGGAGATCTGGTCGTCATTGAATTGAAGCGGGATGACACAGGTGCTGATGCCCACTGGCAAGCCATCAAGTACGCCAGCTACCTCCAACGCGCCAGCGCCGACGACATCATTCGCATGCTCGCCGAATACAGTGAAACATCGGAGGATGACGCGACAAACAGACTTCTCCAACATCTCAACGCCGACGACTTGAATGCGCTGAACAATGACCAGCGCATCATCTTGGCCAGCCACCGATTCGCGCCGGAAGTAACCTCAGCCGCTCTCTGGCTGAACGAGAAGGCCCCAGGTGACAACCTGATTTCGTGCGTCCAGTTGACGCCGTATCAGGACGGCGACGAGGGACCGCTTTACGTACAGGCCAGCACCATCATTCCGGTTCCTGGCATTGACGACTACATCATTAGCATTGGTGAATCTTCTAGTGACAATATTTCTGTTAGGCCAGGAACGAGCAAGTTGGCTCAATCATTCGCGAAGAACAGGGGCGATGAGATCACACGCTTTCTTCGCGGAGTGTCCAATCGATCCATAGCTGGCCTGCCGCTCCATCTACGGCCGGACAAGACGAGCCGATGGGCTGGTGGCAACCCTTCCTGGCGCTACTGGCACCTGTGGTATTCGCGTTCGTTTTGGGGCAATTGGAAGATGGCCTACTTTATCCATCTTGTCCGGCAAGAAGAAGGTCCAGGTGAATGGCGAGCCTGGCTGGGCCTGGGATTCTGGAAAAGCGAGATTGAAGACCTGGAGCAAAGGCTCGATGGCCTAGACGTCTTCGGCGATCAGCGATTCAGGAATGCGGAACTGCATGTTTCCCGCCTCGGGAACATATCGGAAGACGCGTTCGCCGAAGAGCTGTCGAAGACGATTTGCCGTTTTATTTTAGTGGTGACGCCAAAGATAGATTCCATATCGGATGAAATTAATGAATAGATAAGATGTCTGTTTACAATTTAGGTTAAGGTGGCTCGTAGTGCCTGTTAGTTCGATCTTGCCTGGCAGGATTCAGCTTGTGTCTGCATTCCGATGACGCGAAGGTTCTAGCTTTGATGTGCAGGTAGTGACTAGGCATGTCGAACGCCTATGTAGGCGACCGAATCCACTTGGTTGACATATACGCGTTTCGCCTGATACAAACAATCAACGAGCCGTGGGCGGCGGGTTCGCGAACTTTCTCAGCCACGGCTGCCAGCGGCGAACTGGCGGTCCGCAAATGCGGAACGTGGCTACCGGAAACGGATTTTGGCCACGGACGCCACAGCCATCATCATCGCCATGGGCACGATCGGAACGACCTTGGTGCTTGCCATCAGCGGTGCGGCCTGGCGACTCGGAAGTCGCCTGGGAGCCGTTGAGAAGGGCCTGGCAAGTTGCGAGTCCGACATCCGCGAGTTGAATCGGAAAGTCGACCGCATCCTCGAACGACTCCCCCCATCACCCGCGTAGTGCACTCGCACATCGCCCTTCGATGTGCGTACCCACCGGATTGACGAGTCCGAACTCCGCCTGATACAACCAATCAACGAGCCGTGGGCGGCGGGTTCGCAAACCTTCCGAGCCACGGGCCAGGAGCGTGCTGGCGGAGCGCCCCGGCGACGTGTGGCTACCTGACGAGGAGTACCGCCATGGACGCCATGCCCATCGTCGTCACCATGATTACCGTCGGCCTCACGCTGGTCTTTGCCGTTGCCGGCGCTGCCTGGCACGTCGGCATGCGCCTCGGCACCGTCCAGAGAGGCGTGGCCGACGCCGACGAATACACTCGTGAACTGCGGACTGATGTTCGCGAAATGCGCGCCGAGTCGCGGTCTGACAACCAGGAATTGCGGACCGAAATCGAGCAAGTGCGGACCGCTGTGCGAGCCGACGTTCAACAAGTACGAACTGAGGTCCACAATCTCCGGACCGATATGACGGCCGAAATCCAGCACGTGCGGTCCGACGTGACGACTGAAATCCAGCAAGTGCGAACCGAGGTCAAGGCCGACATCCAACTCGTCCGCACCGAAGTCCGCGACCTGCGGACCGATGTCAAGGCCGACTTCAAGGAACTTCGCGCCGACGTCAAGGCCGACATGCAGGAGATGCGCGCCGACGTTAAATCCGACATGCAGGAACTCCGCACCGAGGTGCACGCCGACATCGACGATCTCCGGTCCGACGTTCGTCAAACCAACGACAAACTCGACCGAATCCTCGAACGCCTCCCGCAAACAGTCCCCTAGGGCGACCTGCTACCCCCAGACCACGCCGCCCGCCGTTCGGCCCGGTGGTTCTTGCCCTACCTCGGCGCCTCCGCCGCCAGCACTTGCGAAATCCAGCTGTTGATGCTCTGCCCGCTCTCGGCTGCCGCCTGCGCCACTCGCCGGTGCAACTCGCTCCCTAACCGCAACTGCAGCTTGCCCGAAAAGGGCGCCGCCGGTTCCATGCCGTCCTCGCGGCAGGACGCGAGGTACTCGTCGATTGACCGCTCAAACTCCGTCCGTAGCTGACGAACGTCCGCCGCCTCAAACGTGGCGATCGGATACGCGCCGGTATTCACGACCCGCCCGTGCAGCCGCTCCACCGAGTCGTCGTACTCCACCGTGGCTAGATAGCCCTGGTATTCCATCATGGTTCTACTCCCAGCGCCGCCAGAAACGCCGCAATATCTCGCACTGTTCCCCGCCCCGTCTCCGGCCTCGGATGCGGACGGTGCACCACCATCCGGTCCGAACCTTTCCTCAGCAGCACCCGCGACCCTGATCGCTCGATCACCTCGACTCCCACAGCTCGCAGCAGCGCTTCAATGTCGCCCCACCGGATCCCGGATGGCGTCGGTCGTTGAAAAACCCGCTGCAGGGTGTGCCGGTGCGAAGCTTGCATGCCGTTCCAATAGTACCGCGAACGGTATCACCACTGCATGGTCACTGGTCCCGCATCCGCTGGCTGCGCAGCAGCAACTCACAGTCGGCGGACGCCGGTTCCCAGCGAACCCGTCCCCTCAGTCCCAGTCGTCTGCGTCTCCGAGATCCCGCCTCCTCCTCACCGTGCTCCTTGGCTTGCCCTTGGTACGCAGAAAGTGTACACTAAGCGTGACCAATGCGCAACCCTTCCCGGAGTTCCCTCGTGGCCGACGTCTCTGCCCGCGTTCCCAGCCCCCGTCCAGCTCCCCTCAGCACGCCCTGGCTCGGACTCCGGCGGGCCCCGCACTGGCTCGGGAGCTCCTTGGAGGAAATTTCTCGTTGCGCCGCAACCCCGCTCCGCGCGCTCGCTGCCGCCGACCCATTTCCGGGCCTGCGCTTCGGCCTCCACCACGCGCCCCGCGGCCGTGGCCGCCGCATGTTCTCCGCAGCCCGTTCCCCGGCCGGAGGCGCCATGCCCTGCTCTTCCCCGCGTCTGCCCCGCGAAGTCTGGAATCCCACCGCAAAAATCCGCCAAAACCTGACTCTCGCCAGCCCGAACCCCTCTGGGGTTCGGGCTGGCGAGAGTCAGGTCCCCCCTTCACCCCCAGCCACGCACCGGGAGCGATCGACGCTTTGGGCCCCTCGCCTGGCGACCAACGATGCCCATTCCCCATCCACCTCAGGGGAGCGTTTACTCGCCGAGGTTGAGCCGCACGCCCCGGAACGGTACCGTCAGGCGTTGCCTGCCCACGGGACGCCCCGCATGAGCCAGGACCAGAGCCACCCCAACGTGCTGCTCATCATCACCGACCAGCAGCGCGGCGACTGTCTGGGCATCGACGGTCACCCCGTCCTGCAGACGCCCGCAATGGACTGGCTCGGCGCCTCCGGCACCTTCTTCCGCCGCGGCTACTCCGAGTCCCCTTCCTGCATCCCGGCCCGCCGCGTCCTCATGTCCGGCCGTCCGCCCGACGAAGACGGCATGGTCGGCTTCATGAGCGCCCCCTGGGACCCTCCCGCCACCCTGGCCGGCGAACTACGAGCCGCCGGCTACGAGACCCGCATGGTCGGCAAGCTCCACCTCCATCCCAAGCGCAAGCGCTTCGGCTTCGACGTCCTCGAACTCGCCGACTCCACCCGCGCCGACGACAACGAATACCTGGACTGGCTCGGCGGTGAGTTCCCGCTCGATCGCTGGGCCATGGCCCACGGCGCCACCCCCAACGGCTGGATCGGCCGCCCCAATCACCTGCCCGAGGAGAAGACCCACACCTTCTGGTGCGTCTCCCGCGCCATCGAATACCTCGAGAAGCGCGACCCCACTTGCCCCTTCTTCCTCAACGTCTCCTTCATTGATCCTCATCCCCCGATGACTCCGCCCGACTGGTTCTACGACCGCTACGCCGCGCTCGACCTGCCCGAGCCGGCCATGGGCGACTGGATGGAGCCGTGGGAAGGCCCGCCCCGTGGCATCCCGGCCGAGAAGGGTCCCTACGGCCAGCGCGGCCGCATCGACGCAGGCGCCATGCACAACCTGCGCGCCGCCTACTACGGCCTGATCAACCACATCGACATGCAGATGAGCCGTCTCTTCCAGTACATGCGCGACAGCGGCCTGCTGGAGGAGACCTTCATCGTCTTCGTCAGCGACCACGGCGAGATGCTGGGCGACCATCAGATGTACTCCAAGTGCCGCGCCTTCGACGCCTCCGCCCGCGTCCCCTTCCTCGCCCGCGCTCCCCAGCGCATGGGCTTCCCCCGCGAAATCGTCTGCGATCAGCCCGTCGGCCTCCAGGACGTCATGCCCACCATCCTCGAAGCCGTCGGCGCCCCCATCCCCGAGTCCGTCAGCGGCCGCAGCCTGCTGCCCCTCATGCGCGGCGACGACGCCGACTGGCGCCCATACCTGCACGGCGAGCACTGCGGCATGTACCGCTACGTCGACGGCAACCACTGGCTGGTCGATACGCGCTACAAGTACATCTGGATGAGCCAGACCGGCCGCGAGTTCTTCTTCGACCTGCACGAAGACCCGCTCGAAGAGCGTGACCTGTCTCAGCAGGCAGACCTGGCCCCCTGGCGCGAGCACCTGATCGAGAAGCTGCGCGACCGTCCCGAGGGTTTCACCGACGGCCAGCGCCTGATCCCCGGCCAACCCCACGAGCACATGATTCCCACGATGGTCCCGCCGGGCATCACCGTGACCCGGCCCAAGCTCTAGCGGGGCGCCTGATGGCCGACAAGCAGCCCCACATCCTGCTGATCATGACCGATCAGCAGCGCAGCGACGCGCTCGGCATCGCCGACCACCCCGTCTTACAGACGCCCAACATGGACTGGATCGGCGCCACCGGCACCCGCTTCCGCCGTGGCTACACCGAGTCCCCGGCCTGCATCCCCGCTCGCCGCGTCCTCATGTCCGGCCAGGCCCCGTGTGTCAACGGCATGGTCGGCATGACCGGCGGCATGCACTGGGATCCCCCCGCCACGCTGGCCGGCGAGCTGGGCCAGGCCGGCTACGAGACCCGCATGATCGGCAAGATCCACCTCTTCCCGCAGCGCCGCCGCTTCGGCTTCGACGCCATGGAACTGGCCGACTCGACCCGGCACGAGGACAACGACTATCTGGACTGGCTACACGGCGAGATCCCGCTCGACCGCTGGGCCATGGCCCACGGCGCTACCCCCAACGGCTGGATCGGCCGCCCCAACCACCTGCCCGAAGAGCTCACCCACACCTTCTGGTGCGTTTCCCGCGCCATCAACTTCCTGGAACGACGCGACACTAGCCAACCTTTCTTTCTCAACCTCTCCTTCATCGATCCCCACCCCCCATTCACGCCACCCAAGTTCTTCTTTGACCGCTACGCGGACATGGAACTGCCGGATCCCGTCATTGGCGACTGGGTGGAGCCCTGGAAGGGCCCGGATCGCGGCATTGACCCCGAGGTTCGCTCCGAACGTCGCTTCTACCGCCGCGGGATGAATCTCGATCCCCTGCCCATGCACTACATGCGCGCCGCCTACTTCGGCATGATCGACCACATCGACATGCAGCTCAGCCGCCTCTTTCAGTACATGCGCGACAAGGGCCTGCTGGAGGACACGCTGATCGTCTTCGTCAGCGACCACGGCGAGATGCTGGGCGACCATTATCACATCGCCAAAAGCTTCCCCTTCGAGGCCTCCGCCGGCATTCCCTTCCTCATCAACCCGCCGGAGGCCTGGGGCGCCCCGCGTGCACAGGTCCTCGACCAGCCCGTTGGTCTGCAGGACATCATGCCCACCATCATCGACGCTGCCGGCGCCGAAGTCCCGTCCTCGGTCACCGGTCGCAGCCTGGTCCCGCTGGTCCGCGGCGAGTCTGTCGCTTGGCGCGACGCGCTCCACCTGGAATACGCCAGCGGCGCTCGCTCCGAGCTAGCGCTGGGAACTACGCAAAACGAGCCCCCGCCGGCCGAACAGCAGTGGGCCCGCGGCTGGCACGCCCTGGTCAACGAAAGCCACAAGTACATCTGGGAAAGCCAGACCGGCCAGGAGCTCCTGTTCGACGTCCGCAACGACCCGTTCGAAGAGCGCGACCTCTCCTCGCAGGCCGACCTCGGCCCCTGGCGACAGCGCCTCATCGAGCAACTGCGCGACCGCCCCGAAGGCTTCACCGACGGCGCCCAGCTCATTACCGGCCGCCCCCACGAACACATGGTTCCCGGCCTCGGCCCACCCAACTACAACTCCGGCCCGCCCGTCTACTAGCGTCGCCCTCCCGCCATTGCCACGGCCTCCGGCCGCCGCCGCAGTGCCAGCATCGACACAACTCCAAACAC
>DAOUIX010000028.1:0-11884 GCA_034423235.1 Chloroflexota bacterium | reverse complement strand
GCACCGCCGACCGAAAGCGCCGCTCCGCGCTCGTCGGCCGCTTCCGCCCCCGTCGTGTGCTCACTCCCAAAACCCTTTCGTCAGGCACGGGCGCTGACCGTCCGTCGCCCGACTTGTAATCCGTACGCAATAAGTGTACACTAGCCGCGTCCGTTTGAACACTCCAATTACACCCACATCGCCCTTCCCGCTCCGCCGGCCTACCGCATTCCCCCGACCCCTTCCTAAGAGCCGCCCTGTGGCCCAGGCTGCGCGGTGTGGCCCAGGCTGCGCGGTGTGGCCCAGGCTGCGCGCAGCCTGGGACTCTTCCTCTCCCAAGTAAGCTGTCTCGTCCACCCCCGACCCGCCGCGAATGCCCCGCACCGCCGAACACACCGTCAACGTCGAACTCGCTCGCCTGCTTCGCACCAGGCATCCGCGCTGGCGGCAGGGCATCGGCGTTGAACAGACCGGAGTGCTGGCAGACGCCCCCAGCGATCGCCCCGACATCCTCATCCAGCATCCCGGCGGCCTGCCCGTCGTAATCGAGACCGAGTACCACCCCGCCCGCGAGGTTGAGCAAGACGCCATCGACCGCCTGGGCAAAGCCGTCGCGTCTACGGGCGAGGTAATCGAGCAGGCCGTTGCCCTGCGCGTCCCCGTCGAGCTCCGCGGCGTCAACCAGGCCGTCCTGCCCCAACGAGTGGCCGAGGCCGCCTTCGACTACTGCGCCTTCACCGAGGGTGCCGAAGGCCCCGACCGCTGGCCCGCCAGCGGCTGGCTCACCGGCGAAGTCGACGACCTCGCCGGCTTCATCGAGCACACCGCGCTGTCCGAACGCCGCATTGCCCGCGGCACCCTCATCCTCGAAACCGGCGTCCGCCAGGCCGCCGGTCGCCTCGAAGCCATGCTGCTGCAACCGCAGGGCATCTTGCGCCGACGGGCTGCCGTCCTTCACCAGCAACCGGGCGAGCAGACCGAACGCATGGCCATGGCCATCGTGGCCAACGCCATGACCTTCCACGCCACCCTCGCTGCGGCTGAGCTCGGCGTTCGGTCATTCGACGATCTGCGCCGGGAGTCCCCGTTAAAGCATCTGAGCCGCTCCATCGTGGTCGCGGAATGGCGCCGCATTCTGCGGGAGATCAACTACTGGCCGATCTTTCAGATCGCCGACGACCTGATGTCGCCGGTCTCGCCCCGCGAGGCCACGTCCATCCTTGAACACCTGGCCAAAGTCGCGGATGCGCTGCACGAGATCGGAACCTCAACTACCCACGACCTCTCCGGCCAGATGTTCGGGCGCTTGATCGCGGACCGGAAGTTCCTGGCCACCTTCTACACCCTGCCGGCCTCCGCCGCCCTGCTGGCCGAACTCGCGGCCGCCCGTCTGGATGTGGACTGGTCGGACTCTCAAGCCTTCACCGACCTGCGAATTGCAGACCTAGCCTGCGGCACCGGCGCGCTGCTGGCCGCCGCCTACCGTGCCGTGGCGTCGCGCTATCGCCGGGCCGGCGGCGACGACGCGCCGCTCCACGCAACCATGATGGAGCGCGCCCTCATCGGCGCCGACATCATGCCGGCCGCCACGCATCTCACCGCCTCCACGCTGTCCAGCGCCCATCCCGGCCTGCCATTCGACCGCACCCGCATCCACACCATGCCCTACGGCGACCCGGAGCCGGAGGACCCCGGCGGACGAGCCACCGCCATCGGCTCACTGGACCTGATTCTCAGCGACGCCCAGCCGTCCCTCTTCGGTACCGGCCAGCACGCCATACGCGGTCGCGGCCAACCGCTACCCATCCATTCATCGCCCGCCCAGCAGCGTCAGGGCGACGAACTCCACCTGCCCCAGGCCTCGGTTGATCTCATGATCATGAATCCGCCGTTCACTAGACCAACGGGCCAGGAGGCGTCATCTATCGGCGTGCCGGTACCCGCGTTCGCCGGGTTTGCTACGAGCGAGGACGAGCAGCGGCGGATGTCGGGCGCGCTCCAGAGCATCCGAAGTCGGCTTGAGCACCCAGTCGGCCACGGAAACGCAGGCCTTGCCTCCAATTTCATCGACTTGGCCCACGCGAAACTAAAACCGGGCGGCGTGCTGGCGCTAGTCTTGCCCCTCGCGGTCACCTCCGGCGCTGCTTGGAGCGCAACGCGAAGGCTGCTAGCAACACAGTATCGACACGTGACGGTGGTGACCATCGCTGCGGTCGGAAGCAACACCACCGCGTTTTCGTCGGACACGGGCATCGGTGAGGCACTGGTCATCGCGGCCAAGCGCCAAGAACCGATTGAGACCGACGAATCGGTAGCGCCGACGCTCTATGTGAATCTCCGCCAGCGACCGGGCAGCGTCGCTGAGGCAGCGGAGATCGTACGCAAGGTGCGAGATCTTCCTACAGGGCATGGTGGCCTTCTGTCTGTCGGCCAGGATGAGGTGGGCAGCTTCATTCATGCCAGGTTGACCGACAGTGGCTGTGCATCGCTTAGGGAGCCGCGCATTGCCCACGCCGCCCTTGGGCTCGAACGGCAGTCGCTAAGGCTTCCTCGAATGTCTGGGACGCTTCCAATTCCGACAACAAGGCTTGAGAATGTCGGTGCCAGAGGGCTCTATCACATGGACCTCTCAGGCACGGAGACGAATCAGCGTGGGATTCCCCGCGGCCCATTCGACGTGATTCCCATCCGCAGCTCAGCAGCGGACTACCCGATGCTCTGGTCCCACAACGCCAAGCGAGAGCGGCGCCTGCTTGTCGATCCCGATGCGGAAGGCCGGGTGCGGCCCAGATGTGACGAAAAGGCTGTTCGCGTATGGGACACGGCCACTCGACTCCACCTGAACCGCGACTTCCGTATCAATTCGCAAAGTTTGGCTGCTTGCTTGACACACGAACGCTCCATTGGCGGCAGAGCGTGGCCGAACTATCGGCTTCAAAACCCTGCGGCTGAAGAGGCTATCGCGCTCTGGGCAAATACGACTCTCGGATTGATCGGCTATTGGTGGGTCGGAAGCCGTCAGCAGCAGGGCCGTTCGGTCATGTCCATAACCGGACTGCCGTCTCTGGTGACCCTTGACATTCGCACCTTGACTCAGAAACAGATCGGGCGCTCCCACCGAATCTTCGCCGACTTCCTCGACCACGAATTCCTGCCCGCCAATGAGGCCTACCACGACCCCGCCCGCCACGCCCTCGACCGCGCCGTCCTCATCGACCTCCTCGGTCTCCCCCAGTCCATCCTCGAACCCCTCGCCCTCCTCCGCCGCCAATGGTGCTCCGAACCCACCGTCCACGGCGGCAAATCCACCCGCCCCGGTCACCACAACTGACCAGCGTGGTCTTCGCGGACGCGGGCTACTGGATTACCTTGCGGAACCCTCGAGAAGCGCTCCACCGGCGGTCGCTGGCCGCTGCCGACGGAATCGACGACCTCGGTTCTTGCTCCTGCTCCCTTGAGAGACAGTTGCATAACACTCCTCGTCCTCGAAGGCCGGGCCGCACTTCACCCTCTCCAAGGAGACCTTTGCAAAACCTCTCTGGCCCTCGAATCTGCGGTCCCTCCTGCTCCCTCTCGATGGAGACCTTTGCATAACCCCGCTTTGACCTCGAAATCGGGGCCGCTCTTTCTCCCTCTCCCGCTGGGAGAGGGTTGGGGTGAGGGTCTTCCGGGCACCCAACTCCGGGTTACGCAAAGGTCTCCTCTGGGAGAGGGTTGGGGTGAGGGGATCTTCCGGTACCCGCCCTCCGCCTATGCAAGTGTCTCTCGAAAGGCAGCGCCGATCGTGGAGGTCCGGTTCGCTGCCTCGGCAGCGCATCCCTCACAGCCGAGAAACCTGCGAGTTTCGCAAAGACGTCCCGCAGCGCCTCAAGCGATGCCAGGACGAGTCGGGCCTCTCATGGTCGGACACAGCCCGCCGCGTCGCGACCTGCCTCGCGGTCATGCATCGCGGCGCGAGGAAGGGCGTCGGATCGCGACGGCATGCGATGGGCCGGTCGGACAAGCACCCGAATAGCGCCGGCCGCGCCCGACATCGGCCATCCGATAAACTGCCGATCAAGGCGTCGCCAGGAGTTCTCGAATGGCCGTCAGTCGTTGGCCGGGCAGGTATCGCGACACGCTAATTTCGCGAAAAAACGCGTGAAATCTATCGGATAGCGAGCGCATGGATTTCAACGACTATGAATTGGACGGGCGCATCTTTGACGAGATGTTCCACTCGGATGGAAACGCCCGAACCCATTACCAGGGAGTTCACAAGGCGCTAACCGAGACGTCCGCGGCTAGCCTTGGCGACATTCAGGAACAGGTGACGGGGTCGTTCTCCAGCGAAGGCATCTCGTTCAAGGTCTACGGCGACGAAGAAGGCGACGAGCGCATCATCCCGGTCGACTGTTTGCCGCGCGTGCTCGCGGCCGGGGAGTGGCGTGAACTCCAGGCTGGCCTGACGCAGCGCCTCAAGGCCCTGAACCTCTTTCTGGCCGACGTCTACGGTCCGGCTCGTATCGTCGAGGACGGCGTCATTCCGGTCGATGTCGTGCGCGGCTGTCCCCAGTACCGGATCGAGATGCGCGGCTTCGAGGCGCCGCACGGCGTCTGGGTCGCGATCTGCGGAACCGATCTCGTTCGTACCAACGAGGGCTTCAAGGTCCTCGAGGACAACCTGCGCGTGCCCTCCGGCGTCGCCTACATGCTCGCCAACCGGAAAGCCGTCAAGGCCAGTTTTCGCCGCCTCTACCGCTCCTCGCGCGTTCAGGACATCGAGCACTACGGACGCGTCCTCCGCACCACGCTCCAGGAGCTCGCCCCTGCTGGAACGTCCGATCCGGCGATCGTCTTGTTGACGCCCGGCGTCTACAACTCGGCCTTCTACGAACATATGTTCCTGGCCAGGGAGATTGGCGCCGAACTTGTCGAGGGACGCGATCTCCTGGTTGACGACGGCGTCGTGTATATGCGCACGACCGCCGGCCTGCGGCGGGTCGACGTGGTGTACCGGCGTATCGACGATGACTTTCTGGACCCTGTCGTGTTTCGCGAAGACTCACTGCTCGGCGTCCCCGGAATCATGCACGCCTACAAGGCCGGCAACGTGACGCTGGCCAATGCCCCGGGCACGGGAGTCGCGGACGACAAGAGTGTCTACGCGTATGTTCCGGACATGATTCGCTACTACTTATCGGAAGAACCGGTCATAGCTAACGTCGAAACCTACCTGTGCCGTAATCCTGAAGGACTCGAATATACGCTGGACAATCTGCAGAACCTCGTGGTCAAGCGCGTCGGCGAGTCCGGCGGCTACGGAATGCTCATCGGTCCGCACGCGTCGCCTGCCGAGCGCGCGGCCTATGCCGAGCAGGTGCGAGCCAACCCCGCTGACTTCATTTCGCAACCCACGCTTGCCTTGTCGCGGGCCCCGTGCCTCATCGACGGCGGCATTGAGCCCCGACACGTCGATCTGCGCCCCTTCGTGCTGCACGGCCGCAAGACCCGAATCGTTCCCGGCGCGTTCTGCCGGGTCGCCTTGCGTAAAGGCAGCCTCGTCGTCAATTCCAGCCAGGGCGGCGGCGGCAAGGATCTCTGGGTGCTGGAGAACTAGCGCGCATGTTGTCCCGCAGCGCCGAAGGTCTCTACTGGCTGGGCCGCTACCTTGAGCGTGCCCAGCACCTCAGCCGTCTCCTGCGCCATCAGACCGAGGCCCTGGTCGATCGCCCGGTTGAGGAGATTCACTTCGGCTGGCTGCGTATCTACGGATCTCTCAACCGCCAACCGCCTGTCGGCAGTCTGGAACTGCTCGCGCAGGACGCCTACAGCCTGGCGGACTCCTACACGCTGGCCGACGATTTGACCTTCGAACCCACCAATCCCGACTCGGTGTGGAGCGGCGTTGCCTCGGGCCGGGAGAACGCCCGGCACGTCCGCCACTGCCTCAGTGCCGAAATGTGGACCTGCCTCAATCGGACCTACCTCCGCATGCAGGGACTGACGATCCAGGAGATCTGGGCCTCGTCCCCCGAGCGCTTCTACGCGGAGACCGTGGCTGAAATCGATACCTTCGCCGGCGTGACCGCCGCCACCATGTATCGCGACGAAGGCTGGAGATTCCTCAACCTCGGTCGCTCGATCGAGCGCGTGCAACTCTCGTCCGCCCTCCTCCACGCACAGATCACGGCCGCCGAGGGCACGCAGGATGTGTCCGAGGCCGCCTGGACCGGCCTCCTGCGCCTCTACCACGCGCTGGAGGCCTACAACCGGACCTACAGCCTCGAAGTCGAGCCGCGTCAGGTCCTCGACTTGCTCGCCACTGACCCGCGGTTGCCCGACTCGCTCTGCCGATCGCTGGACATGCTCTCGGCCGAACTCGCGGCGGCTGCGCCCAGTCCAAACGACGAGGCCGCCGGCGCCGCCCAGCGACTTATGGGTCGCATGAGCGCTCTGGTCAACTTCGCCTGGCTGGACCGGGATGACCCGAGGTCCCTGCTCCGGCGGCTGAACGCGCACGGACGCGAACTTCACGACCTGGTCACGGAAACCTACTTCCACTACCCCGTCCACGACGCGCCGTTGCGCTGACGCCATGGCGGGCCCAATCCGCTACGAGATCGAACACGTAACGCGCTACGCCTACGCCGAGCCGGCGCACTATTCCGTCATGCGGCTGTGCCTTACGCCGCGCACCGGCGCGCGCCAGCGGCTGCTGAGCTTCGACATGTCCACGGCCCCCCCGGCCGCGTCCAGCGCGGAGACGGACGCCTTCGGCAACACCAGGCACGTGCTCAATCTTTATCGCCCGCACCACGGCCTCGCCATCACGGCCGCTTCGTCGGTCGAAGTGTTGCCGCCGGATCCCGTGCCCGAAGCGCTGGACGCCGGCGCCTGGCCACGCATCCGCGCTCGACGGAACACGTTCTCCGACTGGGACTACACGCGTCCCAGTGCGCTGACCGGTCCCTCACCGGCATTGGACGCATTCGTTCTGCGGCGGGACATCCGCCCGCTCAACGACCCGCTCGCGAGCCTCCGGCGGCTCACGGCCACGCTGCATCGCAGCTTCACCTACAGCCCCGGCAGCACCTCGGTGATTTCCCCGATCGACCACATTCTTGAAACAGGCCACGGCGTCTGCCAGGACTACACCCACGTCATGATCGCCATCGCCCGCTCCTGGGGCGTTCCCACCCGCTACGTCTCCGGCTACCTCCACGTATCCGGCGCGCAAGGCGAGCAGGCCCCCGAGACGGCGACGCACGCCTGGGCGGAATGCCGCCTGCCCGGCTTCGGCTGGATCGGCTTCGACCCCACCAACGAGACCCTCACCGACCAGCGCCACGTCCGCCTCGCCGTCGGCCGCGACTACCAGGACGTCACCCCAACCCGCGGCATCTTCCGCGGCGCCGGCCCAGGCCGCCTCGCCGTCAACGTCCGCATCCACCCGCTAACGCCGTCGCCCGGCTGATCTCCCTTCGTCAGGTAGACGAGGGCGCCATGTCGTAAACCCCTGCGGCCCGCCTGCGGCTCCTCGCCGGCTGCCCGGGTCCACAGTGATTGCCCGTGGTACTCAGATAGTGTACAATACCCGTGATGTCTCCGCAACTCCCGGTTCCCATGTCTCTCCGCAGCCCGCCGCTCCGCGTCGTCGTTTCCTCGCCCGATGACGCCCCGCGGCGCCTCAAGAGTTTTTTGGAAAAAACTCTTACGCGCGCAAACCCGCCCCGATTCCCGCCCCGCGGCGGTGCCCTAGAATCTCCCGTGAGCGCCACCGACCACCCGCCGGCCACAGGCCTGCTGTCCCTTGATCTCAGCGGTCTGAACCCCCAACAGCGCGCCGCCATCGACCATGTCCACGGCCCCCTCCTCGTCTTCGCCGGCGCCGGCTCCGGCAAAACCCGCGTCATCACCTGCCGCGTCGCCAGCCTCATCGCCTCCGGCGTCGCCCCCTGGAACATCCTCGCCGTCACCTTCACCAACAAGGCCGCCAACGAGATGCGCGAACGCATCGTCGACCTCGTCGGCCGCATGGCCGCCGGCGTCCATGTCGGCACCTTCCACGGCCAGGCCCTCCGCATCCTCCGGCGCGACATCCACCACCTGGGCCGCGAGCCCGAGTTCACCATCTACGACGCCGACGACCAGCTCCGCCTCGTCAAGCAGGCCATGGGCGACGTCGGCATCGGCCTCACCACCATCAGCCCCGTCGCCATCCGCAACGCCATTTCCCGCGCCAAGGACGAACTCGCCGACCCCTTCGTCTACGCCGAGCGTTCCGAGGGCTACTTCGAGGAAGCCGTCGCGCAGGTCTACCACCGCTACCAGCGCCTGCTCGATAGCGCCAACGGCGTCGACTTCGGCGACATGATCGCCTTCTGCGTCCGCCTCTTCCGCGAGTTCCCCGAGCTGCGAGCCTTCTACCAGGACCGCTACCGGTTCATCCTCGTCGACGAGTACCAGGACACCAACCGCGCCCAGTACGAGTTCGTCCGCCAGCTCGCCGAGGGCCGTGGCAACGTCTGCGTCGTCGGCGACGACGACCAGAGCATCTACACCTGGCGCGGCGCCGACATCCGCAACATCCTCGACTTCGAAGCCCAGTTCGCCGAAGCCCGCGTCATCCGCCTGGAACGCAACTACCGGTCGACGGGCAACATCCTCGCCTCCGCCAATGCCGTCATTTCCCGGATCGCTAACCGGGCCGAGAAGACCCTCTGGACCGAGCGCGACGACGGCCAGCCGCCCGAAATCATCGAAGCCTTCGACGAAGACGACGAAGCCCGCCAGGTCGGCAACCTGATCCGCGAGCTCCGTGGCGAGGGCATCCCGAGCCACGACATCGCCATCATCTACCGCACCAACGCGCAGTCGCGGCCTCTGGAGGAGTGGTTTGTCCGCCAGGGGCTGCCCTACCAGCTGGTCGGCGCCACCGAGTTCTACGGACGCCGCGAAGTGCGCGACGTCTTGGCTTACCTGCGAACCATTGCCAACCCGCGCGACCTCGTCAGCTTCGAGCGCATCGCCAACACCCCGCGCCGCGGCATCGGTGCCAAGACCCTCCAGGTCCTCCGGGAGTGGGCCGAGCACACCAGCCGCTCATCGGGTGAACTCACGCGCCTGCTGGCCGCCGACGCCGACTCCGGCGAACCCGTGCAATCCACGCTCGACAACCCGCTGCCCACTCGCGCCACGCGCGCGCTGATCGAGCTCGGCCGGCTCCTGCGCCGCCTGGACACCCTGGCCGACGAGGTACCTGTCGGCGGATTGGTCAACGCTGTCGTTCGCGAATCCGGCTACGACGAAGTCCTGGACAACGACCCCGACAGTCCCGAAGAGCGCTGGGAGAACGTCGTCGAGCTTCAGACCGCCGCCTCCAAGTACGACGGCCTCGGCCCGCGCGAGAGCCTGTCCCGCTATCTCAGCGAAGCCGCCCTGGTTTCCGAAGTGGACAATCTGGCCACCGGTGGCGACGCCGTGACCTTGCTCACGGCGCACTCGGCCAAGGGCCTCGAATTCGGCGTCGTCATCCTGGTCGGTCTCGAGGAAGAGCTCTTTCCCCACGCCCGCAGCTACGACGAACCCGCCCAGATGGACGAGGAACGCCGCCTGGCCTACGTGGCGCTCACCCGCGCCAAGGACCGCCTGTTCCTCACCTACACCCGCCACCGCTCCGGCTGGGGCGCCCCCGTGCGATTCCCGTCACGCTTCCTGCAGGACATCCCGCCCGAGCGCCTCACCTATCGGCGCCGCCTCGACGCCCGGCCAGGCGTGCCGAGCCCGGGCCTGGATATTGACGAAGACGACCAGCCGCAACCGCCGGCGGAGCGCACTTACCACGACGGTCAGCGCGTTCGTCACCCGGTCTTCGGCGAGGGCCTCATCGTCGCGGGACAAATCACCAACTTCGACGAGGAAGTCACCGTCATGTTTGAGGGCGACGTGGGCCTCAAGAAGCTCGCCGTCAGCTACGCCAAGCTCGAGGCCGTGACCTGACCGGCACAACCACCCGCTGGGCCTTCGTCTTCGACTTCGACGGCACCATCTCCCCCAACGACATGGGCCACGTCATCTTCGACGCCTTCGCCAACCCCACCTGGCGCGACATCGACGACGAATGGATCCGCGGCGAAATCCCCACCAGCGAACGCGCCCGCCGCCAGTTCGCCCTTGTCAGCGCCCGCGAACCGGAGTTTCTTCGGCTCATCGACCAGCACGCCGTCGATCCAGCCTTCCCAGCGCTGGTCGCCGACCTCAGGAAGCACGCCATTCCGGTCCAGGTGGTCAGCGACGGCTTTGATGCCTATGTGCGCCCAATGCTTACCCGAGCGGGACTGTCCGACTTGCTCTTTCAATCCAACCGGCTCTTCTTCCAGAACGGCTCGATCAAGCTTGAGTTCCCCCACGAACGTCCCGGCCACGACCCCCGCGGCGGCTGGAAGGCCGGGCCAGTCAAGGGTCTCCAGAGTCAAGGCTGGCGCGTGGCCTACGCCGGCGACGGAATGAGCGATTGGGCTGCCGCTCGCGCCGCCGACCTGCTGTTCGCCCGCTCCCAACTGGCGGACCGCTGCAAGCAAGACGGCATTCCCTACCATGCCTTCGACGGCATGCGCGATGTCCACCACTGGGTGCGCGCCAATCTGTTGCCCGTGGGTAGGTCCGCATGACGTTTCGCGAACTGGCCGAAGCCTTCGAACGCATCGACGCGGTCTCCGGCCGCAACGACATGATCGAAATCCTGGCCGAGCTCTACCGTCGTGTCACCCCCGAGGAAGCCGCGCAGGTCACCTACCTGATGCAGGGCCGCCTGGTCCCCAAGTTCGTCGACCTCGAATTCGGCATGGCCAGCCGCCTGCTGCTGCGCTCGATCGCCCAGGCGTTCGAGGCCGAGGCTGACGAAGTGCAAGCCGTTTTCCGAGAGGCCGGCGACCTGGGACTTGCGGCCGAAACCCTGAGTCCATCCGAGTCAGTCACTGCCACACCGCCGCCTCCCCGAGGCTGGGGACTGACGAGAAGCGGACAGCGCGGCCGAGTGGCCCAGCCACGCAGCGGCGGCCAGGGCCGGATCCATTGGCACACCGCGGTGGGAAATCCGTCCTGGCGGGTGCGTCGCCAACGCGAGCTAACCCAGGACTGGGCCCGAAATGTCTCGGTTGGCGGCGTCTTTGCACGTCTGCGCGAGGTCGCCGAGGTGGAGGGCGCCGAATCCCAGGAACGCAAGGTCGCCGGCATCGCCAGCCTGCTTCGCGACCTGGATCCCCGCTCCAACCGCTACCTGCCGCGCATTCCCGTCGGCCGCCTGCGCCTGGGCATCGGCGACCCGACCTTCATGGACGCCCTCTCATTCGCCCGCGTGGGCGATAAGTCCCATCGCAAGGCCATCGAGCGCGCCTACAACCTGACCTGCGACCTTGGTCAGACCGCCCGCGACTATCTGCGGGGCGGTGCCGACGCCATGGACCGCGCCCGGGTGCGCGTAGGCAACCCCGTCCGCATGGCCCAGGCCGCCCGCATGTCCAGCGGGCAGGAGATCGTCGACAAGATCGGATCGGCTGCCGTCGAACCCAAGCTGGACGGCTTCCGAGTCCAGATCCATCGCGACGGCGACCAGGTCCGCATCTATAGCCGCAATCTCGAAGACATGTCCCGGATGTTCCCTGACGTGTCGCAGGCCGCCCGCGCTGGCCTGAAAAAGCCCCAAGTCATCATCGAGGGCGAGGCCATGGGGGTGAACCCGGACACTGGCGAGTTCCTTCCCTTCCAGGTCACCACGTCACGCCGCCGCCGCCACGGCATCGAGGCGGCAGCCAAAGAGATTCCGCTCCACGTCCACGCCTTCGACCTGCTCTACGACGGCGACAACGTGATCGAACTGCCCTTCACCGAGCGCCGACGCCGGCTCGAAGAGATCGTGGAAGAC
>DAOUIX010000027.1:0-3571 GCA_034423235.1 Chloroflexota bacterium | reverse complement strand
CGCCCCCGGACGACTCAGCGCTCTGGGACATCGACACTTTTCACCTCTCATTCCACCGGGCCACATCGACGGAAGAAGAGCGCCGCTGGCTGGATCTATTCACCGACAACATCCGCCGGTTCCAGGTTGGCGAGCCGCTGCTCAGCCTGGTCGACAAGCGCGCGGGTTACTAGTCGCCCGGCGCCGGTTGCCATCGCCGGGGCTGGCCGACACAATCCGCCAAACGCACCGCAAGGACCCTCCCCATGAGCGATCGACTCCGCCTGGCCATGCTCGGCGCCAAGCACGGACACGCGCGAACGAAGACGCGCTGGCTGCGGGACACCCCCGACATCGACCTGGCCGGCATTTACGAGCCCAGCCTCGAGTTCCGCGCCGACCGGGAGACGACCCCCGACTACCAGCACATCACCTGGATTGACGACATCGACGACATTCTGGGCGATGCGTCGATCAAGGGCGTCGTCATCGGCGGGGCTGAGGTTGAGAATCCTTCGTACGCTCGCCGGGCGCTCGGGGCCGGCAAGCACGTGCTCATGGAGAAAGCCTGCGGCTGGACCAAGTCCCACGCGGACGAGCTGATCGGGACGGCCCAGCAGAAGGGCTTGCTCTTCCAGGTCGGCTATAACTTCCGTCCGCTGCCGCCATTTCGCCGCGTGATCGACATGGTCCGCGCCGGCGATTTCGGCACGGTGCATCTCGTGAGGGCGCACATGGGCTCGCCATTCAGCGCCGACGTGCTCCCGCGCCAGCTTGGCGGGCCGTATTTCCGCGGCGGCGCCTTCTACAACCTGGGCTGCCACGCGCTCGACATGGTCATGGCCGTGGCCGGCACGCCCGACGCGGTCCATCCCTTCAGGCGCCAGGTGCGACCCGAGTCCCAGGCGCAGGACTACTACGACCTCAACATCGTCGTGCTGGAGTATCCCGAGACGCTGGCCTCGATCGAGCTGAGCTTTCTCGAAACCGAAAACCGGCGCCCGCGCAGCTTCGAGGTCTACGGCTCGGAGGCCCAGGCCATCGTGACGCCGTTCATGATCGTCGGCGACCGCGTGCCGTCAGCCGCGATCCACACCGGAGGCCACGGCGCCGGCGGGGATGGCTGGCACACCTACGGCGCCGACCCCTTCGAGCCGTTTCGCGCCGACATCGACGAGTTCGCGGCGTGCATCCGCGGCGAGAAGGAGCCTTGGATCGACTACGCCCACGACCTGGCCGTGCACCACACGCTGATGGACATCTGCGGCGAGAGCGACGTGGAGGAGCTTCACAGCTAGGTGTAGTGACTACACCTAGGTCCGCCTCACTGCTTCGTCAGGCACGGCCGGAACTCGGCTTTCAGGCGGGATTCCAGGGCCACCGCGTCGCTCGGCGTCTCGCACGGGATCCAGGCGAGTTCGCAGCCCCGGATCCACGCGTTCACGCGGTCCGCCTCGGCAGCGGAGCAGCGGTGGACGCGGCTCTTGATGGCCGTCGCCGGCGCGATGCCGAGGCACTCCGCGACGTTGCGGCGGAATGCCGAGTTCGTCATGGCGCGTCCCTGCCCCATGTGGTTGCCTACACGCCGCTGCAAGGTGTCGGCCTTCCCGACATAGACGGGCCGCCCCTCGCGGTACCAGGCGTAGACCGCGGGCGTCGAAGGCACCCGGCGGCGATCCGCCGCGCTGCGCAGGAGCCGGGCACTGGTCCGCGGTCGGTGGTGCATGTCGGCCCAAGTCACGTCGGTCATGGGGCGGCCCTCCATTCGGCCATTACGCGAGCACCAGCATCAACAGGCCCAGCGCGACCGGTGTGCCAATCAGCAGCCACAGCCAGACCGGTGCGGGCTCGCGCTGGGCCGCCGGCGTCGCCAGCATCCAGAGCAGCCAGACCAGCAGCCACACGGGCGCCAGCACCCCGAGCGTGCAGACCGAGGCGATCAGCCACACGAGGTGCGGGAAGCGGCCTTGTGGCATGCCTAGGTGGCCTTGCCGATGAACTGCTGGTAGGTCATGGGGGCGGTGCGCACCAGCCGCCGCAGCCTGTCGACGAACAGGTACTCGTTCTTACGGTTGGAGAAGCGCCATTCCAGCTCTTCCAGGTGGCGGTCCAGGTTCTTCGCGCTGACGTGGTGGAACGCGCCCATGTTGCTGTGCTTGAGTAGTGCCCACCCGCTCTCGATGGAGTTCGTGTGCACGTCCCCGAAGGTCCACTGGATTTCAGGAGAAGTCGGAAACGTGCGACGTGAGGGCGAGTCCGCGCATAGTGCAATTGGCGATAGGATCGGTGATTTGCGGAAGGATAGGGGTTCTCGGCTTGGTGCGGTACAAGAGGATACGCAGGAATTCCGTCAGCATCTATTAGGCGAGAAGTCCTAGACGCTCTAAGTCCGTACGGCAAATGAAATAGTTGAATCGGTCAGGCAGGTTCAAGCTATTGGATAAGGTCCTTGGCGACAGCCAAGGTTCCGCCAACCAGTGCGACAAACGGAACGCTTACCATATCCCATGCCTCTTTAGGTTCAGCGCCATTCACGATCATTGCCATGAAAAGGCCGACGATTGCGCCGTAGGTAACTAGGAGAAGCGTGAGAACATTGATGCGGATAGGCGTGATGCACTTGGGTCGTTTTGGCTTGGATTCGTTGTTCGCAGGTTCGCTCATGATACGCCGCCCCAGATCGTCTACACGAGTTGAGCATACCACACGGAGTGCATATCCATGCAGGAATGCGTGATGCCGTGTACGGGAATTCATGTCCCAGGCATGGCACGGAATGAGCCAGGGTAATCCTGCTCGCCTGAGATCTGCTAGTGTCAGACGCTTCCAGTGCCGACAGCCAAGATAGGTGATTTTGGTGGATATATTGCGTTTTGGCACTCCTGCGGGTCTGGGACTGGATGTTTTCGGTTTTCTTTTGGTTATTTGGTTTGGTCATAGTCTATTCATTCGGTCGGTAAAAGGTTCCCCTGAAGGCACAAATGGCAAGGAAGATGTTCTTTACATATCTCACGGGGATGTAGATGAAGTTCGTGAGCGACGCAGGCGCTGCTTGGCGTACACTGGAGTTGTCGTAATAGTGTTAGGTTTCATCTTGCAGGGAATTGGTTGGGCAGCGTGCCTATAACTTCAGGCTGCATTTCGACATAATTCCCTTGCGTTAAGCATGCAATTCCGGATTTGGGCGCCTTCAGGCCGTCTGTTCCCCGGCATATGGAGGCTTGCTGGCGCCGCGTCTAGATTCCCCGCGTGCGTCCCTCCAGCGAGGCGCGCACCTCGGGCTGGCCCTCGACCAGGCGCTGATCACGCAGCGCGCCGCCGAGGGCCTGCGCGTGCCGAATCGCCGCGGCGTCGCCCAGCTCGGAATCGATCAACTCCGCCAACAGGCGATCGGTCAGCTCGCGCCGCACGTCCGCGTACGCGGGGTCGTCCCACAGGTTGTTGATGTCCTCCGGGTCGTTGACCACGTCGTAGAGCTCGCCGTAGGGCTGCCCGCCGTAATGCAAGAGCTTCCAGCGGTCGGTCACCAGCATCTTGACCCGAATCTCGAACGGCTGGTCGTGATTGACCGGCCAGCTGCCGACCCTCGGAC
>DAOUIX010000026.1:0-26708 GCA_034423235.1 Chloroflexota bacterium | reverse complement strand
CCGTCTTCCAGGCAGCGGACGAAGTGGTACATCTGGCCGTGGTAGCCGTATTGCCAGGCTTCGTCGGACTGCGGATAGGTCCAGCCGGTGTCGGAGTCGGCCTTTTCCTGGACGTAGCCCATGGAGTGCAGGCTGAAGGCCTTGATGGGGACGCCCTTGGTGGCATCGATGTGGATCAGGCCGTCCTCGCCGTAGATCTCGGTGCGGACGTCCATGCCACCGTGGTTGCTCCAGCCGGCCTCGATCTGCCCGAGGGAGCGGTTCTCGAATCGGACCAGGGCCACGGCGTTGTCCTCGAACGGCACGTCGTGCTCCAGCGTGTCGGCCCAGCACATGACTTCCTGCGGCATCACGTCCTTGCCAATGAACAGGCGGCAGGCGGCCACGGCGTGGACGCCCATGCCCAGCAGCGGCCCGCCACCGCTGGTGGCCGTGTCCCAGGCGTAGGAGGCGTGGGAGCCGGTGTGGGCTTCGCGGGCGCGGACGATGAGGACCTTGCCGATAGCACCGTCGTCGACGGCCTGCTTGGCGCGCAGGACGTCGGGCATGAAGGCCTCGGTCTCCAGGTAGCCATTGAAGACGCCATGCTGGCGGACGGCCTGCAGGATTTCGGCGGCCTCGGGGGCGTTGCGGCCCAGCGGCTTGGTGCAGACGACGGCCTTGCCGGCCTCGGCCGCGGCAATGCAGGCGTCCTTATGAACGAAATTGGGCAGGCCGACCACCACCAGGTCCACGTCGTCGCGTTCGATCGCGGCCTGCATGTCGGTGGTGGACTCGGGGACCTTCCAGCGCTGCGCGAAGTCCTGGGCCTTGGCCTGGGTCCTGGAGAAGTTGACGACCACGCGCTGATCGGGCACGTAGCGCAGGGCGTTCATGTAGAAGTCGCAGACGAAGCCGCTGCCGAGCATTGCAATTCGAACCACCGGAACCGGCCTTTCCTGAAACGGTTAGTCGCGGGTGTTAGGGGGAAGGCTACCGAACGAGGGTGGGTCAGCCGCGGAAGATCAGCGACAGGAGGATGAAGCTCACGGCCAGTGTCAGCAGCCCAAGCGGCAGCCCCATGCGGACAAAGTCGCCGAAGCGGTAATTGGCGGGGCCCATGACGAGGAGGTTGCCGGGGTGGGCGTAGGGGGTGGCGAAGCCGGAGGTGGCGGCCAGGGCGACGCCGAGCGCGAACATGCGCGGGTCGGCGCCCATGCGCACGGCGGCGTCGATGGCCAGGGGCGCCATCAGCACCGCCGTCACGTGGTTGCCCATGACGTGGCTGAAGAAGAAGGTCAGCAGCAGCACGCCAGCCAGCACCGGCAGGGCGCCGAACACGCCCAGGCTCTCCGTGGACCGCTCGGCCAGAAAGGCGGCCGTGCCGGTGGTTTGCATGGCCTCGGCCAGCGGCAGCATGGCGGCGATCAGCAGGATGGCGCGCCATTCCACGGCCCTGCGCGCTTCCTCCATGGTGATGCAGCCGGTCAGCGCCATGGCGGCGGCGGCGGCCACGCCCACGATCGCCACCGGCGCCAGTTGCAGCATCAGGGCCACCACGAACAGGCCCAGGATGGCCACGGCCACCGGCGCGCGATGCCCGCGCGGCGGCATTTCCGTGTCCTCGGTCAGCACCACGAAGTCGTTCGAGTCGCGCAGCTGCCGCAGCGCGACCGGCGGTCCATGCACCAGCAACGCGTCGCCGCCCTCCAGCGGCAGCTTGGCCAGCCGCGTGCGGCGGGGCGCGCCGTCGCGCCAGATGCCCAGCACTGCAGATCCATACCGGTCGCGAAACTCCAGGTCCTCCAAGGTCTGCCCCACCAGGCCCGAACGAGGCCGCAGGACGAGTTCGGTCATGCTGAGCGAGCCGGCCCGCAGCGCGTCCGCGCCCAGCCGCCGATGGTCTTGCACTTCAAGGGCGTGGACCTCACGGAGGTGATCGACATCGTCTTCCCGCCCGCCCAGCAGCAGATAGTCCCCGGCCAGCAGCACCTCGGAAGGCCGCGGCGCGACGGTCAGATTCTCGTCGCGCTCGATGGCGAGCACCGCGATGCCGAAGGCTTCGCCGATGCCGGCGGCCAGCAGGCTCTGGCCAACCAACGGGGTGTGCTCGGGAACGACCACCTCGAACAGGCGATCTTCCAGCCGGTAGGCCTGGTGCTCCACGCCTGTAGGGGCCGCCTGCGTGCCAACGCTGCGCAGGGGTAGCAGTCGACGCCGCGTGAGCAGGACCAGTCCGATGCCCAGCACCAGAGCCACGACCCCGAATGGCGTGAACTCAAAGAGGCCCAGCGGTTCGTAGCCGGCCTGTTCCAGGACGCTGCTGGTGAGGATGTTGGACGGCGTGCCGACGAGGGTGAGCATGGCGCCCAGCAGGGACCCGAAGGCCAACGGCATCAGGACGCGCGAGACCGGCGTGTTCATGTCACGCGCGGCCGCCACCACGGCCGGCAGCAACACCGCGCAGGCGCCCACCGAGTTCATGAAGGCCGAGAGCACCGCCACGCTGGCCATGGTGAGCGCAATCAACCTGACTTCGCTCTGGCCGGCTACCCGACGGATCCAAGCGCCGATATGGGCTGCCACACCCGTCGCCTGTAGGGCCGTGCTGATGACCAGGATCGCGCCGACGGCAATGACCGCCTGGTTGGAAAAGCCGCTCAGCGCCTGCTCGATCGTAATGACCCGGCCAAAGAAGAGCGTCAGCAGGACCCCGAAGGCAATCAGGTCCGGCGCAAAGCGACCCCACGCCAGCAGCAGCAGGGCCACCAGCGTGACTACGAGTACGAAGGCGATCTCGACGGTCACGGCCGGCTCCAGCGGCGGGAGCTAGTCATCCTGGACGTCATCCGCAAGGAGGCTGTCCACGCCTTCCACATAGGTCGGGTACGCCAGTTGGATTCCAAGCTCGCTTCGGATTTTGGCGTTGGAGCAGGCGTAGTTTCCGGTCACCAGCGCGAAGAGGTTGTGCCCCAGGGGGGCGTGGCCCTTGGTGAGCCTTGAGGTGAGCCCGAACCCCGCAATCATGGCCCGCGCCAGCCACTTGGGGGTGGACCCGGGCGCGGGCACGTCGGCGCGTTCGGCCAGGTGGTCGAAGTAGTCTGCCATGCTCACCGGCTGGTCGTCCACGGCCAGGTAGACCTCGCCCGCGCGGCCCCGTTGGGCCACCGCCGCCAGCACCGTCGCCAGGTCCTCCACGTGGATGCGGCTGGACAGGTTGTCCCCCCCGCCCAACATGCGCAGGCGCTTGTTGCGCAGCGCGTCGACGGTGCGACGGCCCGGCCCGTAGATCGTTCCGGCCCGCACGAAACGCGCCGGGAATCCGCGTTTGGTCACCGCATCACGTAGGTGCTGCTCGGCCAGCAGGCTTATCCGGCCCAGCTGCGAGTTTGGCTGCGTGGGCGTCGCTTCGGTGATCGTCTCGTCCGAGCCGCGGCCGTAGGCCGCCATCGTCTGCACCAGCACAAACGAGGCGATGCCGGCATTGGCCAGCGCGGCCTCCGCGTGCACCACCCCGTCCAGCCCTACACGCTCCGTCCAGTCCGGATGGCCGCTGATGCTGCCCACCAGGTAGAACACGTGGTCGTCGGCTCGTCCCAGGCCCGCCAGCTCGTCCGGCTCGCCCACGTCGGCGATTTCGACCTCGACGCCCAGGGTCTCCAGGTCGCCGGCGGCCGATTCGCTGCGGCCGATGCCACGAACGCTCCAGCCGCGACCGACAAGGCGCCGGGCCAGCGCGCTGCCGGCGTAGCCTGTGATTCCGAAGATCAGTGCCTGGGGCATCCGCCACCAACCGGCCCGTCGTTGCCGCGCCATGGTGAACGGGTTCTGGCAGCCGCCGCAAGCCGCGCCCGCCTCGGCTGCTACGCTGAATGCGTGGGCGCCGCAACCTCAGCCAGCATTGACATGGCCTCGCTGGCTTCCCGCGTCCTTGACGCGGCGTACCTGGAAGGCGATTTCGTCCTGCGCTCCGGCCGACGCAGCCGCTATTACCTGGACAAGTACCGCTTTACCACCGAGCCGTCGCTGCTGCGTGATATCGGCGTGGCCCTGGCGTCGCGCCTGCCCGCCGATACCCAGCGCGTGGCTGGCCCGGAACTGGGGGCGGTGCCGCTGGCCACGGCGGTTTCGCTGGCCACCGGCCACCCCAGCGTCCTGGTGCGCGGCGAATCCAAGTCCTACGGCACCGAGCGACGGTTCGAGGGCATCCTGCACCCCGACGAGAACATCGTCCTGATCGAGGACGTCGTTACCACCGGCGGCCAGGCCATCGAATCGGCGATTGCCCTGCGTGAGAGCGGCGCCAACGTGCTGCTGGTCCTCGTGGTGGTCGATCGCGAGGAAGGCGCCGCGCAAGCCATGGCCGACGCCGGCTTCCGGTTCGAGGCCCTGTTCACCAGCACCACCCTGGGCCTGAAGACCTGATGGCTAAACGAAAGCTCCGCGTGGGCGTGCTTTTCGGCGGCCGCTCGGGCGAGCACGAGGTGTCCCTCCGTTCGGCGCGTTTCGTGCTGGAGTCGCTGGACCCTGAGAAGTACGAGGTTCGGCCGATCGGCATCACCAAGACCGGCGAATGGCTGCTTGACGACGATCCAATGCCACTCCTGGAAGGCGCCGTCGAGCCGGACACCCGGCCCGCCCAGGCGCCGGTCAGCCTGCCCACGCGCATGCCGGAACGTCCCACGGGAACCCTGGACGCGCCTCTGGACGTCGTGTTTCCGGTGTTGCACGGCACCTACGGCGAGGATGGGACGATCCAGGGACTGCTGGACCTGGCCGACGTGGCCTACGTGGGCGCCGGCGTGACCGGCTCCGCCGTCGGCATGGACAAGGCCATCCAAAAACGCGTGCTCCACGCCCACGGGATTCCAGTGGCGCCGTCGCGCGTCTATACCCGGCGTGCGTGGCGCGCCGACCCGGACTCGATTCGGACAGAGATCGAGTCCGAGCTGGGCTATCCGGTCTTCACCAAGCCCTGCAACCTGGGCAGCAGCGTCGGAATCAGCAAGGCGCACAACGCGGACGAGCTGGGCCCGGCCATGGACTTTGCGGCCAAGTACGACCGTCGGCTAATCGTCGAGGCCACCATCCCCAACGCCCGCGAAATCGAGGTCAGCGTGCTGGGCAACGACGAGCCCGAAGCCTCGGTCTGTGGCGAGATCGTCCCCGGCAACGAGTTCTACGACTACAACGCCAAGTACCTGGACGACACGTCACAGGAGTGTATTCCGGCTGACATTCCGAACGAGCTGGCCGCACGCATCCGGCACATGGCGGTGGAGGCGTACCGCGCCATCGACTGCGCCGGCTTTGCGCGAGTGGACTTTCTGGTCGACGGCGAGTCGTTCGACGTCGTGCTCAATGAGATCAACACGATCCCCGGATTCACCGAGATCAGCCAGTTCCCCAAGCTCTGGCGGGCCAGCGGTGTCGATTCGCGGGAATTGCTGGACCGCCTGATCGATCTGGCCCTGGAGCGCCACGCCGACCGACGCGAGACCAGCACCAGCTACGACTAGCGGCCGGGAGCCCGATCCATCGTCGGGCCATCCGAAATCCAGGGGTGCGCAGCCCGCTGGCGTTACTGAAAGATTTGGATGTATACTTTTGTAACAGAATCTGTGCTATAGTGAAGGCAAGCTATGCGTGGACGCCGGACGTTCCTCAGGCACGGCCTGAGGCTGCTGGCGGGAGGCACGGCAGGCACAGCACTCGGGGGGCTGGCCACTGCTGCGCACGCGGCGGACGCCCTGCCACGGCCGGAGGCCGGGCCGCCCGGCAATCCCGACGTGGCCGACGCGTTGCCTCCGTTCCCAATCCCAATCGCACCAACCCTGGACGAGTTGGACCTGCCCGTTACGCCGTTAACGGGCGAACTCCCGCCATACTCGGTGGTCAAGTCGTCTCCCGTGATTACGGTCTACGGCCGTAGCTTCGGCGTGGCTCCAATTCTGGGGCTCCTGGGCGATCTGAACTCGTTTGACGAGCTGGAAGCCAGCATCGCGCCCTGGGTTCAGGCCACCGAGGAGCTAGCCGGCGCCCCGGTGACCGTCGCGCCCCACCTGATCTACGCCCTGGCGCGTCCCTGTCAGGGTCGGGACGACTCGTGCCTGATTTTCCTGGACGGCTCGGGGGTCGACCTCATCAACGATTACATCCTGCCCGCTCAAGAGCGCGGTATGGGCGTGGTCCTGGACGCCCAGATGGGCCGCCTCTCGCCGTCGTTCTTCGTCCGCCGGATGATCGACATGGGCTACATGGCCTACCCCAACGTGCACATCGCGCTCGATCCCGAGTTCGCCACCCGGCCGAATCAGGACATGCCCGGCCATCCCATCGGATGGCTGTCGGCCCAGGCCATCAACGAGGCCCAGCGCATCCTCGCCGACTACGTGCGCAGCGAGAATCTGTCGCACAAGAAGATCATGATCATCCACCAGTTCGTTGACGAAGTGTCGGACTCCTGGTCAATGGTGTATGGCAAGCGCAATCTGCAAGTCTTTCCCGAAGTCGACCTGGTGCTGGACGCCGACGGCTTTGGCAGCCCGGACGCGAAGATCCTGAAGTACAACGCCATCACCAACCCGGAGGCGTATCCGCAGTTGCAGTGGCGGGGGATCAAGATCTTCCAGCACAACAAGTACGCACCGCGCTTCTCGGACTCGCCGGTGCTGACGCCGCGACAGCTCTTCGGGCTGGATTCAACGCGGGCCGGCTGGCGCATGTGGGCGCCACCGCACCTGATCGTGCTGGCCTGATCGCCTGAGCCGCCGCTAGCCGAACGGCACCGCCGTCTTGTTGCTGAACGACTGTGCGGCGCCCGATCCCAACAGCCGCAGGGCGGCGGCCACGGGATCCGCCGCCCCGGCCGTGTCGAGTTCAAGCTCAACCAGCGCTCCGGCCTCCAAGCCGGCCCACACCTCATCCTCGCGCGCTTCGGGCGGCACCTGAACGCGAACGCCGTTCAGCGTCAGCGCGTCCGCGCCAATGTCGCTCACAAAGCCCTGCCAGCGTGTGACGACCGGGCCGTCCGGCGAACTGGCGGGAGCGACCTCACGCGCCACCAGCACGTACGACGAGGCGGCGCGTAGCGCCTCAAAGGTCACCAGCACCTCGTCGCCGGGCGCCATGGGCCCATGCAGCACCAGCGGGGTGTCCAGCGGTCGGCTGAACACGATGCCGCCAGCCCGCACGGTGAAGGAGTCGATCGCGACCAGCACGCCTTGCAGTGTTGGCGGCAGAGGCGCGATCGGCGGCTTGACCTCAGGCGTGGGCATGGACTCGGGAGTTGTCGGCGTCTCGGTCGGGGCCGGCGCCTCGGGACTGGCGGTGGCCTCCGGGGACGGCGTTGGCCCGGCCTCGGGTGGCGTCGGAGACGGCGGGGCCTCGGGTGGCGTCGAATCCGGGATGGGCGTTGCCTCCGGAGCTGGAGTTGGCTGGCCGTCCCCCGGCGTGGGCGTTGGGGCGCCGTTGGCGGGCGGCGTTTCGGGACTGGGCGTCGCCTCCGGCGTAGGACTCGGCGCGCCGTCAGCCGCGGTCGGCGCGGGGGTGGGCTCCGCCGGCGTTGGCGAGGCTTCAGGCGTCGGCGCCGCACCGTCCGTGGGTGTCGACTCCGGTGTGGGCGTCGCCTCTGGAGTCGGCGACGTCTCGCTGTCGGTCGGCGTGGGCGTGGGCGTGGGCGTGGGCGTGGGCGAAGTCTCGCCGGGTGTCGCTTCCTGACCGGGGGTCGTCTCGGGAGTTGCCGTGGGCTCGCCTTCACTCGCGGTCGGGGTTGGCGAAGTGTCCGGCGCGGGCGAGTCCTCAGCGGGGGTGACGTCGGGCGTCGGCGACGTCTCGGGCGTTGCGGTCGGCGTTGCTTCCGGCGGCGGCTCGTCAGTCGGCGGCGGCTCGGGGCTGGGCGCCGCGGTCGGCTGGCTCTCCGCCTCGGCCTCGGACGTGCCGGGTGTTTGCGGCGCAACCGCAATCTCGACGAGGGTCAGGGTCCCGTCGCCGGCCACGATGGCCTCGGCCCGAACGCGCACGGCCAGGGGCACGCCATCCAGGGTCGTGACTTCGCCGCGGCGAATCGAGATGCCGGCGACGACCACGCCCTCGTCGGTCACAGCCTGCAAATCGCCGGTCACCACCACGGCGGTGCCCGCGATGTCGATGGCCGGCGCCGGGGTCGCGGTTGCGGTCGGCTCAGGCGTGGGCGCCGCCGTTGGCGTTGCGGTCGGGGCCGTTGGCGTGGGCGTGGGCGACAACGGCGGCGTGCGGACCGCGGCCGGCGTTGGGCTGGGTTTGGACACCGGAGCGGGCGCGGCCGCGGTGGGCGAGGGAACCGGATCCGGCGTTGCGGTCGGCGCCGCGAGCAGGATTGGACCGCTGTGGACATCCTGCAGGCCGGCCTGCGCCAGCGAGCGCGCTTGCGTGATCGGGGCGCGCTGGGCCTCGGCGGCCGAGTGCGTGAGCGAGTTGAATCTCGTGTCGTGCTCGGCCAGGCGCCGGCGGTAGTTCGCGGCGACTTCGCCGGTACGCTCGGCGCCCGGTTGCGTCACGCGGGCCACCGCGTCCAGCACGTCCACACCCTTCCGCACGACCTCCTGGTATGCGCTGCTGGCGCGGGCGACGGCGACGGCGTCGCCGGTCCCGGCGGCTGACTCGATTTCGCGCAGCCGCTGCTCGGCCGTGTCCAGGTACAGGTAGGCCTTGTCCTGATCCGAGGCGAAGCCGATCCGCAACTCTTCCAGGGTGAGCCGATAGCCGTACAGCGCGCTGTCCGGCCCGCTGTTGACGGCGGCCAGCGTCACCCCGCCGTAGGCGATCAGGGCAATCGCGAACGCCGCCGCCAGACCCGCCATGCGGACCGGCATGAAGCGGGGGAACCACCAGGCCAGGCGCTCCCAGGCGCTGGCGGGTTCGGGCTGCTGGTCGATCCGCGCGCGCAGGCGCTGCAGTTCGTCGTCAATCAAGCGCGCCCCGCGGTCCACGGCCTGCCGGTCCAGCGGCAATGGGGCCAGCGCTTGCAAGTCAAGCGCCACCACCAGCATGTCGCGCAGCCGCTCGTCGTGTTCGGGGTAGGCGGCTACGCAGGCGTCAAGGGTCGCCTCTCCGCGCAGCAGGCGGTCGAGCGACGTGTGAAAGGCCGTCTCGATGTCCGTGCTCACCGGGCGTCCTCAGCCATGACTTTGCGAAGGGCGGCAACCGCCCTGAATTGCAACGCGCGAATGGCCGGTTCGTTACGCTTCATGATCTCGGCGATTTCGCGGTGGCTCATGTCCAGCGCGAACCGGTAGCTCAGGACCTGCCGCTGGTCTTCGGTGAGCGACTGCATCGCCTCCCGCAGTTCCTCGCGTCGGGCCAGCGATTCGAAGTGCGCGTCCAGCGTTTCGCCACGCTCGGCAACCAGCGCCTCGTCCAACGGAACGGTGCTGCGCGTGGCGCGCCAGTTGTCCACTACCACGTTCTTGGCAATGCGGTAGATCCACCCGTTGAATTCGGGAATCGAGCGATGCTCGTAGCGCCCGATCGCCTGCATGGCGCGCAGGAAGACCTGGTTGGTCAGGTCTTCGGCCAGAATCCGGTCGCTCACCTGGTACGCGATATAACGGTGAATCCTGTCGACATACAGTCGATAGAGTTCCCCGTACGCCTCGCGATCAAGCGTGGCGGCGAGTCGGATGACCTCATTCAGTCGCTCTTCGTTTGGCTCAGCGTCCAACGGCACGGCAACGGTGGTCCTGGCGCTCTATGAACGCGGGGTACGACGCGTCTGTTACGAGGCGGCGCGACGCGGCGGCATTTCTGGTCAGCGTGCCGCCAGGTCGGCAAACCACGCGCGAGTGCGCGCCAAACCGTCGGGGAGCGTGACATCCGGCTGCCAGCCCAGCAGTTGGCGGGCGCGCGTGGCGTCACCCAGGTAGCGGTCCACTTCCGCCGCCGGGTGGGGATGGGGCACGTGGCGCACGCGGCCGGCGCCGTCGTCGATCAGCGTCGCCAACTGGCGAATACTGGTTTCGCGCCCGGTTGCCAGGTTCAGCGTGCGACCGACGGCCGTCTCCGCCGAGGCGTCCACGATGCCCCTGGCCGCGTCCGCCCCGTAGAGGAAGTCGCGCGTCTGGGCGCCGTCGCCATGCACCTCCAGGGTCCGCTCCTCCAGGGCGGCCTGGAGAAATCGCGCGACCACGCCGCCTTCCAGGTCACCGCGCTGCCACGGACCGTAGACGTTGAAGGGCCGCACGATCGTCAGGCGCAAGCCAAAGGCCCGTCGGTAGCCCGCCGCCAGATCATCGGCGGCCAGCTTGGACGCCGCATACGGCGAGGCTGGCGCGGCAGGGGCCCGTTCGTCCAGCGGTCGGCTGGCGGAGGCGTAGACGTGACACGTGCTCACCAGCACCAGGCGCAGTTGCCCGGCCCGCGCCGCTTCCAGCACGTTCAGGGCGCCCAGCACGTTGGCGCGGATGACCGGCACCGGTCCCTGCACGCTGGCGCCCACGTCCACCGCGGCCGCGAGGTGGAACACGGTGTCTACCCCCATCAGCCCGCGCCGCAGCGCCGCCGGATCGGCCACGTCGCCCTGCACCAGCCCCAGGTAGCCCGGCCGGCCGTGAACCGACTCCAGGGAACCCGGACGGGCGCGCGAAAAGTCGTCCAAGGCTCGAACTGCCACGCCACGGTCCAGGAGTTCGCCGACCACGTGCCGTCCGATGAATCCGGCGCCGCCCGTGACCAGGGCGCTCATCGATCGACCGCGCGCAACCACGCCACGGTGCGCCGCATGCCCTCGTCGAACGGCGTCACCGGTTTCCAACCCGTGGCCCGGCGAATTCGGCCGGCGTCCGCTTGTAGGGCGGGCAGGTCGGTTCGCCGGCCAGGCGTTTCCACGATCTGGCTATCGGACCCCGTAACCGCCAGCACGGTCTCGGCCACCTGGCGGATCGAGGTTTCGTGTCCCGTGCCAATGTTGAACACCGACCCGGCCAGCGTCGCGCCGCTCGCGATGACGCGGGCGTATGCGTCCACCGCATCGTCGATGTACGTAAAGTCCCGCGTTTGCCGCCCGCCATTCTCCAGCGTCAGCGGCTGGCCCCGCAGCGCGCGACGGGCAAAGGCCACGGTGACCGCCGGATAGCCCTCGAGGTTCTGGTGCGGACCAAACGTATTGAAGTTCCGAATCACCACCACCGGGTGACCCCACCAGCGGTTGAGCGCCAGACAGTGCATCTCGCAGGCCGCCTTGGTGACGGCGTATACCGTGACCGGGCGCAGCGGATGATCCTCGTCCATCGGAACGCGTACGGGCGGGCCATACACCTCGGGGGACGAGGCGTAGACCAGCAGCGGCGGCCGCGTCATGCCGGCGATGGCGTGCGCGAATCGGAACGTGCCCGCCTCGTTGTTGGCGAAATAGCCGTGCGGGCGCTCCATCGACTCGGGCACCGAGATGCGGGCGGCGAAATGCACGATCACGTCCGGCGCCCAGTCGTTGAGCTCGTCCGTCGTCAGGTCGGCGTAGTCGCGGCGCACGATCTCAATGGCCCGGCCGGCTTCTACTTCGGAGGTCAGCGGCTCGCCGGCCGGAAAAGCGCGCGAAAAGTCGTCCACGGCCACCACCGAGGCACCGGGGTCGTCGCCCAGGATTCGTCGCGTCAGGTTGAACCCATACATGCCCGCAGCGCCTGTGATCAATGCACGCATGAAGGTCCGTCTCGGTAGTGAGTGGCTCGCAGGGCCGGGGAGTGGAAAGTTGCGCTTACGAAGCGCAGATTATAGGGATGACCACACCTTCACCGGCGCACACACCGGCCTTCGATAGGGAGAGTCCCATGGCACTACTGGCGGACGACGACATCCAGACGCGGCTGGCCCAACAATCCGGCTGGACGTGCAAGGGCGGCGCCCTCGTCAAGAAGTTCGAACTCGAAGATTTCATGGCCGTCGTTGACCTTGTCAACGCCGTGGCGCCCAAGGCCGAGGCCGCCGATCACCACCCCGACATGTTCATCAACTACCGGCGCATCACCTTCACCCTGTCGACCCACAGCGAAGGCGGCGTGACCGAAAAGGACTTCGCGCTGCTCGACGAAATCGAGCAGTTGGCGGGCGCGTAGACATGGACCTGAAATAGGTGCCTCCGCAGGCGGTCACAGCCCGATGTTTCACGTGAAACATTCGCCTGCCCTCTGATCAGGTGCAGGCGCCCACGGATAGGAGCCGTGGGAAGGAGGGACCATGACCACGGTCGAAGAGCGCGCAAGCCGGCTTGAGGGCGGCTTCGACCACCTGGCAACCAAGGCCGACGTCGCCAACCTCAAAGTCTGGATCATGGGGCTACTGCCGACCGTGGTGGTCTCAGTGTTCCTGTCCGCCGCAAATCTGATCGTTCGACTGCTGTAGCGCCCGCGTTGGAGTACCATCAGAACACGGGTGCTCAAGCTTGAGGTCGAGGCGGCCCGCCGCCGTATCTAGTCCTAGGCAGACACCCGAAACGATTGGGCGGCCACGGTTGGAGTGATACACCGTGAACGCAGACCTCATCCCAATTCTGGTCGCCATCATTGGCGCCGCCGTCGCCATATTGCTTGGGCTCGGGGGATTGACCCTTGCGCTTTGGCGCGACATGCGTGAGGACATTCGGTCGCTCGGGAGCCGCGTGGACGCGCTATCGGACCGCATGGGCCGGGTGGAAGAGCGCCTGGCTCGGATTGAAGGCCACCTCGGCTCGACGGGCACGCCCTCGACTTAAGCGTGCCCCCGGCTTTGCCTCGAAGCCTCTGCCCGTCAGGCCGGGCCCTTAACGCGGCCGCGGGCGCCGATGAAGAACTGGTCGGTCTCGATGATTTCGATCTCGGTGCAGACGAGGTCGAGCAGCGATCGAAGCTCCTCCGGCGACCAGTAAATCTTCCAGATCGTGAACTCGCGGCCGTCGTTCAGGCGCCGGTGCTGCCGCTGCACGCGGTCCCCTGCGGTGTTCTGGTCCGACGCGCCCGAAAGTTTCGCCTGCCGCGAGTCCACCAGCACGATCCATCCGCCCGGCCGCACGATGCGAGCCGCCTCGCGGATGAATTCGGCCGAGCGCGGCACCGGGACGTGGCTCAGCCAGAAGCCGAACATGCAGGCGTCCCAGGCGCCGTCGGCGACCGGCAGCCGGTAGGCGTCGGCCCGGCAGCGGCCGACCGGGACGTTAGCCCCATCTCGCCGGCGGGCCTCCTCGAGCATTTCGGGCGCGTAGTCCGAGGCGACCACGCGGTTGCGCCGGGCCAGCAGCCGCGTCCACCAGCCGGTGCCCGCGGCGACTTCGAAGACGTTGCCGTCAGTTAGCGTCCCCACAAACCGTTGCAGTTCCGACATCTCGCGATGCCAGGCGGCGTCAGCCTCGTCGCCGTGCGCGTAGCGGCCCTCGCGCAGGATCCACTGCTCAAACTCCGGCGCGCGCGCCCGGTAGTAGTCCCGGGTGTCGGCCTCGACCTCAGCTTCGCTGGGCAGGTTGGTCGTCTGGTTCATCGTCGTCTTCTTCCGGAAGGTCCACGAGTTCGGCTTCGTGCAGCCAGTCCAGGGTGGCGTTGAGGCCATCATCCAGCGGCGTGTAGTTCAGGCCAAGCTCGCGCTCGGCTTTGGAGCCATCAAGCTGGCTGCCGTGCAGCGCAATCCGCACCGCGGCCCGCGAGATCAGCGGACGGCTTCGCTTGATCCAGGCCGGCAGGCTGTAGATCAGGCCGAAGGCCTGCCAGGCTAGCGGCGAGGCCGGCTTGACTTCGTACTCAAGGTCGGCCAGTTCGACCGCCCGCTGGAGGAATGCGAGGCGCGACATGTTGTGGCTGGCCAGGATGTAGCGCTCGCCCGGCCGCCCGCGCACCAGCGCCGACGCGATCCCGCGCGCCACGTCCTTGACGTAGACCCAGGCCACCGGCACATCCACCGACACGCCCAGGCGGCCGCTGAGCGCGCCGACCAGAGCCTGCCCGGTTCCCGAGGCGTCACCCGGCCCATAGACGGTGGCGGGGTTCACGATCACGACGTCAAGCGGCGACCCGTCCTCCAGCAGGGCGACCTCGGCCTCGACCTTGGAGCGTTCGTAGTCACTGAGCGCGTAGTCGCGCCGCTCGGTGTGCTCCGTGCCCACCGCGTCTTCTTCTTCGCCGATGGTCGAGCCGCTGCTGACAAAGACCAGGCGGTGGACGCCGGCGGTCCGGGCGGCGTCGCGCACGTTGCAGGCGCCGTCGACGTTGGCCTCGAAGAAATCGCCGGCACGGGGAGCCCAGGAGTCGTGCAGCCCGGCCATGTGGATGACCGCGGCCACGCCCTCCACCGCCTCGCTCAGCGTGTCGGGCTGCAGGATGTCGCCTTCGACCGTTTCGACATTGTTGGCGTTGAGCCAGGACCGGTCGCTGGACTCGCGAACGAGCGCGCGAATCTGGTGGCCGTCGTCGCGTAGCGCCTCAAGAACAAAGGGACCCAGGTTCCCGGTGGCACCGGTGACCAGGACGCGCACGTCAGCCGCCGGCGTTGGCGGCGCAGTCGTGGATGATCTCAGCCGCCCGCTGAATGTCGTCGGTGGATATCTGGTGGTAGGTCACCGCACGGCAGCGGCCGGTCTCATTGAATCCGACGACCCGCACGCCCGCCGCATCCAACCGAGCCTCGAATTCCGTCGGCAGGCCCAGTTCGGGGCCTATGTCGAAGAAGACCAGGTTGGTGGCCACCGCGTCCGGATCCACCGTCAGACCGGGGGTGTCGCTCAGCAGTTCGGCCAGCAGCCGCGCGTTGGCGTGGTCCTGCGGTAGGCGCTCCGGAATCTCGTCCAGCGCCACGTGACCTGCCGCCGCCAGCACGCCCGCCTGCCGCATCCCGCCGCCAACCATCTTGCGGACGCGTCGCGCTTCGTGAATGTAGTCATGCGATCCCAGCAACAGGGACCCAACCGGCGCGCCCAAACCCTTGGACAGGCAGAACTGCACACTGTCGGCGCCCTGCATCAAGTCGGCAACCGAGCACTCCAACGCGGCCGCGGCGTTGAAAATGCGGGCGCCGTCCACATGCACCCGCAGGCCAAGCTCATGCGCCGTCCGCACCACGTCGGCCATGCGCTCCGGCGGGGTGCAGGTGCCACCGGCCGTGTTGTGAGTGTTCTCGATCCACACGAGATGCGTGTCCACCAGGTGGACGTTCGGCGCTTTGACCGCGCCGCGAATCAGATCGGGCGTCAGGATGCCGTTGGGCGCGTCCACGGCGGCCATGGTGACCCCCACCAACGAGGCCCAGCCGCCGACTTCCCAGGTGACGACATGGCAGCCGCGCTCGGCTATGACTTCCTGCCGCGGCCGGCAGTGGGTCAGCAGCGAGCAGAGGTTGCCCTGGGTGCCGCTGGCGACGAGTAGCCCGGCGTCCATGCCAAACATCTCCGCGCAGCGCTCTTCCAGCGACCGCACCGTGGGGTCCTCACCGAAAACGTCATCCCCAACCTCTGCCTCCGCCATGGCCCTGCGCATGGCGGGCGTGGGGGAGGTGAGCGTGTCGCTGCGGAGATCAATGGTCGAGTTGGACAAGGCGGCGCCAACGAGGAGTCGAACTGGTGAATGGTACCGGCGCGTCAGGCCGATTCCAGGAAGCGGGCCAGTTCATCGCGCTCCACGACGGGTATCGGGACGTTGTTTCCGCCGACTGTCCAGCGACGACCGTCGGATGCGGTAGCGACCTCTCCAATGGCGGCGGCGGCCAGGCCAGCCTCGTGGAGCGCCGTCGAGGCCGCGTGGGCCTGATCAGCCGGCAGGCTGGCCAGCAGAGCGCCGGAGGCCAGCAACGCATAGGGGTCCAGCCCCAGCCGTCGGCAAATCCTGCGGCATTCCGGCAGCACCGGCACGGCATCGCGATTGGCCATCATTCCCACGTCGGCGGCCTCCGCCATTTCGTGGAGTGCGGCGGCCAGGCCGCCTTCGGTGGGGTCGTGCATGGCATGCACATTCGCGGCGGCCCGCAATGCCGCCGCGGCGGGTCGAACGGAGATGCCGGGCGCGTGAAGCCTGGAGGCTCCGGTTTCGATGTCTGCTTCGCTGACGCCGGCTCGCCGCAGCCTGTCGGCATGGTCGCCGGCCAGGATGGCGGTGCCCTCAATCGCGACCTCGCCGACCAGCAGCAGCGCGTCCCCCGGCTGAGCGCCGGACGTGCGTACCAGCGAACCGCGGGCCACCGTGCCCATCAGCGTGCCGGCGACGACCGGGGAGATCACGCTGTCAGTGATTTCGGTGTGCCCGCCCACCAGTGCCACGTCGGCGGCGGCGCAGGCAGCGGTCACGTCCGCCAGCAGCGCCTCAATCTCTGGCGCCGTGGTGCCCGCCGGAACCATGACTGTCGCGAGGAGCCAGCGCGGCACGGCGCCCGTCACGGCCAGGTCGTTGCCGTTGACCGCCAGCAGGTACGTCCCGATATCGGCGGCCGCAAAGGTGATGGGATCGGCGGCGGCCACCAGGAGGTCAGGACCGCCGACGTCGATCACCGCGGCGTCCTCGCCGGGCTCCGCGCCAACCAGGACCGTCGGGTCCCGGCGCGGAACTTGGTCGAGCGCCTTTCGCAAGAGCGGGAGCGGCAGCTTGCCGGTCGGGAGGTTCATGCGGTTGCCGGGATTGAATGTTCCACGTGAAACATTCGGCGCGCCGACGGCCGCTGTCGGGGCGGCGCTAGGATGAGCGGCCCCTCTCCGCACCCGGTTTCGCGACGTCCATCCATGCCACAAGTCTCCCTGCTCGATGCGCGCGCCAGCGACATCGTGCCCCGAATGCACGCGAACGAACAGGCGCGCTGCGTGCTCCGCGTCGACCGGTTGCCGCCGCTGCCCCTTTTGGCCGAAGCGTTCCGCGACCTGCCCGGGTTGGCGGTCCTCGAGGGTGGAACCGACACCGAAAACGAGGGCCGCTGGTCCTACCTGGCGGCCGATCCCGTCGACACCGTGCGCTGGACGGCGGGGGGCGTGGTCTCGGAGGTCCGTGGCCGGTTGCCGGGCAATGGCTTTGCGGCTCTCGACAGCGTCGTTCCGCACGTCGGCCCGAACCGTGGCGAGCCGCTGCCCCCGTTTGCTGGTGGGGCCATTGGCTACATCGCTTACGACGCCGCCTATGAGCTTGAAGTTCTACCGGAACGCTGCCCGGGGCCGGTGCCCACCGACCTGATGTGGTTTGGCATTTACGACTGGGTGGTGGCACGGGACGCACGCGACGGCAGCGGTTGCCTCATAGCGACGGCGTACGGCCGGCGCGATCCGCACGACACGTGTGCCGCGGTGCGGGAACGCCTGCACGCGCACGAGCGGGCCGTAACGCCGCCCGTCCGGCGAATCGCCCGCACGAACGCTGACCGCCATCGGTTCGGACACTGGGTGGCGGCGGTGAAGGACTACATCGCCGCCGGTGACTGCTACCAAGTGAACGTGGCGCGCCGGATCGAGTTCGACGCGCCGGAGCCGGGGCTTGAGCTATTCCAACGGCTGGCCGCGATGCACCCGGCGCCCTTTGGCGCCTACCTCGACGCAGACGGCGTCGAGCTGGCCAGCGCGTCGCCCGAGCTGTTTCTCCGCGTCGACCCGGCTGGCCAGGCGCGGACGCGACCCATCAAGGGCACGGCGCCGCGCGGGGCCACCCCTGGGAAGGACGCCGCCGCAGAGGCGCGGCTGCGGGCCAGCCCTAAGGACCGGGCGGAGAACGTGATGATCGTGGACGTGCTTCGCAATGACTTTGGGCGGGTGTGCCGGCCCGGATCCATTAGCGTGCCCGCGCTCTGGCAGACCGAGGCGCTGCCGACCGTGTGGCAACTGGTCTCGGAGGTCCGGGGCGAACTTGGCCCCGGGGTCTCGGCGGCCAACCTGTTGGAAGCCTGCTGGCCCGGCGGCTCGATTACCGGGGCGCCCAAAATCCGCGCCTCCGAGATCATCGACGAATTGGAGCCGGTTCGCCGCGGCGCCTATTGCGGCAGCATCTTCGCGCTGGGCTTCGACGGCGGGCTGACGGCCAGCCTGGCGATACGCACGGTGCAGCGGCAGCAAAACGTGGGCCATCTGCATGTCGGCGCCGGAATCGTGTCCGAATCGGACGCCGACCTCGAATTCGCCGAGACCCGGCACAAGGCGCGAGGCGTGTTACAGGCACTCGGCGTCTCGGAGGAGTCGACCGCCTAGGTCGGCGCCTCGCCGCCCCAGCGGCGGTCCACCAATACCGCCGCGATGATCAGGCTTGCGGCGATTGCGAGGCCCAGCGGAGGCGTGAGCAGAGCGATCATGGCCACGATGCCGCTGCCGAAGTCGCCGTAGGCGCCGAACACGATGCGCCCGAAGCCGAGCATGCGCCACTGCACGCGGCGGCGCGTACGCAGTCGCAGGGCGTGGGTGGCCAGCGCCGCGCCGGCGCCCAGCGCCACTCCCAGAATCACGCCGGGACCGCCCACAGCCAGGGCCGCTCCGCCCACAATGCCGCCGGCGACGGGCCGCACCACCCACCCCACACGGTCCATGAGCCCGCCGCTGCCCGGAAATTTGTCCGCGAAGATGTCGATCGGCAACAGCAACAGCGCGCCCACGAACATGCCGGTCGAGGCCACGAAGGCGAACGCGGGCGCCGGCGTCAGCAGGTCGGAGCGGGCCGCGACGATGGACGTGATGGCCACCGTCACGTAGGGATTCAGCCCGCTGGATACGCCGAGCGCCAGCGCCAGGACGACGCTCATCCGAGTGTCGGATTCTCAGCCGGCGACAGCGGGCGCCTCACCCGCCGAAGTCGGCCTGGGCGCGCGCGTATTCGTCGGGGCTGCCGATGTCGATCCAGCGACCCGAGAACACTTGACCCAGCACCCTCTCGTGCGTGTGCAGCCAGGCGATCAGCTCGCCGGACTTGTCAGGGTCGCCGCCGGCGTCCATGAACGCCTGCACCGCGCCCAGCCGCGCGCGCGGGATTCCGTAAATGGCCGCGGACGCCAGGGTGCTGCGCGGACGTTCCGGCTTTTCGACAAAGCTGGTCACCACGCCCGCCTCGTCAATCTCGACCACGCCGTAGCGGGTGGCGAGGTCGAGCGACCCGACGTCGTACAGGCCCACCACCAGGTCGCGGCGCGCGGCCCGCGCCAGCGGCGCGAGGTCAAAGTCGAACAAGTTGTCGCCCGCGATCGCCAGCACGTCATCGTCGATTCCAGACTCGCGGATGAAGTAGGCCATGTCCCCCACGGCCCCGAGCCGGGTGTCCAGCGAGTTCGTGCCGTCGCTCATGACGGTCACGGGCGGTTGGCCCTCCCGCGCGGCCGCCCACTCCACGAACTGTTGGAAGAACACATCGTGGGTAATGACGGTGACCCGCTCAACCGCTGGGACCGCGCCGAGGCGGTCGAGCACGAAGTCGATGACGGTGCGGGACCCGATGGGCAGAAGGTGCTTCGGCCCGCCGCCGGTAATGGATCCCAGCCGCGTGGCCCAGCCGGCAGCCAGTACAAGCGCTTGCATACGCGCATGGTACGTCCGAAGGCGCCAGTACACGCCTATACTCGCGCTGTGTCGGCCAGCCGCCCGCCGGGTTTGCCGCCCGGAGGCGCCGGAGGTGTGAAGGGCTGGACAGTTCGCGCCGTGAGCTAGTGCTGGGAGTGCTCGGGCTTCTGATCCTGGGCGTTGTGGCGTATGTCCTGTACACCCAGGCCACCGAGGGCGGCGGTGTGGGCCTTCAGACCGAAACCGCCACGCCCACGCCGGACAGCGAAGTGTCTCCGACGCCGAGCCCAACCCCGACGCCCGCCGCCACACCCACGCCTACGCCGGCCCCGCAGACCTACACGGTGCAGCCGGGCGACACGCTATCGGTGGTGGCCGAGCGCTTCAGCATCACCATCGAGGACCTGCAGGCCAAGAACGACCTGCCCGATCCAAACAACATCTTCGTGGGGCAAAAGCTCCAGTTGCCGCAGCCGGGCGAACGCGTGCAGCCGGAGACGCCGGTGGCCGGCGGGGGCGCCGCCGCCGACGTGTACGTCGTCAAGGCGGGCGACACGCTCTACGCGATTTCGCAGGAGTTGAACGTGACCGTGGAGGACCTTGCCGCGATAAACGAAATCACCGATCCGTCCCAGCTCTTTATTGGACGCCGCCTGTTTGTCCCAGAGCGCCGAGTCACGCCGCCGACGGTGCGGCCCGAGCAGGCCGCCGGCCAGAGCGGCGCGTAACCCAGGCTCGCCTGAGTCGGGGGGCGTCCGGCCATATACTTGATGTTGTGAGCCGTCGAACGGGCACCACCACGCCGTGAACATTACCGAGGTCACCGCCCAACGGGCGTTGCGCGACGCCCCGGTCCAGGCGTTCACGCTGGTCGAACGCCTGGTGAAGCGTCCGCTGTTCGGTTGCCAGATGTGCGGCCACTGCATCCTGCAGGACACGGCGTTCATCTGTCCGATGGCCTGTCCGAAGGGGCTGCGGGACGGTCCTTGTGGCGGGACCGACATCTACGGCATGTGCGAGACCGATCCCACGTTGCCTTGCGTGTGGCTGCGCATTTACGAACGGGCCGAGCGGCTGGGCCGCATGGACCGGCTGATGAAGCTGCAAGACGACCTGGACTGGCGTGGCCAGGGCAGTTCGAGTTGGCTGACCCTGATCAAACGGGTGGTCGGGCGCAATGGCCGCCTGAGCGAGGCGGAGCGAACCACGACCTAAAGCGGCGGGGGCGGGGGGCCGTCACTGCGGGGCTTGCGCAGCTTCACTTGTCGAAACAGGCGCCGGCGCAGCCTGAACGCGATCAAGGCAGCCACCACGACGACGGCCGCCAGGACGATCCCAAACCCGACGCGGGGATCGGCCTCGACGGCTGACGCCACGCGTCGGTACTGGTCACCGAGCCCCCAGCCAATACCCATGTAGATGCCAGCCCAAATGAGCGCGGACAGGGCGGCGGAGGGCAGGAATTTCCAGAAGCTGGCCCGGGCCGCGCCAGCCACGATGGTGATGACGATGCGAAACCCGGGGATAAGCCGTCCGATGACCACCGCTGGAACCTCATAGCGGTGTATCCAGCGCTCGGCACGTTCGCGCCGCTCAGGCGTGATGTGGAGTGCGCGTCCGAACCGTGTAATGAGGCGAGGTCCGACCAGACGGGCCAGCCAGTACAGCACCGACGCGCCGGCCGTGGCCGACACAACCACCGTGGCCACGACGGCGACCGGATTCGCCACGCCCCGGTAAACCTGATATCCCATCAGCACAATGGCGGTGTCCGCCGGCACGGGAAACGGAACGCCGGCTTCTTCCACCCCGACGTAGATGGCCAGGGCCAGGTATTGATTGGCTTCCAGAAACTCCAGCAGAAACTCGCGCATGGCGATGATCAGGTCACCCACGGCGGCTACGGGGTTCCCCTGGTCGTCGGGGCAAGCGTCTGAAGGCGAAGGGTTCGCATCGTCTGGTCTTAGGTGGGTGGTCCGGGCGGGCCGTAGCGGCCGGTCAGGAAGCGCCAGCGGACCCTGGCAAGGTCGCGCACCATCCGCAGGCTGTCCACGGTCAGCCGGAGGCGCGAGTCGGGGTCGTTGGTCCATTCGACCGGCAGCTGTTGGACCGTGTAGCCACGGTGGCGCGCGAGCCGAAGCACCTCCAGGTCAAACATCCAGCGATCGATGACGGTCGACTCAAACAGATCGTGGGCCACAGGCCCGCGGAAGAACTTGAAGCCACATTGCGAGTCGGGGGTATCGGGCAGACGGCCGACCTGGCGGGCCAGTTCACGAAAGATGCGGGCGCCGGCCCGACGGTAGACCGGCTGTCGCACGTACGTCTGGCTTTGGCGCAGCGCCCGTGAACCGATCACGACGTCGGCGCCCGCCTGAATGGCAGCCACCGCGTCGTCCAAATGCCGGAGGTCGGTGGACAGATCGGCGTCCATAAAGCCGATGACTTCAGTGGCGGCGGCCCGCATGCCGGCCCGTACCGCCGCCCCTTTGCCACCCTGCCGCGACAGGGTGATGAGGTCGAGGTTGGGGTGGGCCGGCATTCGCCCGCGCACGGCGTCGCCGGTCCCGTCGGCGCTGCCGTCATCAACCACCAGCACGCGGCTGCCAGCAGGGAAGTCGGCCAGCCGGTCAAGGATTTGCGGCAGCGTCCGATCCAGCCGCTCAGCCTCGTTATAGGCCGGTACGATGATGGTGAGAAGCATGGCAGCCATTCCGCTTGTGTGACGGCGCGCGCCGCCCCTCAATGAGTCGACGATGTCGAGCCGTTACCAGTCATACGCTACGACGCGCCGCCAGCGCCACGAACTGGCGCAGTTTAGGCGAGCGAACCCCGGCGGTTTCCGAACGCGGGTGGTCTCCGCGAACGGCGATCCCGTCTCGTGGCGCCGTTCACATCTCCCCGGCCGCCGGCGGCGCGCTGGGTTTTGAACCATCGCTGGGGCCAAGGTTCTCCGAAACTCGGTCCGCATCAGGGGCTGGATGGGCGCGCGTGCCCCGGCCCTTAGCGGCTCAAGTCGCCGCCTACAATCGGCAGTGGTCGACAGGTCGCAGGATGGCTCACGGCATAGGTGTGCGCCTGGAAACGACGGTCGCCGGCGCACGGCCCGCGACTGGCCGACAGTTCGCGGCGTCGCGCGGCCGATGACCTGGGTCGAACCGCACGAACCGAGCGGCTCGGCGCCAAGCCGTAGCGCGGATCAACGGCGATGACCCTGGATCCCGCGCTGCCGCCCTGGCCCGGGGTTTTGCAGGCCAGTCTTGTTTGCCTCTGGATGGCAGCTATCGGCGCGCCGCTGGCGCAGGCGGCGTTTTCCCACCGCCCGCGTTCCGTGTGGCCGCTCTACGCGCCGATTGTCGGAGTCGTTGCGGTCCTGCTAGCAACCAATCTTGCGGCCTATTTGGCGCCAGGCCCGGCGAGCGCCTGGATTGGGGCGCTGGCGCCGTCGGCGCTGGCGACCGTTGTGGCCATTCGGAGCGGGGCGCTTCGGCGTGTGTCCCATCGGACCGTGCGCCGCCTGCTGATCGGGGGCGCCGTCTCGGCCGGCCTGTTCGTGTTCACCCTGGCGAACCGGACGCACGTCTGGTTCGTCGACGAGTCGTGGCACTTCGCGCTGGCGCAGCGCATGGCCCGGGGCGAGTTTCCACCTGTCACGCCCTACGGTGTCGACGCCGGTATCGGCTATCACTACGGCGCTGACCTGCTGGCGGCGTCGGTGATGAGCCTGACGAGCGCCCCGGTCTGGACCGTGTACTACGTCCTCTTGTCGTTCCTGACGGTGGCGCTGATTCTTGCGGCCGTCGGGTTCGCGCGGGACCTGGGCTCGCCGCTGCCTCTGGCGGCGGGCAGCGGCGCCGCCCTTGGGCTGTTTGCCGGGTCCTTCACCATCGGGGCGCCTCCCTACGTTGCGTCGTCCGGAGACGACGGTGGCGTCGCCGGCTTCGTGGCAGGGCTGGCCCCCGCCGAGTCGGCGCACTCGGCAACGCGTCTGGCATTCGACTGGGTCGAGCAGCCGCAGTGGTCACTCGCCGTGGGCATCGCCATTCTGATCGCCGCGGCGCTGGAGTCGGCGGTGGCGCGCCGACAGGCGGTGGTCCTGGCGGGGGCGGCCGGCGTCTCGGCGCTGGCGGAAGCCGCCGTGCTGATTTTCTCCGGCGCGGCGCTGGGCCTGGTTGGCATCGTTCGCCTGGTTCGACCGCCGGCGTACGGTCGGTGGTGGCTGGCGGCCGCCCTGGCGGGGGCGGCCCTGCTGGTGGTGCTGGCCGGTGGGCCGATTTCCGACGCGGTGCTCGGGCGGGGCGGGACCACCGGAATGGTGCGCATTGAGTTCGATCCCAAGGCGGAGGACCTGGCGCTTTTCGAGTTGGCGGGTCCCGCCTTGATCCAGGTCGGGGTCATTCCCCTGACGGCTATTGGCGCGTTTGCGGCGATTCGTCGGCGCAGCTGGGGGTTGGCTTTCCTGACGCTGGCCGGGCTCCTTGGGCTGGCGGAAGCCGAATTCCTGCGCTCCGTGCGGGCGGCGAACGACCAGCGAATCCTGTGGCTGGCTGCCGCCGTGGCGATGTTCGCCGCCCTGGTTGGGGTCAGCGCCCTGGTCGGCGAACTCTCCGGAAAGCGCCGGGGGCTGGCCATGCTGGCACTCGGGCTTTTGGCCCTGCTGCCGACGATCGTTCCTCGGGCGATATCGGGCACGCAACTCGCGTTTGGCGGACTCAACATCGGACATCCGGCCGGGATCCAGCCCGCCGACCGGTTTGCCATGCGGACGCAGTTCGGCTCGATGCTGGAGGCCAATTGGGATGTTTACGAGTGGCTTGCGCGGTCGCTGCCAGACGATGCGCGGCTGCTAACCACCCAGCCGGCGGTCGTGGCGTCGCTTGCGGGGATCGCGTCTCCGACCTCGGGTCGGGAATTGCAGTCGCTGGCGCAGTACGCCACGCCGGTCTACGAAGACGCGCTGCGCTTTCTGCACCGTGACGATCTGGCGGCGATGGGGATTACCCATCTGCACGTGACGGGCGCGCACCTGGACGCGCTGACCCCCGCGGCCCGACTGCTCCTGAACGATCCCGCGCACTTCAGGCTCGTGGCCGACACGCGGTCGGCCGCGGGTCTGCGGCATCGAGTGTTTCAAGTGCTGCCTGGCGCCGGAACGACCGATGTCGCAGCGTCGAGCTACCGCCGTCTGCGCGAAGTTGTTCCCGCCGATGTGCAGGTGACGCTCACGGGCGCGCTTTCGCTCTATGCACGCCGCATGCTGCTGTACAACTTCATCGATCACGTTGACATTCGCGCGCCGCCGTCAACGGACGTCAACCGAGCCACGCGAGCCCCTCGGTTCGATACGAGCCTGGGCGACTGGGAGGGTGGCGTGGTTGTGCTGCCGGCGCTGATCGAGCCGAACACGCTTGGGTTGTCGCCCGACGACGCGATATGGACCGGGTACGGAATGCGCGTTTATCCATCGGCGGTCAGCTGGTCGCCGGTGTGGCGAGTTGAATCCGAGATCGCCGGCCTGCCGGAGCCGCCGCGCCGCACCTGCGAAGTCTCGAATGGGCAGCTTGATTTTCGCGTGCTGGGTTCGCCGGGCGCCGAACTGGTGGCAGGACCCGAGACCGTGACCTTGACAGGCACCCCGCAGCTGGTCCCGCTGTCGGCCCGGAGCTGCGAGGCGCTCTCGCTGTTCGCGCATGCCGAGATCGCGCCGTTTGTCCAGATTCGGCCGCGGCAGGCCCCCGACTTGTCGGAGCACGAACCCCAGGTCGCCGGTCTTGGGTACTTCGGGGAAATGGACGGCGATCGGGCCGTCGTGAATCTTTGGTACTGGAATCCGCACATGCTTCCTTTTGAAACCGGTACCGAGTTGCGGCTTTACGAGGCCGACGCCACGGGGTCAGGGCCAGCCGAACCGGACCACAGAGCGGCGGTTCGATGGTGGGAGGGTCCGCTGTTTCTGGCGCCGGAGGCGCAGCATGCCCGGATAGAGTTTGACGCCGAGCGGCTTGAGATCAATGGCGCGGCGGGGGCGGGCGATTCGTTGGCGCTCGAGCCGGGGCGCACCTATCTGCTGATGCTCGTTGTGGCGGGCTACGTCCCGGCCAGCGGCCTGGTGGATGTGCAGCAACAGGTACCGCTGGCGCGTGTGGCGATGAGCGACGCGGGTGCGGACTACGACGTGTTTTCGGGAGTCGTGGGCGTCGAGCCCATCGTTCCCGGAAGCCGAGTCGCTTCACGGCTGGAAGCCCACCACGGGTGGCTTGGCGTGGAGTTGGATCTCACTCCGCCGCAGGCTCCCTAGGGCCGCACCTCGCGCACGACGCCGGTCTCCTGCGCGTCGGCCGGGCCAGAGATTGTTCGGACGGAGGATTCAGGCGGGGACCACGTCCCAGGCGTGGACGCGCGCCACGGGGCCCAGCACGGGATCCACTGGCTGCAGCACGCGGCTTAGACGAGTGAGGGTTTGGCCGGCGAGTTTGACTTTGCGGCCCTTGCGGCCGGCGCGGAATTCGATCTCGTCCGCCGGGGGGACGGCAAAGAAGTGGCGGCGGTCGCGAACGCGCCAGCCGGTGGCCTGGAGGTCGGCGCGGATTTCGCCGGGGGTGGCTGCCTTGAAGGGGCCCAGGCTGGGGTCGGGCGCGAGGGCGTATTCGACGCCGGAGTGGCCGATGCGTCCGCGCATCCAGCGCAGCGGGCGGTGGTAGGAGCGCCGGTTGACGAAGGCCAGGAAGAGCTGGCCGTTGTCCTTGATGCGGCGGCGCATGGTGGTGAGGTACTGGCGCCGCTCGTCGCGGGGATAGCCCTCGAGGCGGAAGATCAGGGACATCACGTCGTAGCCCTCGGGGCCTTCGTGGAAGGCGTCGGGGTAGAGCTCGTGGCGGAGGGTGCGGGGGGCGCGGTCCTGGACGAATTCGAAGACCTGGTCGGTCATTTCGGCGAAGGTGAGGTCGACTTTGGGGTACCTGGAGGCGATTTCCTCGGTGTAGAGGCCGGTGAGGGGTAGGACGTCGAGCCAGCGGCCGTCCTGCACGTGGACGAACTCGCCCAGGGCTTGCAGGACGGCGTCGCGCTCGGAGGGCACGGGCTTGTTGTAGCGGGCGCCGTTGCGGATCTTGGCCATCTGGAAGTCGCGGATCTGTTCGAGGGTCCATTCCTCGGGGTCGTCGCTGCTGGGCCAGTTGAGGCGGCCCTTGTACTTGTCGTAGTGCAGCAGGATGTCGATGGCGCGGCGGCGGGGGGCCTTGGGGATGAGCTCGGGGTAGCCGAAGAGGACCAGGGCCAGGATTTCGCGCTCGGA